>JAFGQB010000008.1 GCA_016935915.1 Spirochaetota bacterium
GCATGCACTTAATATACGGAGACAGGATCATAATCGGCAGTACTATCATCAGATTTTATCTTGAAGAAAATATAGATTAAACTTTAATATTAAGCTAAATATCAATCAAATATTTTAAAAAATCTATAATAAATGAGGTTTTTTTTGTCAAAACGATCAAGTGGAATTATTTTACACCCTACCTCCTTTTTTGGTCCCTATGGCTGCGGTGATCTGGGCGAAAGCTCCATAGAAACAATAAACTGGCTTAAAAAAGCAGGACAGAATATTTTACAAATTCTGCCCTTAGGACCTACCGGGTATGGTGATTCCCCATATCAGCCTTTTTCTTCATTTGCAGGCACTCCTTATATCATAAGTTTTGATGAACTTATTAAAAAAGGGTATTTAAATAAAAATGATATTGTTGATTATCCGGATTCCGATAAAAAGCGGGTAAATTATTACAGCTTATATATAAATAATTTTAAAATACTCTTAAAAGCCTATACAAATTTTGTAAAAAAAATCCCGGATGATTATATAGAGTTTTCCAATGACAACAACTTCTGGCTTGACGGCTATGCACTTTTTATGGCATTAAAAGATTATAACAACGGTGCAAGCTGGGATAAATGGGATGAAAATTACCGAAATTATAAAGAAATTAAAAAACTGCCTGAAGAGATTGATGATTTAAAAGAATTTTATAAATTTGTTCAATGGGAATTTTTTTGTCAATGGAGAAAATTTAAAGATTATGCAAATAAGAACGGTATTACAATAATCGGTGATGCTCCTATTTTTGTCTCTTATGACAGCGCTGAGGTCTGGGCTAATCAGGAACTTTTTAAACTTGACAAAAATGGCAGACCATTGGTTGTTGCAGGAGTGCCTCCTGATTATTTTTCAGAAACCGGTCAACTGTGGGGTAATCCGATCTACAAATGGAATTTAATGAAAAATAACAATTTTAAATGGTGGAAAAAAAGGATCAGTCACCTTTTAAAACGCGTTGATTGTTTAAGGATAGATCATTTCAGAGGATTTGAAGCATACTGGGAGATTAAATATGGTGAAAAAACCGCAGTTAACGGCAAATGGGTTAAAGCTCCCGGCTATGAACTGTTTAATTCATTAAAAGGAGAATACAAGGATAAATTACCCGAAGTCATCATTGCCGAAGATCTGGGTGTAATAACAGATGAGGTCATAAAGCTCAGGGACTCTTTTAATCTGCCTGGAATGAAAATTTTTGAATTTGCTAACTTTCCCGCCTCTGACAGCAATTTATCAGACGATTTTATAAATCTGTTCAGCAATGACGCATACCTCCCGGACAATTATACTGAAAACTGCATTGCATACCCAGGAACTCATGACAATGACACGATAATCGGCTGGTTTAAATCCTTATCTGATCGAAAACAAAATGACATATTGAATTATTTAAAAATAACTGATAAATTAGACCTTAATTATGCTATAATAAATTCTCTGCTTGAATCAAAAGCCGACAGAGTTATCTTTTTGATGCAGGATATACTTAAACTTGACAGCGAGTCTAGAATGAATAAACCTGGTACATTAGGCAATCATAATTGGAGCTACAGGGTATTAAAGGAACAGCTCACAGATGAACTTGCAGAAAATTTATATAACTTAACAAAAAAATCAGGGAGGATATAATGGCAAAACTTGCACCAAGCATTTTATCTGCAAATTTCTATAAACTTGGCGAAGATATTGAAAATGCATTGAAATTAGGGGCAGACTGGATACATGTTGATGTAATGGACGGACATTTTGTGCCGCCGATTACCTTCGGAAGTAAAATAGTCAAAGACATCAAATCCGGCAATAAGAATGCATTCTGTGATGTCCATCTAATGATAACAAATCCTCAGGACCAGATTATGCAATTTGTAGAAGCAGGAGCCGATTTAATCAACATTCACTGTGAGGTCGTTCATCATGGGGACAGGTTTATAAATTTGATAAAAGAAAACAATAAACTTGCAGGCGTTACAGTCAATCCTGCAACTCCGGTTTCTCTTTTAGAACATTATCTTCCTCTGGTAGATTTAATTTTAGTAATGAGCGTAAACCCCGGTTACGGCGGACAAAAATGCATTGGTTATACACTTAAAAAAATAGAAGAGTTGAAAAATTTAAAAGTAAAAAACAAATATAATTACCTGATTGAAATTGACGGAGGAATCTATTTAAAAAATATTGAAACAGTCTTAAAAGCAGGGACTGATGTAATTGTTGCAGGTTCGGCTTTTTTCAACGCATCCCTGGAGGAAAAGAAGAAATTAATTGAAGTGGTTCATAACTTCAAGCAAGAATGTTAAAAAATGAGAGATATCGAAATAAATGTTAAAAAATTATTAAATGAACTTCCGCAAAATGTACTGCTTGTAGCAGCCTGTAAAACCAGAACTTTAGAAGAAGTATTAACTGCAATAAATGCCGGTATAAAATCAATAGGTGAAAACTATGTTCAGGAAGCAAAAACGATTTACGATAATATCGGCAGCAAAGTCAAATGGCATTTTATCGGACATCTGCAGAAAAATAAAGTCAAACATGCAGTAAAAATATTCGATATAATCGAAACAGTCGATTCTGTTGAGCTTGCAAAAGAGATTGATAAAGAGTGTAAAAAAATCAGTAAGACAATGACCATATTCATAGAAATAAACAGCGGCAGGGAAGAACAGAAATCAGGCATCCATGCGGAAAATGCCGAAAAACTAATTAAAGACATATCAATATTAGAAAATATAAAAGTTTCAGGATTAATGACAATGGGCATGTTTACTGGCAATCCTGAGGATTCAAGACTATGCTTTAAGGAAACAAAAAAAATCTTTGATCACATTAAAAATCTGAATATAAAAAACATCGAAATGAAATACCTTTCAATGGGCATGACCGATACATTTAAAATAGGTATCGAAGAAGGTGCAAATATCGTAAGAATTGGAACTCTTATATTCGGAGAACGAAAAAACATCTATAAAACTTAAAAATTTTAAAGAATAATACTTTATATTCTATAATTTTAATTGACATAATTATTTATAACTCTTATAATAACTATTATAAAATCAAAAAAAAGTTTCAGGAGATGTTTTTATTTTGAACAAATTCAATATTAAATCATTACTTCATGATGAAATAATCATTTTAAAAATTTTTACCGTAATTCTTTCAATTTTTTTTATTTTCATACTTGTTTTTAAGTTCAATAATCTACCTCAGGTTCAGGGGGATGTTCATCTTTCATACGATCCAAGTCTTGCTGCAGGCACAGGGCGTTACCTAACCAATTACCTGATCTTAAATGCAGGCAGACTTTTATTAAAATTATTTGTCATAAAACCCATACAAACATTTTATATACTTGAATTCACTGTCAGCGTTTTGCTTATTCTAATTTCATTCCTGATTGTTAAAAACTTAAGCAATGAAAAAACAGCTTATATATTTCTAATTCTAAACCTGACATCAAATTATTATCTGACTTTGACGTATGGCTTTGAGTATCACAGATTTTACGGTTTAGTTTTTCTGCTTACAGGAATATTGATTTATATAAAATTAAAAAATATCCTACTTTTAAATCTTTTTATAGTGTTATCAATATTATTTTCAACCGCAATCCTTCCAACCGCCGGCGCTTTTATGCTTTTTTATTTTATATTATCTATTATTAAAAAAGACTTCAAAGAGGTAAAAAAAATCCTCTTGTCTTACTTAATTATTTTTATAGCTGCTGTATTAACTCTTTTGGTTTTTGAATTCATCCTTCATAAAAAAGAACTTCACAACTGGCTTTATTATCTGGTTGAAAATATGGGACAGGGTAGAGAATATACCAATATTACGACTGCTTATAAAATCATACCTTATTTTCATTTTTTTGAAGGCAAAATTAAAACTGTGATATTTGTGATATTGTTTATAATAGGATTTTATTATCTGGCAAAAAATTTTAAAAATATCAAGGAAGCAAATATTATTAAATTAACTTTTTATCTTATAGTACCGGTTTTTGTTGTAATTTTATTATTGGCATTAAACTTTACGATTATTGCCAGACTTTTTTTTATCATTTTCCCTTCTGTTCTTATGATTATATCAAGCGGAATATATTATCTGTTTTATGAAAATAAATTATCAAAATTTAAATATAAGAACATTATTTTATATGCATTACTTTTAATAATTATTATACCTGGAGTTTTATATCAAATAAGAACCTTTAAAGCTTTTCATATAAGCGATAAAGTTGATAAATTGTTGATCTTTTATGAAAAACCTAAGTTTTATGTACCTACAGATTCCTGTGAATTTGTTCCAAATGTAAAAGCATGGATTGATATTATGCCTCTCTCCAAACCGGAAGAATTCGACGGTTATAATGAACATGACATGATACTCATTCAGCCGTTTAATTTATTTAAGAGAGATGACAGTATTGCAGACGCTATAAGCAAATATCAATTTTATAACTCATTAAATACAGTTGCAGAATTCGATGATGTTTCATCATTGCCATTTTATTACCTACATGCTGAAGGCTTCATTAATTTTCTTATTAAAGGTATTTTTGATCCTTCAAAAAAAATGCAGTTGAAAGTAATAACACTTGATGAGCTCAAGAAAAAATATCATTTAATAAAAAATATAAGTTTCAAAGGTAAAGAAGATCTGTCAAACTATAAATTTTAAAAGTAAAAATTTATTTTTTAATTTTTACTTTTAAAATTAATTGTTACTAATTTTAATTAAATCTTAAGGAAAATACAATACCCGTATAACGACTTTTATCCTTATCAATAGCAACAAAAGGACTCAAATAAAAAATAGCTCCTGTTTTTTCCTTCAACTCCCTAACCTTTTTATTGTATAAAATAAGGGCTTCTTTTTTTATTTTATATGCTTTGACAAAAGATACTATCATTATAATAACTTGAGGTATTAATATTGCGAATAATGATAAAGCAGTCAATCCGAAAGAAAACCCCAGTAACGGATTATAAAGTGTCGGAAAACTTATAGAATCCCCAAATATTAAAGTCAAAGATGCCATAATATCAAAAGAAACAAAGGTTCCTATTGAAGTGCCGAGAAGCGCAAAAGCTGCAGTCCGCCATCTTTGAGATTTCAGATATAACTCCTTTGAATGAGGTATTGGGGACAGAGCTTTAATAAAATCATCTTTGGTTTTTAGATATTGATCACCTTTACAATAACCCATACCGTATTCTTTCTTAATCTCTTGATAATTTTTATCCGTTGAAACATCCTCATTGGAATAGATAAATATTAAAACTTGAATTAAAAACAATACAAAAAAAACCTTTTTCATTAGTTGCTCCTTATTTAAACATAATTATTATTATATACCCAAACATAAAATTTTCAAAAATAAATTTCAATATTTTTATAATCTGTTGATTTTATAATTCATTATCTAAAATAACCGGACATGCATAATTTATTTCTAAATATAAATTTTAAAATCAATTATTCTATAATCCTGATCCAAAGAAGCTTCGATGTGCACTGTTTTTTCAAATTTATTAATATTTGTGATAATTTTATAATCCGAAGGAATTACTTTGTCTTTAATATCAATCACCTCTTTTAAATCAAACCACTTAAGCATGCCTTCCCTGCTGTGACGAAAATTTTTATCTTTAATTATAACTTCACATATAAATAAGATGAACTGCATATTTGGTTTATTTTTTTTATTTAATATAACTTCATTTAAAAATGCCGTTACTCTTTTAAATTTTGCTTCAAGTCCTGTTTCTTCAATTGTTTCTCTTATAACTGCATCCATTATTGTTTCACCGAACTCCATTTTACCGCCGATGAGCCCCCAATAGCCGAGATAAGGTTCTTTTTCTCTTTTTATTAATAGAATTTTATTTTCATGTTTTATAAATGCCAAAGTTCCGTGAATTATCATGATTTAATAAATATCCATTATTTTAAAAAAGATCAACTCTTTTATTTTATGGGGACAGAGCTTTAAAAAATATAAATTTTTAAGAATTGAATATACTACATTTTTTTTGGCGCCAAGTCTATCCTGAAAAAACATGATTTCAACATGTTTTTTTACTGTAATATAAAAGATAAAAAAGACATAATTAAGTACTTTTACAGGTTTATTTTGCAGCTTATTCTTATCTATTCAGCTAAAAAACTTTTTTAAAGGTAAACACGTAATTTGAAAACCGGTCGCTTCCGGACAGAAGAAAGCGCCAAAAAAAAACCGCATACTCAGTGTAAGCGGTTTTTACAAAATAAAGTTTTATTATTATGCTTTACATCTTTGTGTATATTCTGTATGAAGAAGATGATGAGATTTTTCGCCTAAAGGTTTACCCAGAAATTCTTCATATAATTTAATTATATCAGGATTTTCATGGGATTTTCGTAATTTTTTACCTTCATCTTCCTTGTAAATAGCCTGAATCCTCTTCAATCTGACATCATCGGTTGTAAATCTCGGTTGACCACCTCCGCCTATACACCCGCCCGGACATGACATTATTTCAACAAAATGAAAATTCTCCTTATTTTCTTTAATGGCATCAAGAATTTTTCGGGCATTGCCCAGTCCATGAGCAACTGCAACTTTGAGCTCTACACCTTTTAAAAATGACCATTCCGAAAGTGTTTCTTCTATCTTTAAGCTGGCTTTTTTTACCCCTTGTAACCCTGCAATCGGTTCAATATGAAGGTTATTCAAAGGAAGAGGTTTGCCGGTAACTATTTCATAAGCAGTTCTTACAGCTGCTTCCATTACCCCGCCAGTATTAGCAAAAATATCTGCGGCTCCTGATGATAAACCTAAAGGTGAATCCATTTCACTATCAGAGAGTATATTAAAATCAATACCCGCCTGTTTTATCATTTTAGCAAGCTCTCTGGTTGTCAAAACATAATCAACATCTTTTTCTCCGCTGTCATTCATTTCAGGTCTTTGTGCCTCATACTTTTTTGCTGTACATGGCATAACAGATACCACTACTATGTCCTTTGGATCCTTGTTTATTTTTTTTGCAAAATATGTTTTTGCTACTGCTCCAAACATCTGCTGAGGTGATTTACAGGTTGAAATATTATCAAGCATATCAGGATAAAAATGCTCAGCAAACTTTATCCATGCCGGAGAACAGCTTGTAAACATTGGCAATGCAACATTTTTTTTATCAACAATTGCTTTTTTTAGTCTTGTTAAAAGCTCTGTCCCCTCTTCCATAATCGTTAAATCAGCGGCAAAATTTGTATCGAAAATACTATCAAAACCAAGAAGTCTTAAAGCTGTAGTCATTTTACCAGTAACAAGCGTACCGGGGGGATTACCGAAACATTCACCCAGCGCAGCTCTTATTGCCGGAGCTGTCTGAACAACAACATACTTTTTTGGATTATCCAAAGCATCCCAAACATAATCTATATGCGTTTTTTCAATAATTGCACCTACAGGACAAATAGCGGCACACTGACCGCACTGAACACAAACAACATCTTCTAAGTTTTTATCAAATGCAGGACCAACAACAGTAGCAAATCCTCTGTGCTGTTGAAAAATCGATCCCACAGACTGAATTTCACTACAGACTGTTACGCATCTGCCGCATTTAATGCATTTACCGCTGTCCCTTATCAATGCAGGTGTAGAATCATCGATTCTTCTTTTTGTTTTAGAACCTTCATAACGAATATTGGATATGCTTAATTCCCTTGCCAATTCCTGCAATTCACAGTCATTGTTTCTGTCGCAAGTTTTGCAATCACCGTCATGTTCGGACAATATAAGTTCAACAACCGTCTGTCGTGCTTTTCTGACCCTGCGGGTATTAGTTTTAATTACCATGCCATCCTTTATTGGAGTAGAACAGGATGCCTGAAGATTTCTTGCCCCCTCTACTTCCACTACACAAACCCTGCAAGCTCCTCTGGGTTTGCCTCCCTTTACATGACATAATGTCGGAATGTTTATGCCTGCTATATCAGCACTTTCTAGTATAGTCAAACCGTCTTTAACTTCAATTTTTTTATCATTTATTTGTATTTTTGCCATAATATTTCTCCTTTAAATTACCTCTTAACAACTTTTCCCATAATCACATCTTAGGCATCGTTGTGCCTGCCTAATAGCTTCATTAACCGGCCAGACAAGTTCAACTTCATCAAAGTTATTTTTTCTTCTGTCGGTAGGCGTCAAGATCATGGATTTTCTCGGGTACATTACCGGTTCTGCATCAGGATCAAATTCAGTATCGATTCTCTTTTCTTTTCTCCAGAATGCATGATTTTTACCGGTTAAATATTCGTCAATGCCTACAGCAGCTCTTTCTCCTGCGGCAATTGCCTCTATGACTGAAGCCGCTCCTGTTACAACATCCCCTCCTGCAAAAATCCATGGGATCAAAGTCTGCTGATTTATAGGATCTACTTTGATTTTATCTCCCTTAAAAAACTCATTATCAAGTACTTTTAAAAAGTCAGAGCCTATTAAAGTTTGTCCTACCGCAAAAATCACCTGATCGGCTTCTATATCAATAATCTCACCTTCAACCTCAGGTCGCCTTCTGCCTGTAGAATCAAAGTCTCCAAGCTTCATGGAAGAGCATCTGACGCTTGTGATCTTTCCGTTCTTAGCTATAATCTCAATTGGATTTGTCAATGTCATGATTATAATGCCTTCCTGAATAGCCTGTTCAATTTCCTCCAAATAAGCAGGCATTTCTTCTCTTGTTCTTCTGTAAACTATTGTTACACTGTTTGCTCCCAACCTTACCGCAGTTCTTGCGGCATCTATTGCGGCATTACCTCCTCCTACTATCACGACTTTTTTACCTACCTTAACTGACCCTCTTAAATTATATCTTTTTAAAAAATCTATAGCATCAATGACATCTTCCGATTTATTACCCGGCATATCAGGCAGTATGCCTTTCGGTGCACCTACACCGATAAAAACCGCTTCAAATCCGTCATCTTTAAGGTTATTTAAATTAAAATCCCTGCCCAATTTTTTACCAGTCTGGATATCGACACCCATGCCTTCAATCATACGTATCTCTCTAGCTAAAACTTCTCTCGGTAATCTGTATGCCGGTATTGTTTGAACAAGCATACCGCCCGGTCTTGGTTCTGATTCAAAAATCACTGGTCTGTATCCCAGACGAGCAAGAAAGTAACCGCATGACAAACCTGAAGGACCGGCTCCGATTATTGCGATTTTTCTCTTTTCATTTTCCTTGTTGTCCTGTATTTCTGGAAGTTCTATGGTTATTTCCTGGTCCACCATAAATTTCTTTACGCCTCTAATCGATACTGCATCGTCAAGACTTGCCCTTTTACATTTGCTCTCGCAGGGATGTACGCAAACTCTTGCGCATACTGCGGCAAAAGGATTTCTTTCTCTATGAAGACGTAATGCTTCAGCATATCTTTTTTCTCCAACTAAAGCCACAAACTGAGGAACATCAACATTTGCAGGACATGCACTCTGACATGGTGCTCTTACCAATCCCGGACATATACCTGCATCACATCTTTTGGCATTTATATGCTCTTCATATTCATGTCTAAAATGTCTTATTGTTGATAAAACAGGATTAGGAGCTGTCTGCCCCAAACCGCACAATGCAGTGTCCTTTATCTGATTGCCGAGTTCTATCAATACATCGATATCACTTTCCTTGCCCTGACCGCTGCATATCCCGTCCAATATCTCAAGCATTCTCTTGGTCCCGACCCTGCAGGGTACACATTTTCCGCAGGATTCATCCTGAACAAATTCTAAAAAATATCTGGCAACATCAACCATGCAGGTGTCTTCGTCCATAACGATAAGACCGCCTGATCCCATTATTGCACCCAGCTCATTTAATGATTCGTAATCAAGAGGTACATTTAAATGTTGTTTAGGAACACACCCTCCCGAAGGTCCTCCCATCTGGGCTGCTTTAAATTTCTTTCCTTTAGGAATGCCTCCGCCTATATCAAAAATAAGTTCTCCCAAAGAAGTTCCTACAGGGACTTCTACAAGACCAGCATTATTTATATTACCTGCAAGTGCAAAAACTTTTGTACCTTTACTGTTTTTGGTTCCTAATTTTGCAAACCAATTACCGCCGTTCAAAATGATCGTTGGTACGTTAGCAAAAGTCTCAACATTATTTATTACAGAAGGTTTATCCCATAATCCCTTTTGAGCCGGGAATGGAGGCCGAGGTTTCGGTTCACCTCTTTTACCTTCTATTGAAGCGATCAAAGCTGTTTCTTCTCCGCATACAAAAGCACCTGAACCCATTCTTATATCTAAATTAAATGAAAATTTTGTTCCTAAAATATTTTTCCCTAAAAATCCTGCTTCCTTTGCCCTTTTTATTGCAAGTTGAAGTCTTTCAACAGCAAGAGGATACTCTGCTCTTACATAAACATAACCTTCTTTTGCACCTATGGCATAAGCACCGATCGCCATGCCTTCGATCAATAGATGCGGATCACCTTCCAGTATGCTTCTGTCCATGAAAGCGCCGGGGTCCCCTTCATCACCGTTGCAGATAATATATTTATCATCCCCATTGGAATCTTTTGTAAACTGCCATTTAAGATATGTTGGAAATCCTGCTCCGCCTCTTCCTCTTAAGCCGGACTTTTTCATCTCCTCAAGCACTTCATCCTGAGACATGGACTTTAATATTTTAGCTAAAGCCGTGTATCCATCTTGATTGATATAATCTTCAATACTTAATGGATTTATAAGACCGCAATTCTTCAAAACAATCTTTGTCTGTCTGTGAAAAAAATCAATATCTTTTTTTAAAGGATATGGTTTTTCATGCAGTCCATCCCTGTAAGCAAGCCGTTCTACAATTTCTCCGTTTTTTAAATGTTTTTCAACTATTTCATCAACATCCTCAGGTTTAACGTTTTCATAAAATACCTGTTTTTTTTCCATTATCATAACAGGACCTCTGGCACAAGGTCCCAGACATCCTGTTTCTATAATAACAACATCGTCTTTCAGTTTGTATTTTTCCAACGATTTAATTAATGAATCTCTCACTTCTATCGAACCAGAAGCAATACAACCTCCACCCATGCATAATAAAATCCTATCTTCTGTATTTTTTTTTACTTTATCATATTCTTTTTTTATTTCATCTCTTATCCGATCGAATTCTTCTATGCTTTTCATTGATTTCTTTATATTTTCCATGTTATTTTTTTACCTCGCTTTTTTCTTCTTTTAATCTGTATGTATTTAAAATATCATAAACTTTTGCAGGTTTTACTCTCTGATGAACATCATCATTTATCATAATAACAGGAGCCAAACCGCATGCACCGAAACATCTACCGATATCAAGTGAAAATATTTTATCTTCGGTTGTCTCTCCAACATCGATATTCAATTCATTTTTTAATGCCTCCAAAACTTCTTTACCGCCTCTTACGTAGCAGGCTGTTCCAAGACAAACCCTGACCAGATATTTGCCTCTTGGTACTGTTGAAAAAAATGAGTAAAAACTTACAACACCTGCAACTTCACTATAAGGTTTATCAAGTCTTTTGCTGATCAGTTTTAAAGATGCATCGGGTAAATATCCAAACATCCTTTGTGCAATCTGAAGAACCGGTATAAGCGCTCCGGGCTTTCCTATATAATCATCTAAAATTTTATCAAGTTCTATTAACAATTGTTCTTCAGACATTTCTTCAGAACAATGATTTTTTTCCAATGAAGGCATAAATTACTCCTAAAATGATTTGTGGTTGTGAAAAATTTAACAACTACAGTTGATTATAGTATATTTTTTAGAAATTGCAATACTTTTTTTATAAATTCTTAAAAATTTGGCCAAAAAATCAATAAATTTTTAATATAATTGTTTATTTTTTAACAGCTGGATAAAATAAAACTCTAAAGATTTTTAAAACTATAAAATTTTAAGTCAATAATCAATATGGCAAGTTGAATCAAAATTCATTAATCAGATAAAAAATTTATTTTATAAACAATAAATTCATTGTTCTGATTTTTTAAAAGTCTCTTTAGTAAAAAAAGATGCGATAAGCGCTATTATGGCGCAAAAAAACAGAACGATAAATGAGACCCTGTATCCTTCGGGTTTGAATACATCCCCTTCCTTTCCATAAAATTCCAGTATAGCACCAAGAGTCTGCTGGAAAATTGCACCTGCGGCAAAAGGAAAAAAGTTTATCAATCCAATGGCTGTTCCAGCAATTTTTACATCAAAAAGCTCTTTTACTGATGTAAAACCTATTGAAACAATTGCATTTGTACTGATGCCAAGACCGAAGCAGATAAGATAAAGGAAGAGAACAGATAATGAATCAATAAAAAACCACAAAAAAAATGTTAAAAAAACAGCCAAAAGCGCACATAAAAATAATAGAATTTTCCTGCTTTTAAAAACCTTATCCGATAAAAAACCAAAAAGAGGACTGCCTGTTATCATTCCGAAAGCAAGCATTGAAACAATATTCCCGGCTTGAGTCTTGGGAATATTATAAACATGCATGATATATGGAGCGCCCCAGAGTCCGCCGAATGCGAAGAATATTGCGCAAATAAAAAAGAACCAGACCGCCAGCGGCCAGAAATATGCTGTTGTCAATACATTCTTAATTGCTGTTTTTAACTCTTTGCCCGACAATCCTTTTGCATTATTTTGCCGACCTGAAGTCGGAGCATCTACAACAAAAAACCAGATAAAAACAGTTATTATTAATGTTAAAATCCCGATTATGATAAATGAAAAACGCCAGCCCAATGCATCGCTTAAAAGAGCAAGAGGTGTTGTTGCAATCAGAGATCCGACACCGCCCATTGCAACAAGTATCCCGGCCATCAGAGAATATTCATCCTTTTTAAACCACTTTGATAACACTTTCATTGTTGGGACAAAAAGCATTGCTACGCCTATGCCTACAAGAAGTCTTCCTGTAAATGCAGATGCAACATTTACAGAAAATCCGAGTATAAAAGAACCTGCCGAAGCAATTAGGAAAAATGCTGTAATGGTTTTCCTGGGTCCCCATGAGTCTGATAAAAGCCCTGCAGGCAGCTGCATAAGGGCATAAGGATAAAAGTAAGCAGCACCTAGAAGACCGGTAAGAACACCCCCTGTTGCAAGATCTCTCATCATGTCCGTTGCCACAATCCCAGCACATAGCCTGTGAAAATAAACAAGAATATATCCGAAACATAGAAGTGCAAATATTACCCAGCGTTTAAACACAGTTTACTCCTGATACTTTTTAAATAGCCTTATAATTCTAATGATGGTACAGTCTCAAGCCTGTATTTATCATCACCATTTCGTATTCGTTGCATGCATTTATTACATCTTCATCTCTTATTGACTGACCGGGCTGAACTATGTATTTTATACCATGCTTACCTGCAAGGTCGATATTGTCCCTGAACGGTATGAAGCCGTCTGAATTTAGAGTAAGACCTTTCATGTTTTTAAGCCAATCCTTTTTTTCCATATCGCTCAATTTATTTTCAATATGTTGTATTATTGCATTGTCTTTTTCATTTCTGTTCAAATCTTTATTTTCAGTTATCTTAATGCAGTCAGGATGTTGTCTCAGGAACCAGACATGCGCCTTTGATATCGCAAGCTGGGTGCAGTGTATCCTTGACTGCTGTCCTGCTCCTACCCCGACTGTCTGCCCGTCATAAGAGATGCAGATGGAATTTGACTGGGTATATTTTAACGTGATCAAACCGACAAGCATGTCCTGCCTGATATCATCATTTATCTCTTTGTTTTTTGTCACTATATTTTTAAGAAGATCTTTTGTAATTTTACAGTTGTTTCGCTTCTGCGCGAGTTTTATGCCAAAAAGCGTTCTCTCTTCGACATCAGGCGGATTGTATGAAGGATCTATCTGAATTACAGGATATTTGCCCCCTTTTTTGCTTTTTAAAATTTCAAGCGCCTCATCCGTAAAACCCGGAGCTATCACTCCGTCGGATACCTCTTTCTTGATGATCTTTGCTGTAGGCACATCCACAACATCGCTTAATGCCACAAAATCACCGAATGAAGACATACGGTCAGCACCCCTTGCTCGTAAATAAGCACATGCTAAAGGTGAAACATCAAGATCTTCTGATAAATACATTTTCTTTAAAGTTTCGTTTAAAGGTCTGCCTATGGCAGCACCTGCAGGATTTACATGCTTGAATGATGCGGCAGAAGCAATCCCTGTTGCTTCTTTCAACTCTTTAACAAGCTGCCAGCTGTTTAAAGCATCAAGGACGTTTATAAAACCCGGGGCTCCGTTTAATATCTTCAAAGGAAAATCTTTGCCCTCGATGATCTCTGCATAATCCTGATTTGGGTTCATTCCGTATTTTAATTTCATTGATTAACTCCAATAACGATTTGATAGAATGGATAATATCATATTGAGGTAAATTTTAAAGGATTATTTTTAAAAAA
>JAFGQB010000072.1 GCA_016935915.1 Spirochaetota bacterium
AAGATCATGAAGCTTCTGTAAAAGCTTATCCTTTTCGATATTCAGCTCTTTTAAAAGATCAGCCATCAATTTATTTGTATTATATTTTAAAACTTCATTTACGGACAGTATTTTCGGCTTATTATTTACAATTGCGATTAAACTGATTGGAACTGAAAGTTCGCAATCCGTATATGCATATAAGGACTTTATGACATCATCAGCGCTTTCCCCTCTTGAAGTTTTTAATTCTATTTCAACTTTTTCCGCAGTAAAATCATTGATTGCATTAATCTTGACTTTTCCTTTTTTTGCGGCATTTTCTATGGAATTTATTAATGTTTGTGTTGTTGTCCCGAAGGGTACCTCTCTGATCAAAAGAGTTTTATTGTCTTTAATATCTATCACTGCTCTGATTTTTACTCTTCCATTTCCTTTATCATATTCACTGACATCGATTAATCCGCCCTGCTGAAAATCAGGGTAAATCTCAAACTTTTGATTCTTAATAATTTTTATTTGTGCATCCAATAACTCATTAAAATTATGAGGCAATATTTTCGTTGACATGCCTACAGCGATGCCTTCTGCGCCCATTAACAAAAGCACCGGAATTTTTGCCGGCAACGTAACCGGCTCCTTATTCCTGCCATCATAACTTTCAGTATATTCTGTTATATCACTGTTAAATATAACTTCTTTGGCTAATTCACTAAGTCTGCATTCAATATATCTTGCTGCAGATGCATCATCCCCTGTATAAATGTTTCCGAAATTACCCTGTTTATCAATGAACAAATCTTTATTTGCTAAAACCACAAGAGAAGAATAAATAGAAGCATCCCCATGAGGATGATATTTCATAGTATTACCGACAATATTGGCAACCTTATTAAATTTTCCGTCATCTACCTCATATAATGAATGCAATATTCTTCGCTGAACAGGTTTTAATCCGTCATTAATATCAGGTATTGCTCTTTCTTTAATAACATAGGAAGCATATTCTATAAAATTTGTTCCGAGCAAGGATTTAACATAACCCATTTAAAAAAATCTCCTCTTGATTAATCAAACCAAATTTTTCATTATGTAATCTTTTCTTTCAGGGGTGTTTTTACCCATATAAAACGCAAGTGCTTTTTTAACATCACTCATCCGGTCTATATTTACATTTATCAATCTTATGTCCTTGCCGATAAACTGTTTGAACTCATTAGGTGAAATCTCTCCCAACCCCTTAAATCTTGTTATTTCAATCTGTTTCCCTAATTTATTTACAGCTGCTTCTTTTTCTTCATCATTGTAGCAGTATATTGTTTCTTTTTTGTTCCTTACTCTGTACAACGGCGTTTCAAGAATATTTAAATGCCCGGAAAGTACAACCGGTTCAAAATAAATCAAAAAATATGTCAACAATAAATTCCTGATGTGAAGACCGTCAACATCAGAGTCCGTTGCAATAACAATTTTATTATACCTCAAAGTCTCAATACCATCTTCAATATCCAAAGCTTTCATTACATTGTATAACTCTTCATTTTTATAAATCGTATCCTTTTTATGTCCATAAACATTTAAAGGCTTTCCTCTCAATGAAAAAATAGCCTGGGTCAATACATCCCTGCATGCGATCATGCTTCCCGACGCTGATTGACCCTCTGTTAAAAATATCATTGTATCTTTGGCATATTTTGAACTATCCTGAAAATTATGTTTGCAGTCCCTTAATCCCGGTATCTTCAATGATATTTTTTTTAACCTTTCCTTAGCTTCCTTTGTAACAACTTGAAGGTCTTTTCTGAGCTTTTCATTATTATCAACTTTATCGATTATCTTTTTTGCAATTTCTTCATTTCTATGTAAAAACTTCACAAGGCTGTCTTTAACCTTATTAACAATATCACTCTTTATTTCAGTATTTCCCAGTTTATTCTTTGTTTGAGATTCAAAAATAGGGTCTTTTAGCTTTATTGCTATTGCTCCGACTATCCCTTCCCTTACATCAACACCACTGTATAATTTATCAGCATATTCGTTTATCCCCTTAAGTATACCCTCTCTGAAAGCAGATTGATGCGAACCGCCGTCAACCGTATGCTGTCCATTGACAAATGAAAAATATGTCTCGCCATATCCATCCTCTGTATGACAAAAAGCATATTCCAGTTTATCTTCTTTATGATATACAAGATCATAAAGGCGGTCACTGTTTACCTCTGATTTTAATAGATCTTTTAAACCATTAGGACTTGTAAATACTTTTTTATTTAAATATAATTTTAAACCGCTGTTTAAATAAGCATAATGCCAGATTCTCTTTTCTAAGAATTCTGTTTCAAAATTATAAACTCCAAATATTTCCTTGTCAGGTATGAACTGAATCAATGTTCCGTCAGGTTTATCTGTAGATTTTTCTACCTGACCAATAAGTTTTCCCTGTTTAAACTCAGCAATTTTTACTTTACCGCCCCTGAAACTTGCAACAACAAATTTAGAAGATAAAGCATTTACTGCTTTTGTTCCAACTCCATTTAATCCGACACTGAATTGAAATACATCATCATTGTATTTTGCTCCTGTATTTATTACTGAAACACATTCTATAAGTTTTCCAAAGGGTATGCCTCTGCCAAAATCTCTGATATTTATTTTATTGTCTTCAAGCTCAACTACTATTTTATCACCAAATCCCATTATATACTCATCAACAGAATTATCAATTACTTCTTTTAATAAAACATAAATACCGTCTTCATAATTACTACCGTCACCTGTTCTTCCTATATACATACCAGTTCTAAGTCTTATATGTTCCAAAGAACTTAGTGTTTGTATTTTAGATTCATCATAATTATGTTTTAATTCAATGGTTTTTTTTGCCATTATCTTTTTAAATCCTGTATTAAATTTAATATTTTTAGGAGTTTTTTATTATTCTGAAAAGTCTTTAAATAATTTAAAATTATCTGATCCGATATTATCTAACTAAATTTGTGTTTGAAAATATAAAGTTATTCTTTTCAGATTTATACTGCTAAATTAAAATTTTTCAGTATAAGAAATGAGTATTCCCTCCCAATTATAATTCTATCAAATGAAAATTTATTTGTCAATTCTAAAATTGAAAAATAATATAAATAAAAAAATAGCAAATTTATTCATTTTTTATATAATTTTACCATTTTTCTTTATTTCAAAGCTAAATTTTGAATATTAAAGTATAAAGCTGAAATTTGATAAGAATAAAAAAAAATTTAAGCTAATGCATTTTCATATTTATATACTAATGAGTATGCTGTTTTGTCTTCAAATATTTTCTTGTTTTTAAAAATTAATTTCATTTTTTCACTTAATATATTATAAATCGTTTCAGAAATTGATAAGCCATTTGCATCAGTTCCTTTTTTTTCAAGATGCGCAGCATAATTAATTACATCAGAGATAATTCTACCTGTATCACTGAAAAATTTAATTTCTCCCATATCCATGCCTATTCTTATACGAATATCCTCTTTAATAGGTTTTGAGTGCCATAAATTAAAAACCGGCAGTGCAAGTAATATTTCAAAACAACAATTTATAGAATATGAAGGACCTTTTATATCATTCCTGAAAGCAACAATACCGCCGTCTCCGGCCCAATACCAAATCCTGCCATCATATTGTAAAATTTTCTTTTTTATATATCCCCATAACTGAAAATAAACCTGTTCCATAATATTAGTGTTATATTTCTTAACTAATTCGGAATTACCGCATATGTCAATAGATGCAATGATCATGGGATATTCTTTTCCGTCCTTTAATGCACCCCAATTTACCAATAAGTTTTTATCTTCATTAACTTTTGTGATTTTCCTTTTATTAAAATCAAAATAAACACCTGTTCTGGATAATCTAAATAATATATTCTCAAGTCCGCTTAATTTAACGATTTTCCCGTTTAATACAGTCCCATCCAGTTCAATAACAAATTGAAAAAACTCATCAATTTTATTTTTTTCCTGACATAAAGTAACCAAGGCATTACTTGCGGTTAATGGTGATATGGACTGAGTGTCTCTTATATTTAAAATCTTATGTGAACTAAAATCCTTAAAAAAATATTTTCCCATCCATTCTATATCAGGAAAGGTAAGACTTTTTGCAAGCATTTCAGTTATATCTTTTACTAAAGTCGTATCTATCATTACTCCCTCCATTTTATTGCCACGTTATTATTTATAACATAAAATAATCTTTAAGTTAAATGATTAATATTTTTAATAACATTTTTATTATTTATTAAAAAAAAAAATTCATTCATTAACCATAAAAAATTAATACAAAATTAGGTATTAATAACAATAAATTGAGGAGGATATAATGATAAATCGTTCAAAAACCATAGAATTCCATTTTGTAGCCAACAAAATTTTAAAACAAAAATTACTGATAATAAGCAAAAAGCTAAAATTGAATCTCTCAAAAACTGTTATTTATATTATTGAAAACATGAATCCGATTATTAAAAAAATGCAATTAATTTATAAAGAGGAAAATAATAAGATTGAGAAAATCAATTGGGACTCTCATATTCATGTATACTTTAATGAAAATAATAAAAAACTTTACAATAAATTAAAATGTATTCATAAAGATATTAATAGTTATTCTATAGCTTGTAAATTAAGATATCTATTGAACATATTTTTAAAAGGTATTGAAATGTATGGATTTTCATTATTTTTAAAAATATTAAGCAATGCAGAAAAAAAATGGAAAGATAAAATAAGATTTAAAAAAAGATGGATAAAAAAAAGGTTGGTAAGACAATTGTCAAATTATCCACTATTTAATATTATATATGATAATAATTATACTGTATATTATTTAAAATTTCTTAATTAATTTACTTGTTTCCATAATTTAATAATGCAAAATTGATAAACTTATTTTTCTGTTATATTTTTCTCATGAAGTTTGTCTCTGTACATTTCTTCATCTGAAATTTTCATTAACTTATGTATATTTTTCCCGTCTACCGGAAAAGTAGCCACTCCTGCAGCAATACTTAAATTTTTAAAGATAAAATTAATCCTTTTTTTATCAATTATTTTCTTCAATCGTAATACCAATCCTAGCGCGCCATTTTTATCTTCATGATGTAAAAATATTACAAACTCATCTCCTCCATATCTGGCTGCAATATCCGCCCTTCTGCATGTTTCTTTTAAGATATCAGCAGTAAATTTTAATGCTTCATCCCCGATTTTATGACCATAGCTGTCATTTATTTTTTTAAAATCATTTATATCAATAAAAACAATTGAAAACATTTTCAAATATTTTTTTGAATTTTTTATTTCTTTTTCAACCTGTATATCAAAATATCTTCTATTCCATATTCCTGTTAACGGATCAATCAAAGATTCATTTTGAAGCTGTTTCTCTTCTTTATATTTTATTATACCTAATTTAATAACATCATTGATATTTTCCTTTCTGCAAGGTTTTGTCAAAAATTTAAAAATATTTCCCTTATTTATTGCTTCTATCGCTACTTCTAGATCCGCATTACCGGTAAGCATTATTCTGGTACTTACGGGCGATACCTCTTTAACCTTTTCTAAAAATTCAATTCCATTCATCCCCGGCATCCTCATGTCTGCAATGACTACAGAATAGTGATTTTTATTGTTAAACATTTTTAAAGCTTCCCCGGCATTTTTTGCCGCATCTATATTGTATATTTTTCCAAATTGTCTGGTGAAAATCTTAATAGTTTCTTTGTCATCATCAACAAATAATATCCGGTGATCCATTATTAACTTCTAAATCTTTTAATTTTAGTTTAAAAAGTATCAATGATAATTATAGATTATTTTTTTTAGATATTAAACTGTTTTTTACAGAAAAAAAATATTTTTATCTTATTAACTTTAATTCTCTTATTTCAGCCGGTTTCAAATGCTTGACTATTCTATGATTGGAAACTTTTTCATTTATAAAAACGGTAGTTAAAATTTGCAAAGGATCACCATGACTGATCAATAAAATATTTTTATCTTTATTTTTCTTTTCTATTTGATCTATTAAAAAGATCATTCTTTTTAAAACTTCATTAACACTTTCAACATTATAAATTTCATGATTAGGATTCTCCATATCTAGTTCCCATATCTTTTTATAATTTCCGTCTCTTCTTTTTTCAAAATCGCCAAAATCTCTTTCTTTTAAATATTCAGTAAAAAAATAATTTTTTATTTTCATGTTTTGTATTATGATCATAGCTGTTTCTCTTGCCCTTTTAAAATTTGATGAAAAAATTATCATTTCATCATCAAAAATTTTATTTTTCTTTATTGCTTTCAAAACCTGTTTTTCACCTTTTTGGGTCAGTCCGTAACGCGATAATCCATTATCCAGTTTACTTATAATTATTTTTTCCTTATTAGCTTCACTTTCACCATGCCGCATAATGTAATATCTGTTTTTTAAAATTGTGATATTTTTTAAATAATGCATAATAACCTTTAACAATTATAATTGAGCAGTTTCGATTATTTAAATTTTTATTAATTTTTTCAAATGATTGCATTTATAGTTCTTATCACCCGGAATAAATAACAAATTTACATAATCCTTTTGTTCTTTAATATATTTAAACGGATCAAGATCTGTTTTTTTAAAACCTAAGTTTTGAGTATATAATAAACCCGGCATTGGAAATACTGCAGTTGTAAAGATTGTTGAATAGCTATTCATGAAATTAGTATATAAAAATTTTGCTATATTTAACAATAAAAATTTTCCTCTGAATTCTTTTTTTATAACCAGTTTATTTATCTCAACAGCATTTGGATCTTTTAAAATAAAATCTGGAATATTTTGATATAGTTCAAGTTCAAATTTTCCATTTAACCTTTGACAAAATTTACAGCATGCCGCTATTTTTTTTTCTATAAACACCCCGATCCAATTTGATATTTCATCAAATTTATCTACTATAATATTAATATTTTCATTTTTTTCAATTTTTAATCCTGAAGGATTAGGATTTGGAAAATTCCAATTAAATTCATCAATATAGATATTATAAAGAAGATTTTTAGCAAGGATAATGTCATCAGATTTAACAAGTTCTTTAATATCAATAAACATAAATTATATACCAATAATTTCATTCAAATTTAAAACATTTAGTGCCATTATCTTAATTTTTCTAATATTTTTATCATCTATTTTAAAAAATCGGTCTTTTTTGCCAATAAATTAAATTTTTTATCTCATCTCATTTTTATTAAAATTCTAAATTTTAACATTTACAATTTAATTATTTTTATGATATATGTTAAAAGATGAAACATTTTAATACATATTTATATTAAATATCTGGAGGATTTATGAAAGATTATAATTTGGATAAAGTAATAAGAAAAATTCAGGATTTCCCTAAGAAAGGTATTTTATTTTATGATATAACAAGCATTTTTTTACATCCCGATGCTTTTAACTGGATAATTAAAAAAGCAAAAAGCATATATAAAAATAAAAAAATCGATTTAATTTTATCTGTTGAATCAAGAGGCTTTATTTTCGGATCAGCATTATCCTATGAATTGGGCATTCCGCTTACTCTGGCAAGAAAAGCCGGAAAACTCCCCGGGGAAACAATAAAGGAAAGTTATTCATTAGAATATGGTGAAGCAACATTGGAAGTTCATAAATCCGATATAAAAAATGGACAAAATGTCCTGATAATCGACGATCTGATAGCTACAGGCGGCACATTAAAGGCTTGCGCAAACCTTGTCGAAAAACTTGGCGCAAATGTTGCAGGAATTTTCGGAGTAATTGGTTTGCCGTTTTTAAACTATGATAAATTATTAACAGGTTATGAAACAATAACTTTGATTAATTATCACGGCGAATGAGCATATCCCATTAAATTTTTATAATTTTCTCTCCGAAATTTAAGTCAGTAAATTATTATTTTATTTACTGAGGTTATTTTGTTTACCATTAATTTAAAAAAAAGAAAAAAACGAATAAAAAATAAACTTCTTCAAAGCATAAATGATCCGATTTTTAAAATCGGATTTATATTGTTCCTTATAATTATTTTAACAATGTCTTTATTTTATATCTTTGAAAAAAAAGCAAATCCTGAAAAATTAAAGAATCTGTTAGATTCATTTTATTATACTATAACTACCCTTGCAACTGTTGGTTATGGCGATATAACACCCCTTACTTATCTGGGAAAAATCATTGCAATTATATCCATGATTTTCGGTGTTATATTGGTTGCAACTGTTACCGGTAAATTTTCTTCATTTTTAATTGATCAGCAGTTTAGAAGAGGGAAAGGATTATTAAAGTTGAAAAAACTGCAAGACCATTTTATTATTTGCGGATGGAAAAACGATTTTGAAAAAATCATTGAAGAAATAATTGAAACCAATCCCGAATTTGATATATCCGATATAGTTCTTATAAACAATTCACCAGCCGAACAAATGGAACAATTTATGGCAAATTCTAAATTTAAACTGATAAGCTTTATCTATGGAGATTATATAGACGAATCTGTTTTATTAAGAGCCAATATACAAAATGCAAAACGAATATTAATTTTAGCTGATACTTCCTTGAGTTATAATCCTATTGAAATTGATTCGAAAACCGTGATGGCGGTAATAACCATAAAAAAATTAAACAGAAACATCTATACAATTGCCGAACTTTTAGATGAAAAATTTGAAAAATATCTCCAAATATCTCACTGTGATGAAATATTGCTTTCACGACAGTATGAAAGAGCTCTTCTTGTAAATGCATCATCAGGTTCTGGAGTAAGTCATGTTATCAGAGATTTACTGAAGGTCGAGAACAAACAAAAAATCGTTATATAT
>JAFGQB010000009.1 GCA_016935915.1 Spirochaetota bacterium
ACTCCTCGCAATGACTTGTAATTTCAATGAATGAGGCGGCATCTCATGAAATTTCTTAGGTTAATCCCTTATTCGACATTCGACCTAGTATTTATAACTGATTGTTAATAATTCTTCCCTCTCTTTCCTCCGTGTTTATCTGTGATCTCCGCGTTCAATAAATTTAATCAATTGTGTTATCTTAATCTATTTTACATTATAAAAAACTTATTGAACGATCCATGCTTCCGGTCATCTTTAGTGCGCCAAAAAAAAACAGAAGCTCTTTATATCCTTTAGGTAAAAACTTTTTACACCGACATCTTTCCGAAAAACTTTTCCAGTTCATGAGGTTTGCAAATTCCTTTTTCGGTAATAAGCCCTGTAATAAGACGTGCAGGCGTTACATCAAAACCGTAGTTAAGAGCCTTTGTTTTTTCAGCAAAGAGTCTTACATTTTCAACCTTTTTATTAAGATATCCTTCAATGTACAAGACTTCATCTTCTGTTCTCTCTTCTATGGGAATCTGTTTTCCTGAAATTAAAGTCCAGTCTATTGTAGGCGAAGGAAGTGCTACATAAAAAGGAATATTGTTGTCTGCCGCTGCAAGTGCTTTTTGATATGTTCCGATTTTATTTGCAACATCACCGTTTGAAGTTGTCCTGTCAGTTCCTACGATTACGATATCCACTTTGCCGGTCTGCATTAAATGTCCGCCGGTATTGTCGCATATTACTGTGTTGGGAACCTGAGCCTGCTGAAGCTCCCATGCAGTGAGTTTGCCCTGATTGCGGGGTCTGGTTTCTTCTACCCAGACATGAATATCGATTTTTCTATTAAATGCTTCATAAATTGATGCTGTTGCTGTGCCTATGTCAACAGTTGCCAGAGCACCTGCATTGCAGTGTGTTAGTATCTCTACTGTTTTTCCGTTTTTATTTTTTGCGATATTTTCGATTAATTTAACTCCGTTTAATCCGATATTTCTATTAATTTCAACATCCTCATCAGCAATTATAATAGCCGTTTTTAATGCGGTTTCTATTTTTTCGTCAATTGTTTTTGTTTTTTTTATTTCATTAAGCATTCTGTTTAATCCCCATTTGAGGTTTATTGCAGTGGGACGTGTTGATTCGAGCAGTTTTGCCATATTAATGATATAATCATCAAAATCTTTTTTATCTTTGCCGTTGATGCATGCAAGATAGATTCCGTATCCTGCAGCTGCGCCGATCAAAGGAGCGCCTCTTAAATGCATTTCTTTGATTGCAGCAGCCATTTCTTCAACATTATTTATTTTTTCAATCACAAATTCAAACGGCAGAAATCTTTGATCTATTATTTCAATGCTTTTTTTATCATCAGCGAGCCATATTGTTCTGTAATTTTTTCCATTTATTATCATATTTATTCCTTGTCCATGAATTAATTTAATTGATAAAATCAAACCTGTTAATATAATTAAAAAAAAATTTCATTCAGATATTAAAAAAAAAAAATTAATATATCAAGATTTTTATTAAAATTTTTTTGTAAATATTTGTATAATAAATAAATGAGAAATCTTTATTATTGTAAATTATAAAAAAGAAAGGAGATAACTTATGCAAAAAAGCAGAGTTACATTATTAAATGATATGCATTTTGAAGGTGAACTTGACGGCTTTAAGATCAATCTGGATGCCGATACAGAATTTGGCGGTAAAAACAGTGGTCCCAGGCCAAAAGGACTTTTACTGACATCTCTAACAGGCTGTACCGCAATGGATGTGATAAGCATATTGAGAAAAATGAGATCAGAACCGGAAGAATTTTATGTGGAAGCTCAAGCAGAACAGACTGAAACACATCCGAAAATTTTTAAAGCAATAACCGTTATATACTATTTTAAAGGCGGGAATGTAACAGAGGAGAAAGCAAAAAAAGCAATTGATTTGAGCCTGGAAAATTACTGCGGGGTTTCTGCAATGCTTTCCAAAAGCACTCCTATTGATTATAAAATTGTGATTGATAAATGAATTAAAGGAGCTGTTATGGATTTTGACAATGTTGTGAATAAAAGGCGGTCTTTCAGGTCTTTGGAGCAGGTACAAATTTCGGATAATGATATTTTACAGCTTGCAAAAACCTCATCCCTTGCTCCTTCCTGCTATAACAATCAACCATGGAGATACATATTTGTCAGAGAAAGGAACAAACTCAATGAAATGTTTGATGCTTTAAGTGAGGGAAATGCCTGGGCTAAATCGTCATCCATGATAATAGTTGTTTACTCAAAAAAAGAGCTTGATTGTGCAATGAAAGACGGCAGGGACTATTACAAATTTGACACTGGTATTTCATGCGGATTTTTAATGCTTAAAGCAGCAGAGTTAGGTTTTGTGGCACATCCTATAGCAGGGTATGATCCTGAAAAGGTAAAACGGATTTTAGATATTGAATCTGGATTTGAGGTTTTGACATTGATAATTGTTGGAAAACATTCTGAAGTCATAAATCCTGTTCTAAAGGATTACCAGATTGAATTTGAAAAAAAAAGACCGGAGAGAAAAAAAATTGAGGATTTTATAAAAATTATATAGAATAAATATCATATTTTTTTATCTAATTCTTTTGCTTAGATTATATAAAAACTCCAAATAATATTTAAAAAAAACAGTTGAAAAATTTTTGCAAAATTAATAATATCATTAAAAATATTAAATATGAAATTAGTTATTTTGATAAGTGAAAAATAGAATATAATTTTATTTAAAGTTGGAGTGCTTTTATGAGTAAAGGATTTAATTCAATTAAACAATATTTATTATTAAACGATAAAAGAAGAAATTTAACCAGTATATTTTTAATGCTTGGCTTGATTTTATTGTTTTTTCTTCCTGGATTACTTCAGTTTGAAAAGGTTATGAGAGTCGATGGTCCATGGCAGGCTTTCCCGAAAATGCTTTCAATTGCCAGGCACATTAAAAACGGTGAGATTCCCTTATGGAATCCAGAAACGTTCCTGGGCGGAAAACCATTTTATTCTATGTATGAAGGACCTTTATATAATGTGTTTCTTTATCCTTTTTATCTGATAGCTGATCCTGATAATTACACTCAATCCTATTATGTTTTATATCTGATTCCGTATATGCTGTATGTTTTGTTCGGAGCATTGGGCTTTTATTATTTCGGAAGAAAAATATTAAAAATAAATTATATTGGCTCTATTGTCCTTGGTTTATCTTATTCTTTGGCTCCTCATATTATGCTTTATATTGATTCATTCCATCCCGCTGTTATTTATGCTCTTATTCCATGGACACTCTACAGTATATGTCAGTATCTGGAAAATAGAAAATTAAAATGGTGGCTTTTAGGTTTATTGTTTTTAGTTATGATGGAATTGGTCTATGACACTAATACAATTATAAGGGTTTACTTTGTAATTTCAGTAATTTTATTTTTAATCTGGATATTTATTTATTCAAAAAGAGAAAAACCGATATTAACTCTATTCGGTCTTGGCACTATGTTTGTATTCAGCATCTGTATATTGGCTTTTATGTGGACTTCAATATTTGAAGGTGTTTCATGGTTTAAAGATTCCAATAAGATGACTTATAAGGAAATCGTAAAATATTTTACTTCTAATGTATGGCCGGGATTTTTGGTAACATTATTTATACCGAACTTAACCGGATTAAATCCGGGTTATCATGCCTGGGGTAAGGCTATAGGAGGAGATCATAATATTATTATGACCGGCGGACTTGCTATAGGTTTCTGTGTATTTATATGTATTATATATGTTATTTATTATAATAAAACAAAAATGTTTAAAGACATTAAAAATAAAAAGAAGAGAGATGGTCAAGCTGACAAAACAAGAGAAAGTGAATTTGAAAAAAGCCATAATAAAGACAGAATACTTTTTTCATGGATAATTATCAGCTTGATAATTTATTTTACAACAATACTTGTAATGATGGGCAAAAATACTTTTGTTTATTTTATTTTATGTAAAATACTCCCTTTTTTATTTGAAGTCCCATATCCGTTTTATTTCAGATTTGCGCAGTGTTTAAGCGCTTCCATCCTTGCAGGGATTGGGATTTCGCTTATATTTGAACATAAATATATGAAAGAAAAAATAATAAATATAAAATTTATCACAATATATCTTTTTGTAGTTGTTATTTTTACATTGATCCCTTTTTTTGAAATGATGGATGTTCAGTTAATTAAGGATAATACAAATAATAATTTACCATATATTAAGTCCTTGCTTGATCATTTTAATTCACAGTCTGTTAAACAAATTCCTGCATATAAGACCATTAAATATTTTAATGAACTTAAATGGCTGTTATATAATCCGTTTGCTTATGCTGCATTGTTTTTTGTTTTTTTAATTATTTTTTATAAACTGGAACCCGAGAGTTTAAAAATTTTCATTTTTATAATAATTTTATTTGATGTGCTTTTCTTCGGTTATATCAGTTTTTATAAAAATGATAACATCGGACGTTTAGGTGATAGAACTATTCAGCAAAAAATGAACATGCTCAGAGCTGGTGTTCCCAGGGAACACCCGATCTTTAAGTTGGCAGTGAAACTGAAGGAAAAACTTAAATCTGATAATTACAGATTTATTTCCCCTGTTTCAGACAGAGACAATGCAGCATGGATTATGGGTGAAAGATCCGCCTGCGGTTATGACGGCAAACCTATTTTTAAAAATGTTCAAGAAGCTTTAACTGTTTTTATGAATAATTGGCCATATCATATGACCACTATAAATTTTCCTATTCACTTTTTAGATAACATGAACATAGGGCATCTTGTTATTCCTGAGGGATTGTTAGATGAAAAAGGTATTGAAGATATTGTTTTTTATACAAATAATCCTGAATATTCAAGACTTAATAATTCAAGGGTTTACAGAATCAAAAACATGGAAGTCGAAAAAAGCGTCAGAAATGAAATAAAATCTTCAAGGCATCATTTAATAAAATTAAAAGAACCAATGCCTTATTTATATACTCTTGATAAACTGATTGTTTTACATGAATTTGATCAGTTAAATGAATTGGTTAATAATGATTTGAGAAAGCATATCTGTATTAATTATGATGATGCTGCTGAAATTCCAATTAATATATCCTATTTTTCAACCGATCAACCGGATTATTTGGAGTATTTCAAAAAAGAGCAGGCGATAAATAGAATTTTCAAGTTCAATCGTTCCCTTGCCAATAAATTATCATTAAATGCTGAAATAAATAAAAGCACAATGCTGGTAAGGTCAGAAGCATACCATAAAGACTGGAAGGTATTTATTAATGGTAAAAAAACAAAGGTATATAATGTAAATTATCTTCAACAGGGGATTTATCTAGAGCCTGGAGAATATGAAATTGTTTTTGTTTTTTTTCCTGAGAGTTTAAAAAAAGGATTGATATTATCTTTATATGTTGCCGTAGCTTTGTTATTATTTTCCGCAATATGGTTTATAATTGAGAGGAAAAAAATAAAAAAGGATTAATGAAATGAATTTATTTGAATCAGGCTTTTTTAAAAGAATCAATTTAATGTTTACAAAATCAGATGAAAAAAGCGATTTATTTTATATAATATTGATCCTGCTTATAATCCTTTGCTTTATGATGCCTGCGATTTTCGGCAGGGAATATTTATTGCGCGTTGACTCCCATAAGCAGGCTCTCCCCCGGCTTATTGCAGTTTCACGTTTTGTTCAATCGGGAGAGATACCTTTATGGGATCCTAACTGTTTTTTGGGAGCCCGTCCATTTTACGCTATGTATGAAAGTCCCATTTATAATATATTATTATATCCTTTCTATTTGTTTGCTGACTGCAACAATCAGACTCAAGCTTATTATGTACTTTTTTTAATTCCTTTTATTTTATTTGTAATGATATCAGCTGTTGGAAGTTATTTATTTTCGCGGCAAATAATCAGGATGAACAAACTCGGGTCGTTGATAACGGGAATTGTATATGCATTAAGCCCTCATATGGCAATTTCCATGATGTCTCTTCATAATACGGTCGTTTTTGCTTATTTGCCATGGGTTTTATTTGCAGCCTGTAAATTTTTTGAAAAAAGAAATATCAGTTGGTGGGTGATAGGTGTCATTTTTTTAGCCATGCTATCTACTGCCTGCAACACCAATTTTACTATAAGAGCATATTTTGTTACAGCGGTAATTTTATTCTTTGCATGGATTTTTATTTACAGAAAGAAAGATAGATCATTTATGGCATTTGGTTTGATAATAGCAATGTACATTTTCAGCATTATTTTATCTGCTGTTATGTGGCTTTCTGTTCTGGAAGGAATATCATGGCTTTTAACAGGTACAAAATTTACTTATGAACAGATAGTAGAATATTTTACCTCAAATGTTTGGCCTGGACATCTAGTCACTCTTTTTATTCCAACTTTTAGCGGTTTAAATCCCGGGAATAATGCATGGGGAAATGCTATCGGGGGAGATCATAATATTATATTTACAGGAGGATTGTTCATAGGTCTTGCAATATTTTCCTCTTTGATTTTCTGCATTAATTTTTATAAAAAGCTTGGTAATGATGAAAAAAAGAAAAAAAAATCAAGAAAGGTTTTTAAAAAAGATGCGGTTGATGAATTGGATAATAATGAAATAATATATCACTGGTTAATTATTGGTTTTATAATTTATTCCATAACAATCCTGGTCATGATGGGTAAATATACGCCGGTGTATAGAATTTTATGCACAATGTTACCGTGGTTTTTTCAAGTTCCGTTTCCTTTTTATTATCAATTTGCGCAATCATGGGCAGCATCTTTACTGGCTGGAGCAGGGATCTATCTGTTGTTTAATAATGAAAATATAATTGATGTTATTTTTATAAGAAAATATATTTTTTATTATGCTGCAGTTGTTGTATTTTTGGGATTCATAACTCTAATTGAAAAATTTAATGTAAATCTTCTGCATGATGTGTTTTATTTAAGCAAAAGATACCCACAAATTGTTGAAATTATCAAACAGTTTAATTCTGATTATATATATTCTTGGCAGTCTTTATTTTTTTTAAATAAGTTCAATTGGTTTATTACAAATCCTGTTCTTTATTTTTTTATATTTTTGATTTTGTCGATTTTATCCGTATTTTTTATGAAAAATGAAGTTATAAAGAAGATAATGTTGATAGGATTATTATTTGATTCTTTATTTTTCGGTTATATTACATATTTTAAAAATGATAATATAACATATCTTAATGAAAGAAATTTACATGATTATTGGACGCAGATGAGGTCGTTTACGCTGGAAGATTATCCGTACTATAAAGTTGCCGAAACAGTAAAAAAGATATCGGAAGAAAATAAATACAGGTGGATGTCTGCAATATCAGACAGGGACAACATGGCATGGATTACCAACGGGAGGTCAGCATTCGGTTATGATTCCAAGCCTTTAATAACGGAAATGAATAATGTTATAAATTCATTTATGCAGGGATGGCCTTATGAGCTGTATTCCAACTATTTTCCAATAAATTATTTAAGAAATATTAATGTAAAATACCTTGTTGTACCGGAAGGTCTTTTGGATGATGACGGAATGAAAATAAAAGTAATAAATGGCATGAAGGTATATGAAATATATAACAATGATAAAATAAAAGAAAAAGAGGAGAGGGGATTTAATTTTTTTACTTTATTAAAAAATGAAAATATTAATCTTTTAGATCTTCAAGAACCGCTTCCTTATATTTATACCCAGGACAAATTAATTAAGATTGATCATGATAAACAGCTAGACTATCTTATTAATGAAAATCTTAAAAAATATGCAGTTTTAGATAATGATAATAATAAAATTGTAATACAAAATGATTTAATTTCAAAATCAATAGATGATTATGAAGAAAATTTTAATGATCTCCAGAAAGCAAATAATATAGTTGTCATTAAAAGAACCGCAAATACTCTTGAACTTAAAGCTGATATAACAAAACCCTCATTGCTTATAAGATCAGATATGTACCATAAAGGATGGAGTGTCAGAGTGGACGGAATCAAAAAAGAATTGATTAAGACCAATTATATGCTGCAGGGTGTCTGGCTTGAAAAAGGGGAACATACAGTGAAATTTTCATTTTTCCCCGATAGCATTAAAAACGGATTAATTATAACTTCAACTGCAGTAGTTATTTTAATTATTTTATTATTAGTTGAATTGTATTTAAAAAGAGATAAAATCAGACAAAAAATAAGATAATTTTTTAAAATAGCTTAGTAGACTGTATAAACTTTAAAATATTATTCTTCTATAAAATCACTGTTAGGTCTTACGAATATGGATTTATTTATGACCAGGGATATTGTAGGTATATCAAGATTAAATATCAGATTGAACATATTGGCACCTAACTGTTTGCACGTTATGCATGCGGGCATAGGCATTTCTTTCCATGCTTTTTTAAATCCTATTTTATAAGTATTTAAAGGTTTATATTCTTTCCCGACCCTGCAGCAAGGTAAAAGATAGCCGTCTGTATCAATAATTATTGAAAAAATACCAGCCTGACATTTAATAACCTTAAAATCCTTTGGGATTTTTTCACCTTTAAAAATCCTGTATTTATTAAAATCAGGCCATTTTAAGATGTATTCCATGACCTTTTTGCCTATAACAAGTCTTTGATTATAATTTTCAATCTGGTAATTTAAAAGCTTTTTTAAGTTTTCTTCAGTAATATCTTCTTTTCTCTGATTAAAACCGGTACCTTCAGTGTATTCTGGAGCAATGATTTCCATATTAACTATACAGTCATATTTGTCGGCGATCTTAAAAAGATTTTCTAGTTTATAATCTGTAGCATTTGTTATGGTGCATTGTATCTGTACCTTCGACCCTTTGCTTTTTGCAAAAGCGATTGCGTCCATTACCTTGTCCCAGACTCCTTTGCCTCTGTGTAATTCGTGCACTTCTTTACTGTCGTCAACACTTATTGTAAGCTGATCAAGAAGAGGCAGTATATCCTCATGTTTTTTTAACAGCAAACCGTTTGTAGTCAATGATACCATCAAGCCCAGATCGTGTGCATATTTTACTATTTCTCTTATATCTTTTCTAATTAATGGCTCACCACCTGTTAATGTTATTCGTCTTGTACCTGATTGCTTCAGTTCTTTTATTAATGTTTTTAACTGTTCGCTTGTTGGGTCATTATAGCCTCTCTCCGGATAATTGGCAAAACAATATGAGCAGTGAAGATTGCAGTTGTCAGTTACTCTTATATGTGCCTGTATAGGCACTCTTTTGCCTCTGATGATTTTTAATAATAATAAAAAGCCGCTAATAAAAAAATTGATTAAATCCATTCTATTCCTCATTAAATAATATATTTTTTTACATATAAGTAATATTTTACTTAATTAGTTCTAGGTGAATAATTCAATAAATTCATTTCCTTGTCATTTCGACCAAAGGGAGAAATCTTTTAAACATTTAACGATTTAAGATTTCTCGGGCTTTTAAGCCCTCGAAATGACAAAAAAATTTTTAATAATTCTTACTTAAAATAATTATTCACCATGAACTAATTAATTTTATCTTTACATTAATTTTTATAATATTGTCAACATTTTTATAATTTTTATAATATTTTATTTATTTTTATTAAGTTGACAATTTTTGTATTTTTTTTTATTATCACCAATATTTTAAACGGAGATTTTTATGAATGAAAAGATTGCTGACCGCCCCAAAACTTTTATTGAAAAGATACTTAAGACAAAGTTCATGAACTGGTCAATAAATTTATTGGAAAAAATGTTTAAAACAAAAATTACCACACTTATTGCAGAACTTTTTAAAACTGCCGCTGTAGGCGGTCTCGGTGTGGTGGTTAATATGTCATTGTTTTTTTTATTTACTGTTTTAAATGCTAAAATTTTTAATCTGACAGGCGCTGAAGAAAAAATATATTTAATTACATGTCAGGTGTTTATTCATATAATTTTAATAACTATGAGCTTTTTTATGCAAAAATATTTTACCTTTAAAAAAGTGGACAATACAAAAGAACAACTGGTAAAATTTATTCTTCAGTCTATCTCATATTTTTTATTTGATACATTATTTACAATAGGGTTTAATGAATGGTTGAAAATCCCGAAAATGATTTCAAAGCTTATTTCTGTATTTATATTGTTTTTTTACAGCTTTTTAACTCAAAAGTTATGGATATTCAAAAGATAGTTATATTATCAAATTAAGAGGAATATATGCAGAATAAGATCAGCCCTTCCATCTGGACCATGTTGAAAACGCAATTTTCCAGACTGAAATACTGGAATATATTTATATTTATTAAAATGTCTATCTGGGAAATTTATTATTGGCTGATAAGCAGGCGCTCTCAAATAAAATATCTTTTTGCAATTGATGACTTGAACAATGAAGTAAAATCCGAAGATGAGACTTTATTCTACAGTCCGGCACCTTTTTTATTTTTAAGGCAGTCATTTAATTTTATAAAAAAGGAAATAAAAGGTAAAATTTTTATTGACGCTGGCTGCGGTGCAGGGCGTGTGCTCTTACATGCAATGGATTATCCTTTCAGTAAAATATACGGTGTTGATATGTCAAAATATTTAACCGATATAGCACAAGATAATGTAAACAAATACAGGAAGTGCAGAAAAAAACAGATGCCTGAAGTTGAAGTCATACAAAGTGATATTTTGAAATTTAAAATCCCGGATGAACCTCTTGTCCTGTTTTTATTTGACCCTTTTAATGACGAAATAACCGAAAAATTCATTGATAAACTTGTTAAAGAGAACAAAAAGGAAATTCATGTGATATATCTTTCGCCTCATAAAAAGGAAATGTTTAAAAGCAAAGGGTTTAAAACAATATGCAGCAAGGCAAATAAATACGGACGCGGATTTGTTGTAATGAATAAAAAGTAATTTAAAAATGGTGAACAAAAGCTTAATTTCTAATGAGTAATATCTTATAATGAACTAAAGTTTAAAACTTAATTGACAGACCTATTGCATCGGACAAAGGTTCAATCTTATAGCTTATTTCCATTTCATACATTTTTTTCTGTTTTTCTTTTTTAAGCTGTATAAGAGCGTAAACCATAAATACGATACCCGGTATTAAGATTGAACCTATTCCGCATAGGACATTACCGAATATCATTAATAGTGCTGCCTGAGTTGAATAGTCATATCCGTATGTAAAGAATATTATTTTCCATAATACCACCCAGTTAATTACTACAAAGTTTGTGTCGTTAAGAAGATCAACTATGAAATACCATGCAAATAAATGTGATACACCAATGAGAGTACCGCCCAATAACAACGATGTTGTACCTGCTGATAATAGTCCTATACCTATTCTTAATAATATTGTATTTGGTCCGGGTTTTATCCTTGTTTTATCTTTAAGAGCAAATAAATTAATGTTTAAGTTATTATTATTAGATGAATAAGCTGAAATGCTGAAATTAATCTTGGTGCCATTGTCTGTAGGTTCATTTTTTTTTGGAATTTCATTTGAAAATAAAAAAAAAGAAATATTCAATAATACAAAAACGTTAAGAATTTTAAGCATCTGCCATCCTTGTTAATTGATTTTACGGTATATCAAGCCAGTCTATGAAACCTGCCCAGTTTGTGTCATTATTGAAAGCATTATTTGGGTATTCAGTATCAATATTAGAAAGTAAAATTGATATGCCTTTTGCTTTTTCTATAAGAAATGGTCCGTGATATTCTTTAATTATTATTCCGCCATTATCTATAAAATTTATGATATTATCTGCATGAGTTATTGCAGGATGTGTAGGATTACCCGCATCTATTAGTTTTTGTTTAACGTTTTTCATATAATAATAAAGATCTGTATATCCAAAGGGATATCCTGTGGGATTAATTGATGATGGGAAGAACTCAATATCATCCCCTATATGGTCCGGCGTGGTATAATAAAAACATTCTTTATTTGTATTTTCTGTTAAAGTAAATAAGACAAATGAAGTTATATAAGATGAAAGTTCTGTCATTTTTGAAAGGTTAATTGCAGAAAGCGTTATCTGAGATGATGATGAGTACTCTGATGCATAAGTAGTTACTATTTTTTTTGCAACTTTACTGATGCTTATAGAAGGGTCGTTATAAATTTCACTTATAAAATCATATACTAAGCCAAAACCCGGCACATTATCCTCAGAGCCTACGAAATAATTGGCATAGTTTTTTGCCTGATGCATGATTTCTGCCATTCCCATTAAGCATGCATCATATACTAATAAATCAAGCTTTCTGCCTATTTTAGCATTAAGATGCTGCAATATATCTACCTGTTCGCTGTCGCTTAATTCACTAGATCCATCAGATTCATCTCGCCCGACGGATTTTTGAATATAGGTATCGGAAGATATAATAGATTTATCAACTCCGGTTCCGTGATCCCAGAACACAAATATATAATGATCAGCTCTATATCTATCAAGTGTGAAATCAATAAAGTCTTTTACAACTTGAGCATCTCCCATATCAATTTCTCCTGTGTCATATAGGAGTTTAGCTCCACTGTATTTTATTAAATAATAACCGTGTCTGTTTCCTCCAACTATTGTAGGGATCTGATCCCATAAAACAACAATATTTATGTTTTCATCATTACACCAGATTGGTATTTCGATTTCTATCATTTCATTTATATCATAAACAGAGTAGGGATTTAAATCATTATCTGAGCACATATAAATCATTATTGTCCATTTATCATCTGAAAAGCCTTTATAGTCAATAGCCTGTACCAATAATTCGTTTAAAGTTTCATCCAGGGAGCATGAAAAGAAAAGAGTTAAAAGTAAAATAAAAAAAATAATTCGTTTCATAATAAGACTCTCTTAAAAATTTATTAATTTTTGCACTTTTTTTATAGTTATTATACATTATTAATTAATATAATACATTTTTGAAAAAATTACTAGAAATTTTATAATTTTTTTATTACAATATAATTAAATTATAAAATTGTTTACAAAAACATAATAAATAATTAAAATATATTAAGACAATATGGATAATTGTCATTATTAAAACATTATAAAATTGGACGGATCAATTATGAGCAATAAATTAGGTATTGAAAGTATAACAGGTGATGAAATCAATATTTCAATAACTGAAGCGGGAAGCGATGTTATTTTAAAATTTTTCGGCAGAATCGACCTTCAAAATCCTCATATTCTATTAACTCCTTTTTTTAATAATGTCCATGAAAAAGTAATAGAAAATAATATAAAAAATGTAAAATGCGATATCAGGGAACTTCATTTTATCAATTCCAGCGGAATTAAATGCCTGATATTATGGATATTAAAGATACCTGCATTGTCAGTTAAAAACCAGTACAATATAACTTTTATAATAGATAATAATATAACCTGGCAGAAAAACAGTATTTCATTTTTAACGGCTTTAATTCCTGATAAAATTTATATAAACGATAAAGCTTAAATAAAAATAAAATATATTATTTTTATATTTATCAATAACAGAAGGTATTTATGCATATTAAATTGCCTGAAAATTTAAAAACATTGATTGAAGTTTTAAAAAATACTGTTAAGGGATATCCTGATAAAATTTTTTTAAAGCATAAAATCGATAATATTTATTATTCAATAACATATCAGGAATTTTATAATAAGGTTGAAGCATTTACTGCTTCATTAATGCAGTTTGATGTAAAGAAAAATGAAAATATAGCGATAGTTTCTGAAAATATGCACAAATGGCTTATAGCGGATTATTCTGTGATGTCCCTGGGTGCAAAAGATGTGCCCAGGGGATCTGATTCCACAGCTCAGGAATTATTATATATTTTACGGCATGCCGATATCAGAATAAGCTTTGTCGAAGGTCCTGAACAGGCTGATAAATTGCTGTCGATCATAAAAGATCTTCCAAAATTAAAGATTTTTATCATGTTCAGCGGTAATATGAAAGATATAAAAACCAGGATTCCTGAAGGATTAAAAATATATTTTTTTGATGATCTTTTAAAAAAAGGTTTTGAGCTTGTTGAAAAATATAGATCACAGATAGAAAAACTGCAAAATGAGGTAAAAGAAGATGATGTAGTTACAATAATTTATACCTCAGGTACAACAGGTACTCCAAAAGGAGTAATGCTTACTCATAAGAATATTATGCATAATATCAGGGTATTACCTGAAATAATTCACATATACAGTCAGGAGCGCTGGCTATCTATCCTGCCGGTATGGCATGTTTTTGAAAGAACCATAGAATATATAATAATTTCAACATTCGGTTTGATGTGCTATTCGAAACCTACAGCAAAGCATCTTTTACCTGATTTTGCAGAGATAAAACCTACTTTTATGGTAGCTGTACCGAGAGTCTATGAAGCATTATATCAGGGTATTGTAAGTAAGGTAAAAAACGGTCCCAAAATCAAACAGATTCTATTTAATTTTTTTATCAAAATTGGTACAATATATAAAAAATGCTTTAAAATTTTAGCTGGTCTGGAACCTCTTTTTGAAAGGGAAAATATTTTTAAAATGATATATAAAAAAACCTACTCGTTGTTAGGGGTGATTTTTTTAATGTCTTTATATATGCTTGGGGACATTCTGGTTTATAAAAAGATCAGAGAAAAAACAGGGGGCTGTTTAAGAGGACCGATATCCGGAGGAGGAGCCCTTCCGGAGTTCGTTGATAAATTTTTTTCTGCGATCAATCTTGAAATACTTGAAGGCTGGGGTTTGACAGAAACAGCACCTGTCATTGGTGTAAGAATATTCGAAAGACTCGTTCCTAAAACAGTCGGAGCTGCAGCTCCTGAAGTTCAGATCAGAATATGTGGTGATAATGGAGTGATGCTACCCAACCAGCATGAAAAAGGGATAGTTTATATAAAGGGTCCGAATGTTATGAAAGGCTATTATAAAGAACCAGAAAAGACAAAAGCGGTAATATCAGATGACGGATGGTTCAATACCGGGGATCTGGGAAGATTAACATTGAAAGGCGATCTTCAATTGACTGGAAGGGCAAAAGATACGATTGTTCTAACCGGCGGAGAAAATATAGAGCCCGGACCTATAGAAGATAAGCTTTTGGAACATCCTTTGATACATCAGGTAATGGTTGTGGGTCAGGATAAAAAGGTCATTGGAGCACTTATAGTCCCTCATGAAGAGAATTTAATTGAATTTGCACAGAAGCATTCTATTAATTTCAATACCCTTGAGGATATATGTAATGATACGACTGTTCTGGAAGAATATAGAAAGATATGCAAATCAAAAATTAATATGAAGAACGGATTTAAGGATTATGAAAGAATAGTACCGATAGCATTGCTTAAAGATCCTTTTCAGGTTGGGGTTGAAATCACCCATTCATTAAAGTTAAAAAGAAATTTTATACTTGATAAATATATTTCAACGATTGAAAAAATGTTCCGCTGATTTTTATTAATTAATCAATTTTATCATCATCAGAATTAGGTTTATTAAAGGAGGTTAATTATCAATGAGTAAAGAAGAAATGGCTATTGATTATTTCAAAAATGGTTTTAACTGTGCGCAATCTGTTTTATCGGCATTTATGAAGGATTTTAATCTTGATGAGATTTCTGCATTAAAAATAGCAGGCGGTTTTGGTGCAGGTATGGGGAGACTCATGGAAACCTGCGGTGCTGTAAGCGGAGCTTATATGGTTTTGGGATTAAAGTACGGTAAATATAAAAAAGAGGATAATGAATCAAAAGAAAAAACATATTCCATGGTAATGGAGTTTAATAGGAGTTTCAGGGAGAAATTTAAATCAACAAACTGCGGTGAGTTGTTGAATTGTGATTTAAAAACCGAAGAAGGCAGGAAATATTTTAATGATAATAACCTTAAGGAAGCTGTTTGTGAGAAATGTGTAGAAATGGCTGTGTCAATAATAAAAAAGATGATATAAAAGCATGAACAATAACAGATTTTTTTATGCTGCAAGTTCTGAAGGTAGTATATCATTATATTATTTCAATCCAAAAAATGGAGAATTAACATTCAAAGAAAAGATTATCACAGACTCAGAGCCCTCATTTTTATCGGGAACTCATGATGGAAAATATCTTTTTGTATCCTTGAGGGATGATAATATCCATGATCTTACATCATATAAAATCGACAAAAAAAACGGCAGACTTGAAGCAGTCAACAGAATAACTTTAAAAGGGGAAAGACCAGTTTACATTACTGTTGACAAAAGCGGCAAGTTTCTCTTTTATGCCTGTATTAAAGGCGGCATTTTTTCCGTAATAAGAATTAATAAAAACGGAATTTTGCAGGAAGAAAGTGAAATCCATAAGATATCAGATTTTGCTCATCAGATCAGGATTGATTTAAATAATAAATATGTTTACATACCATGTTTTAAAAGTGATGTAATAGGCATGTATGTTTTTGATGAAAAAAAAGGTACTTTATCCCCCAATAATCCTGAGTGCTTTTTATGTAAAAAAAACACCGGTCCCCGTCATCTTGACTTTCACCCAAACGGCAAATGGCTATATATTTTAAATGAGTTGAGTAATACTGTTACTTTTTTTATGATTAATGATAACGGTACTTTAAAAGTAATGCAGAACATTTCGAGTTTACCTGCAGGTTTTAAAAATTTCAGCAAAACATCTGATATTCACATTGATCGATCAGCAAGATTCCTTTATGCTTCGAACAGAGGCCATGACAGCATTGCTGTTTATGGGATTGATCGGAAGAACGGTAATTTAGAGCTTATTGATATTAAAAGAACAATGGGGAATGAGCCCATGAATTTTATCATTGATCCTTCAGGTAATTATCTTATTGTCGGAAACAGATCATCAGATGAGATAAGGGTTTTTAAAATTGATAAAAAGAGCGGATTGTTAGGTAATTGCCTTCATGTTTACACTCATCCTCTGCCTATTTGTCATTATTTTGTATAAGATTTACGTTTATATTTCTTGTAGAAGTTGCTTTCTTTATATGTATGTATTATATAAAACTTGATCTATCAATAAGCTGTTAATTTGAGGAATTGATTGCTAACAGTTTAAAAACCTGACAACTGTCAGATACAAGACTTGATAGCAGTCAGGCAAAAAACTGACAACTGTCAGATATAAGACTTGATAGTTGTCATGTAAAAATCTTACAACTATCAGATGGAGGAGATGATAGCTGTCATGTAAAAACTTGACAATTGTCATCAAATTTTACATCGTTGGTAGATGTGTTTACTCATTTTTTGTAAATAATAAATACCTAAATATTGGGAAAAATAATTGAGAATAATTTGAATTTAAAAATTATTTAATAGAAATAAAGAATCACGGTCTTCGGACAAATAAAAAGCATTATTAAATTCATCAATCATATCTGTAAAACAACAGCATATTGATACCGTAGAGTCTCTTGTCATAGCAGGTCAGCCTGCCGATCTTATCTTCTAAAATGTCTTTTTTGTGCAAATGTATTACAATAAAACCATCAGGTGTGAGTAATTCGTTATCGCTGATTAAATTTAGAAGCTTTTTCTTTTTATCCCAATTGAATGGAGGATCAAGCATAATAAAGTCATATTTCTTTTTGCAATATGCGCAAAATTTAAGCGCATCCTGAATAAAGAGGTTTGCATTCTTAAAACCTGCATTTGTCAGGTTTTTTATGATCGTATTTTTTTTATTCCAGTCATATTCTACCATATCCGCATCTTCAAGTCCTCTTGAATATGCTTCAATAGCAATATTTCCTGAACCTGTAAAAAGGTCAAGCATTTTTAAATCAGAGCAGTCACCTATGATGCTGAACAAAGCTTCCTTCACCATTGAAGTCATGGGTCTTATAATGCCCGGGGGACATTCGATAAGTTTGTTTTTTATCCTGCCGGTTATGACTCTTGTTTGAATTTTTTTTTTCTTCATGCTTCGCCTTTATTAGAGAGGTTTTGGAAAGTTTTAAGACGGTTTAAAAAGCTGATTTTTATATTGGCATTTATACTATTTGAAATGTTCGGGTCTGTTTTAAAGAGTTCCTCGGCATCCTCACTTGCTTCCTTTAAAATGTCAATATCTTTCCTTATATCTGCAAATTTATATTCAGGCAGTCCTGACTGCTTTGAACCTAAAAATTCTCCGGGACCTCTAAGCATAAGATCTTCTTCGGCTATCTTAAATCCGTCATTTTCTTTTGTCATTATCTCCATTCTTTTCCGTCCGGTTTCAGTTAAATTATTAAAGTCAGTGATCAAAACCATATAGCCCTGTTTATTGTTTCTTCCGACCCTGCCTCTCAACTGGTGCAGTGTGCTCAAGCCGTAATTTTCAGCATTTTCAATAACTATTATATTTGCGTCAGGTACATCAATACCTACTTCCACAACTGTTGTTGCTGCCAGTACTTTGATCTTTCCGCTATGGAAATCTTTCATGATTTTGTCTTTTTCATTTGTATTTACTTTTGAATGAATGAATCCTGTTCCGAATTCTTTATATGTACTCTCAAGCTTCTTATATTCACTGAAGAGGTCCTTGTCCTCGATCTTATCAGAGAATTCTATAAGGGAATATACAAAGATCACTCTACCGTTTGATTCGCTGATCTCTTTTTTTATCCAGTCGTGCATTTTTTTTCTTCTTTCATCATTGTCATTTACCAGCCATGTTTTTACGATTTTTCTTCCCTGTATTGTCCCTTTCATAATAGTTAAATCAAGGTCACCGTATAAACCCATTGCCAGGCTTCTTGGTATCGGTGTTGCTGTCATTAATAAAAGATCAACTGCCTCACCCTTATTTAAAAGCTGATATCTCTGTTCAACTCCGAATCTCTGCTGTTCATCTATTACAACATATCCTAAACTGTTATATATAACATCATCGCTGAACAGTGAATGAGTTCCAATAATGAGATTTATTTCATGTTTTTTAATCTTTTCTAAAATATTATTTCGTTCTAATTTTTTAAGACTGCCTATAAGCAGGGCTGTTTTGATCTGTGTATTTTTTAAATAACTGCTGATCACTTTGAAATGCTGTCTTGCAAGCACTTCAGTCGGCACCATTAATGCAGTCTGGCAGCCTGATTCTATTACAGAAAGCATTGTTATTAATGCGACAATTGTCTTACCACTGCCGACATCTCCTTGAAGAAGTCTTGAAAAAACATTATCTGAAAAAATATCATTTTCAATATCATTAATTGCCTTTAGTTGATAATCGGTCAGTGTAAACGGCAGACTTTTAATAAAATTATTTTTCAAGCTGAAGTTTATTTTTTTTCTCTTTTTTTTGATTCCTTTGATCAAGGCTTTTCTTTTTAAAAGAAAAAGCCGCTGATAGAAAAATTCTTCATAAATAAAAGTCCTTTTTGCCTTTTCATAAGTCCTGAAATTATCCGGGAAATGAACATTTTTTACTGCATCTCTTTTTTTTAAGAGATTCCTGTTTATAATTAATAATTCTGGCAATTCATCTTCTATGTCAAGTCTGTATTTTTCCAGGGCATCGACTATTGCTTTTCTGAATAAGCTTTGATTAAAGCCTTCGGATAACGGATAAATTGGTATGATTTTACCCTTATAATTCACGGTTTCTTCTTCATATTCAAAATTTGTTGCCTGTATTTCCTGAAAGTTAAATGCGAACTTACCCGTGATATAATAGCTTTTTCCGATTTTGAAAACATTTTGAAGGAAATTTCTGTTGAAGCATATTAGAGCGCCGAATGTGGACCCGTCAAAAATTGTTACTTTAAGAATCTTTTTATATGATTTTCCGATGAATTTATGTTCGATTATTTTTACCTTTACGGTTGCACTCTCCAGTCTGCATGCTTCTTTTAAGGATATGGCGGTAGTTCTGTCGGAAAAAGCTCTGGGAAAATACTTTAACAGATCACTGACGGTTTTAATATTTATGCACAGAAGAAGTTTTGTGTAATTTCTACCGATCCCGCTTAATGAAGATACAGGGTATTCTAATTTGTCTAAAATCAACTTTTTTCCTTGATCAAAATGATAAATTTATGTTTTTATATCTACTATTCTCCCGGATACTTTTGCTTCATAAATAAAAATAAAATAATTTAATATCATGTGTCCGAATATCAGTGTAAAAATAAAAAATATAAGCAATACCGCATAATATCTGTTCTCTGTATTTAAAAACTGAAACTTTATGTTTTTTCTCATAAAGGTCAATATGGGTTGAAATTTAGTTTTTGCAAAATTAATTAATATGCTGTTAAAAGGGAATACCCTGTTGTTCGAAAGCATAATCAATATAATGAATGTAATTGCAATGAAGTGAAATATAATATAAAAAATAAAAATAAAGTATAAACTAAAATAAATTAGATAATTTAAACCTATTGTATATTCATTGCTCATATCTGATAAAAATTTTAATAGAAAATAAATCAGGATGACTGGCAATATTGATGAAATTTCATAAGGACCGACTTTTAAGGGGAATTTTAATTTAAAATAATTGATTAAAGGATCCGTAATTTTACATAATAAAATGGTGAAACTGTTCTGTCTGAATTTGAAGATTGAAAGAATTAACCTTGCAATATATGCAAAAAAATAGAAAATCAATATTGTGAATAATATCTGAAATAATATCTTCATAATAATCCTTAAAAATTAAGATTCAAAAATTATAACATAATATATAAATGATTTAAATATATAATTTTGTCTATAATTTATATAAATATTATTTATTTAAATAGTTATTTAAAATATTTTCTGCAATGTTTTTCATATTAGTTTCTATCCGGTTTATTTCCTTTTTTTCAATACCGGCACCCAGCAAAACGTTTTCTCTCAAATCAGGTGTAAAATAATCCCCTGGTGCATGACTGTCAGTGTTAATGACCAATTTTGCTCCATGTTTTAAGGCAAGTTTTGCAACATGTCCGTTTGTTAAAGAGTGTCCTCTTCTTGTGGTTATTTCAAGGCTAATCCCCAGCTCTTCTGCTCTTTTTACATCCTCTTCGAGTATCAGTCCTGGGTGTGCAATGATGTCAGCTTTTGCTTCAATACCTGCTCTGTTAGTTCCCTTTTCTACAGGTTCAACAATGGTTTCTCCGTGAACAACTATAAGAGGAATTTTCAACTCTCTTGCTTTGAACACAAGACTTTCTATTTTTTTTACAGGTACATGAGTGATCTCTATTCCCGATATGATTTTAATGTCCCAGCCGCAATTATGCATGTCTTGAATAAATTTATCAATAGATTCAAAGATGAATTCATAATTGGAAAAGTCGGCATGGTCAGTTATACCGATAATAGTATAGCCGTTTATTAAAGCGCGCCTTACGTGTTCAGCGGGAGATAACACGCCATCTGAAAAAAAAGTATGCGTATGCAAGTCTATCATTTTATGCCTCTTTAATAAAAAAGAAGATATTTTTATTTATATAATATTATTTTGAAAATTTGAATTATAAATTTCAATATTTTCTGCATTTATAGCTCGTTTGACATGTAAGAGCATAAGAATTAATGTTATTTTATAAAGTGATGAAATATTTTAATATTTAAAATAATTCAGCACTGTCAATTGAAGCAAGTCCGTGTTTTGTTGCAATCCAGAATCTGTTTCTTGCTGCATTTCCATCCCATAAAATGAACCTTACAGGTGATGGTCCATGGTTATAAAAGTCTATAGTATTAAAGTCCGGTCTATAAACTAATTTTCTGGTAGGTATAAAAGGCAATCCGTCCCATACAGTCAGCTCTCTTTCCCTTCCTGTTACAACATTTTTGAAAAAAACCGATTTTGTAGCTGTAACTGCCAGTATATTTCCGTCAACTCCCCCTGTTTCAAGAGCTATTATTGGATTGTTCCTAAAGCTTTTCACTCTTTCAATTGTATTGATATCTAAAGTTACAAACGGACCATTCCAGAGTTTGCTGCTGAAGCTGACCCATGCTTTTGAGAGTTTATTGATTCTGTACAAGCCGTATCTTGAGCCGAGATAAATATAATTGTCCATTACCTTGACGCTTGTTATTACAACGCTTTTTCTGGTGTCATAAGGATCGGGAATCCTAATGAGCCTTTTTAAGCCGTTCATTGCGTCATCGTATCTGTCTTCGGCAAAAGCGTCCAATGTTTGATAGTTAACGTAAAAAAGTCCGATTTTTGAAGCAAAAAAAGTATCCCTTCCGTCATACTCCGGGTCTCTCTCAATATCAAGTAAAAAAGGCAGATCCGGATGAATTGACTCAAATTTTCTAAAATCTACATTGGTAACAGATGTCCATGTAGGTGCTGCCAGTCCGGTATCTATACTTCTTAATGTCAGCATTCCGTATTTGTAAATAAAAAAGTAATAATAAAACTCGGAAGTTGAAACATATTTTATGCTTTCAAGCATATGTACATCCTTTAAAAATATCTGACTGCTGTTTTTATAGGGTAAACTTCTGTTGTCAATAAAGTTAATGCTGTCCAATCCGGCTATAACATTAATATTTCCGTAATCATATAAGAAATCTGAATTTAATTTATCTATGTACCAGTATGCCTGACCATTATAACCATCGGGATCATCGACCTTAAAAACACTGCCATAAGCTTCACTACCTATAGATGTGTTGAAAGGATTAAAGGTATTAAAAGTTAATATATTAAAATAACCGTCTGTCAATCTTTTTGCGGTGAATATGGGATCATTTACTGGTGCATGGTTGTAAATTACGGCTCCTGTTATATCAGCCATACCCGGTGCATTAGGATATGGGACATTAGGGAAATTTCTATAGTAATAATCAACTATAGTGGGTCTGTTAAAATCAAGAATGAAATCAATGTAAATTGTCTGATTTGGTATAGCTACAATATTTTTTTTTAAGTCTGTTACAAGGTAGGCATTGATCAATTCGTCATTGGTGCCGTTTGCAGCAAGAAATATTCCTAAACCAATATCCAGATTTATACCTGCCGGAATCGATATTTCTGCACTGTCATCACTTTTTAATATAACTGAATTTATTCTGTTACCATTGTTTTCAACAATCACTTCATATCTTACACTGCCGTTAAGTTTTAATGCTTCTTCTGTTGTCATGCCTGCTATTAATTTATTTAAAGGTACTGATTTTGGCGTTATAATAAATGCATTGCCGTATTCTTCTTTTTCATCTTCGGCTATCATGCAATTTATTGATAAAAATATTATTAGTATAAATAAAATTGAAATATTTGAAATTTTTTTTATTCTGCCTTTCATATTATCCTCCTATTTTTTTACGTAGATCCTGATTATTATTTTAGCTTCAGATTTTATCGAGTTTATACCCAATACATCAGAGAAATCGCCTTCTCCCTGTGATGTTCCCAGAGGGTTTGTATTTACAGCTGCAGAAACTACTTTATTATCTGCAGGTGAAGTAATATCACCGAAAGTGCTTATTACTGCAGTTTCATTTTTTTCTACCAGAGCGCTGAAGTTTGAGTCTGATAAAAGATAAACCGTTCCTTCATCAACCAGCAGCTCTTTATCTCCGAATTCAAAAATTGTACCCCTTACAGACGCTGTTGAGTTTGCGGATCTTACCTTAAAAAGAGTCTGGGTTTGTTTATTTACATTTACCTCAGCCCGGACTTTTCCGTATTTCAAATAAATGTCTGTAGAGATTTTATCTTGAGATACCAAAAGTGAAGAAATCGTTATTTGTGACAATGGTTTAACTTCAATAACCGCATTAGGAGTCTGTATAACTGCGGTACTTTTAAATCCGGTATAGATAATATAGCCGGGCTGAAGCTTATCGCCGACCTTTGGTATTATCCATTCAGAATTTATATCCTTTTTAAACTGTACAAAACCTATTATTGATTTTATCGTTATTTGAGCATTTAGTGTGTATGTTATAAATATAATTAATAAAATAATGATTATTTTTTTCATAGCTGCCTCCTAAAAAGACATACTCATTATCAATCCGATCCGCCAGTAAGGAGTATAATTATCTAAATCAGGGTAGTTGGCATCACTGCTGTAGTGGATCTTTCCGTTCGGAATAAATACAGCATTTTTTAACTCAATATTCAGATCGCTGAATACCTGCCATTTTAAAATAATATCAATCTCTGTACCAAGGTAGGCTTTAATGGGACTGTTTTTTTCTTCACCATCCTTTTGGTATATCGGCTTTTCAGGGAGAAATGAGTCTCCCTTTATAATTGGACGCATAAATATTAATAGCGCAGTTTCTATTAAAAATCTAGAAAATACTTCATTTTTTACAAATCCGAATGGTTTTACACTATTTGTCAAAATAATTACAGCAAGATTTGATAATTTCGGTTCTAATGCATATCCAAGTTTCGGTGAAGTAGGAGATCTGAAATTATGATCAAATTTATATTTCGGATTTTTTTGTTCCCAGATTACCACTGCATCATCTATAAAATCTACATTTTCATCTCCATGACCGTATGCAAATTCAATATGTATGGAAGGAGTAGTAGCATGGTTGAAAAAATATGATAGTTTGGCATTCAATGAAAAGCTCTGGATTATTTTATCATCAACTATCAATTCGCTCCCTGTATTAAAGCATGAAGCATTTGTTCCAGTCTGATAAACCGCTTCGAAATTATAATAGAAATTCCCTGCTATCCTTCCATTTGCATTAAAGCTTATATAAAATGAATTGTACTTTCCGCCGAATGTAAATGGTACGTTTGAAATGTGAGAGGGATAAACAAGAACGAATTCGTTGGGTATCAAATCTATATTTGCCAGAAATCCAAGCGAAAAATTCTGGAAATAAAACTGAAATAGATCAATACTGAAACCTGTAAATATCCTGCCTGCTAAAACTGATGCATATCTTAAATTGTTAAGTCTTTCTTTTTCTTCTATAGAATAATCAGTGTATAATTTATTTTTAAAGAAAAAGTTATAATCAGGAGTTTTTATATCGCTTATAAAACCGTCATGGTCATTATCCAAAAGTCTATTGCTTAAAGGCGGATATCTTTTTTTATCCCATCTGGTAAAAACAGGGACAGAGCTTGGGTCTTCAAAATTAAAAAAAGGCAGGTATTCAAAACTGTTTGTAAATCCGAAGAGCCTTAATTTAAAGTTCTGTATGGTAAAAAAAGTATCAAGTCCGTCGCCGCGCATTCTTAATAAAAAACCTGATGAATGATTTACATATATCCTTCCGATTTTTAAAAGGAAAAGATCGTAATTTACGATTTTTTTGATATTATCGTTCTCATCTAAGATCAATGCTCTGTCTATTTTTTTTGATCTGAATTCAAAGAACAAAAGATCTATGCTTGGTATAAAATAAAAGTTTTCAAGGTCAATGCTGTATGCTTCCATGTCTTCAGTTCTTAATATGTCAGTATAAAATTTAAAGCCTCCGGTAAATCTTGAATAAAAGTATACTTTGTCATTTATTTTCTGACTTAAAAAAAAGGATAGTGTATCTACAGTGTTGAACTTGTCATTTTCAAAATAATTATAAGTATAGAATATACCCCCGAGAAAAGGTTGTGAATTTATATTAAAAACCGTAATAAGAATAAAAATTAAAACCAGTATGTAATTATTGAATATTTTTTTTACTTGCATAATCATCCACCTTTTGTAATAATCGTATTAAATTCAGACCTGAAATTTTTTCATGCTCTGAAGTGTATAATGGGATTATTTTTATAATCATTAGCTCTCTTGAAGCATATCTTCCGTTTTTGCCTGCAAGATAAAACATGCCGCTTTTCAAATCAAGATATTGTGCTGCAAATAAAGAGAAATCGCCGACAGTTAAAAGCTTTTTACTATTGTATTTTTTTGGGAAATATTTGATTTTTTGTTTTAAAAGTTCTATATTATCTTTATATTCTTTTTTTACTTCCATTTCATATAAATAGCAGAAGCTGATTATGCAGTCTTCAAATGTAGCATATTTTTTATCACTCAAGCTGTTCAAGAATTCTCCCTGATTGGCAAAGATAATGTCTGTTATAAATATCAGCAATATTATTAATGTTGTTTTTTTCATAGGATGCTCCGTTTTTTTAAATTCAAGTTTTCTTTTTCAATTTTGCAAACTGCCAGTCCTCTACCTGGAACCTCATGCCCAATGTCAACATGCCGGTTTGCGAAGCTGCTGCAAAACTTGCTTCCACACCGAACCTGAAAATTTTTATAATGAATTCAAAGCCTAAAGATATGATAAAATCAGTTACCGGTATAGTTCTGCCTATTTCGTTTAAAGATGCATCATATCCGGATTTGTTTGAAATTATGATTTCTTCCTTATAGGTGGTTTTAGCTTCAGCTGTGGCATCGCTTAGATCCAGATTAACTGTGAATTTAGTAAGATTGTAAGATATGGTTTGTACAAATTTAAAACCTGCAAAGGGCTGAAAAAATAAAATTCTTTTACTAATTGCAAAATCAAAGAATATCGAAGTATTGCTGTTTTGAGAATAGAATCCCATTGTCGCAGGTATTGACGGATTAAACTCGTCAAGATTAACATTTCCAATAGGAATATCTTTAAGATCAAAAAGAGTATAACTAAATTGAGTCCCCATTCCGACAGACATGGCTGGAAAGTATTTATAATCCCTCATTATCGTATATTTAAAATTTGCACCGATGCTCCAATGAAGAATGTCATTTATATATTGTTCTGCTGATGTTGAAGCTTTCTTGACTACAGAACCTAATGGTCCGATGTTAAATCTGCCTCCGATGGTAAAACCTCGGGGAAGCCCGATATCAAAGCTGTAATATGATATTGGAATAGGTAAAAAATTCTGATCAAAAAAATTTACCCCGTCAAGTAATCCTGCATCTTGAAGCTTGTCTGTAACATCAGCCCATTTTAGACCGAAAAAATCAATCGGCTTAATGAATCTTAATGGATTTTTGAAAAACATGACACCTGCTGTGGCGCCTGCCCTGAAAGCTGGAAAATGACCTACTGAGGCAGAACCTGTTATGTCCCCTCCGGCAGTATAAAGTCCTGCGATTTTAGAATAATCCAGAGCAAGCATATCTACCATGCCATTGAAATTGTAAAATACATTGTTTATAAAGTGATCCTGGGCAGCATTTGAAAAAATCAAGGCAGTTAAGAATATTAATAGAAAAGTAAAAAAGAACTTTTTCATAATTTATCTCTTTTGTTTAAGTGTTTAAAATTATTTTAACAAAAGCATAATGAAAAAGAAAGTTATTTTTTTTTAGCTATAAAAAAAATTTTTTAATAATTCTTCATTTTTTAAATATTAAAAAAATAGAAATCTATTAAAAATTAGATAAAAATTTAAAAAATATTAAATTTTCTTTTAAAAATGACAAAAAAGGTTTAAAATTTACTTAGAATGGAAAAATTTTATATATGGCCTGAGAATACAAGGTTTGATTTGTTTTTTATATTTTTATTCATTTTGTTGGTTCTTTTTTTGATTGCTCAAATTTTCAAAATCATCAGGAACTACAGAAAAAAGGGAACTCTTGATTTATTGGTTACCTACTGCAAAAGGAATGGACTGAATGACTATGAAACAGTACTTCTTAAGAGGTTATATAAAAGTTATCCTTTTTTAAATGTCAATTCATTTTTCAATGTTGAAATTTATTTTGATGAATATGTACAGCAGTATTTAAAAAAAACAAGAAATAAATATTATTCAAGAAATACATACAGAAATCTTGAATCAGATCTTGTAAAGATCAAATCAAAGATCAATTTTGTAAAAAATGTTCCTTATTCATCGATAGATATTCCTCAAAATCAAAATGTGAAACTGAGATTTGAAAGGATAGGCTTTATTACAGGAACTGTTATAAATAATGATAAAGAAGGTATTTTGATCAGAACCTATTTCAGTAATATTGTGAAGAAAGTGAAATCTCAGGATCGAATATCTATTTATTTCTGGGATGATGTCTATCAATATGAAGTGCATTCTAGTGTAAAAAAAATATCATACGTAAATTTCATACAATATATTATGGTTTATCATCACAGCATGCTTATTAAAAGCAGGAATACTAGAGGGTTTCAGATTGATACCATGATCCCTGTATATTTTTGTCATATTTTTAATTTAAAGGAAAGCGATCATGACATTAAACTGAATTTTTTCAGAGGTAATATTAATACTTTTTCTATGATAGGTGCAGAGGTTTTTACCAAATTTAAGGTCAGTCCTATCGGGCTTTTTCTATTTGAATTCCATCCTCTAAATAACGAAGAAAAAATATTGCATTTTACCGGTAAAATAATCGAGCATAAAAAAGTGAAAAGAGGCACAATACTCTTTATCAAATATATTGACATGAATGAAGAGTGTAAAAAATATATAAATGACCTGATCTGTGAAAGGCTTAATGAAATAAAATAGCTTCGCGTTTTTTTTGCGCAAAAATAATGACCGGAAGCTTATGTTTTTCATTTTGATTTTATACCTTATTTTTAAAAAAATAAAAAAAACAATTGAATTATTTGTTAAATATAGATATTATATTAAAAATAATATTAAGGAATAAATATGACTTTAATAGCTTATGGTACAAGATACGGTTCAACCGAAGAGTGTTTTGATATAATGATAAATGAGCTTAAGGATAAAAATGTAAAGATAATTAATTTAAAAACCGCAAAGGAAAAAGTTAATATCAATGATTATGATAAAATAATCATCGGCGGTCCGATTAATGCAGGCAGACTCAATAAATATGTGAGAAAGTTTGTTGAGAAAAATCTGCAGACTTTATTAAATAAGAAAATAGGATTGTTCATAACACATCTGGAACCTGTAGAATCGGCTTTTAAATATTTTGAAACCAATTATCCATCAAAGCTTTTGGATAAAGCTTTAGTAAAAAGCTGTTTTGGAGGTGCCTTGTATTTTGAAAGGCTCTCGGTTTTAGAAAGACCTATATTGAAAATGATAACAAAAAGCAGTGCCAATATAAATCAAATCAACAAAGAAAATATAATAAACTTTGCAAAGAAAATCAATAATGCATAAAGGGACGAACTGCCTAAATAAGCTTGCTGTGATTTTCTTTTTAGACAGTTCGTATTAAAAGGAGTTGTATGTATTTAACACATATCTCAATTATAATTTTATTCTCTATTCTTTAATTCTGCATAAAATTTACATTTTTATTTACAATAATAAACATATTTAATATTTTTATTTTTAATTGATTAAAATTCTTAATTATTATATGATTTTTTATGGATATTTAAGTTTTTAATATTAATTATCAGGGAAAAATGTATGGCGGAAGTCAAAGAAAGCTTTAAAAAAAGAGTTAGAAAACTATTATCTAAATATTTCAATGATATTAATTTTCAGAGATTGTTTATAGTTATTTTATCCTTTTTAATTGTCTTAATAATTACAGTGTCTCCAGTATATTATTTTTTAAATTTAAAATCTTATGATCTTTTTATGACTTTAATCAAAAAACCGATCAAACAGGACGAGTCGCTTGTCTTGATAGATATTGATGACAATACTATGAACTGGTTGAAATCAAGCTGGCCCATAGCAAGGAATTATCACGGTGATGTTATTGAAATACTTGCTGATTTTGATGCAAATCTTGCTGTATTTGATATTGAATTCCTTGAGGAAAGTGTTGTCGGAGCCGACAGTAAAAGGATCGATATTGTTAAACAGGATCTTGCAGAAAAATTTCAGTTGATGCTTGATGATTATACAAAAACTACGGAATCATTATCAAAATCACCTGCAGGACATGGAAGGTTGGATCAACTGTGGAACAGCTTCAATGAAAAGATATCTAAATATTACCTTGATATTGAAGAAAATATAAACAACATAAGGATTGACAATGATCAATATTTTTCGGACAGACTTTTTTATTACAACAGGGCTTACGGTACTGTCAATATGCTTATTGATCCAAATCTGTCAAAAACCGATATTAATGAAGCTTCTTACCGGAAACAGATCGAACAATTAAAAAAGTACGGTTATGAAAAAAAAGAGCTTTTAAATAGTAAAAAAAGTCATCAATCCATTATAAATGTCAATATATCGGAATTTCCGATTGATTCTTTTTTGAATGAATTTAAAGGTGTTGGCTTTACCTATGTTGAGCGGGATAGGGATGCTACAATAAGAGGTGTAAATCTCTTCATGGAAAGGGATGGTTATGTGATACCACAGCTTGCATTTAAACCCTTTTTGGATTTTTTTGATATTAAAATGGAACAGATAGATCTTTCAAATAGCAGATATGTAATTTTGAGGGATGTTAATCTCAAAAATATCAAACAAAATATTAAAATCCCTGTTGACAATGGATTAATGAATATCAACTGGCCCAGTGGAGAATACAGGGATATATTTACCAATAAGACGGTTGATGATAAAAAATATCACTTTTCTTATTTTGATCTGTTAAATTATAAATATGTAATTGTCAAACAGTTTCTCGACTCTCTTGGAAAAAACTTCACAAAGTATCATGAATTAACAGAGGAAAATTATTTTTATCAATATTTTACTTTAATGCATACAGAAAAAGAAAGAATGCTTAAAGACATGTCCTTCCGTAGTATAAAGGATCAGTTTTTTACAGATTATAATGAAAATCTTGAGAGTTTAAAAATATTTTTAACTGAGGAGAATATTAAAAAAAAGGAAGAAGAGGTAATAAGCAAGGGACTGGGAGAAAAAAAAGAAGAGATAAGAAAGTCAATGCTTGAAGTAAAGGAATCTCTGGAAATAATGTTAAAAGCAAGGGATGAATTATCCTTTTTAAAGGACAAGATTTGTTTTATAGGACACACTGCAACAGGTACCAGTGATATCGGTGCAACTCCCTTTGACAGAACATTTGAAAATGTCGGTGTACATCCTTCCTTCTTTAATACGATTTTACAGAAAGACTTTATTTATTCGATAAAAACTTTTTTTATATTTATCATTACTTTGCTTATTTTTGGTATTCTGCTGTGGCATCTTGTGAAATTTGAATCTGTTTATCTGGCTCCGATAGGATTTATTATTACTTTTTTGACTCTTGCAATTATTATGGTTTTTTACAGATTTACCAATATTTACATTTCGCCGATTGTACCGGTTTTATACAGTTTTATATCAATAGTCGTCATGATAGCATTTAAGTTCATAATGGCAGAAAAGGAAAAGGCTTTTATCAGAAATGCTTTAGATAAATATCTTTCTCCAGATTATATTGATGAAATATTGAAGGAGAAGACCAAGCTCAATCTCGGCGGTGAAAGAAAGGTATGCACAGCAATGTTCACTGATATTCAAGGATTCAGCACAATATCAGAAAAGTTCATGGATGATCCACCAGGACTTGTATCACTTTTAAAGGATTATCTTTCAAGCATGAGCGACATTATACTTGATAATAAAGGGACTATCGATAAATACGAGGGCGATGCAATTATTGCATTTTTCGGGGCGCCAAAAGACATGGCAGATCATGCTTACAGAGCTTGTGTTTCTTCAATAAGAATGAAGCAGATTGAAGATCAGCTTAATTCTTTGCTATTAAACCAAAAAATTATTGATACTCCTTTGCTTACCAGGATAGGAATTAATTCAGGTGATATGTTCGTTGGGAATATGGGCACAACCAATAAATTCAATTATACGATGATGGGGCATGCTGTTAATCTTGCCTCAAGGCTTGAAGGTGTTAATAAGCAGTACAAAACTTATCAGATGATCAGCGAATATACTTATGAACAGGTTAAAAATGAGATCATTGGCAGGAGACTTGACAGGGTTAGGGTAGTGAACATCAATATTCCAGTAAGGCTCTATGAACTTATAGCTTTAAAAGATGAAATTAAACCTGAAACCATGGAGTTCTTAAAAGTTTTTGAAAGGGGTCTGGATGAGTTTGAAAAGAGAAGCTGGAAAGAATCTATGAAGATATTTAACGAAGCATTGAAGATAAAGAAAGACGATCAACCCACATTGATTTACATCGACAGATGCAATACCTATCTTACAAAAAAAGCTCCTTCTGCATCATGGGACGGTGTTTATAATCTGGGGACTAAGTAATAGAGTCGAAGGGGACAGTTACCAAATGACAAAATAGCAGAGCATCTTGTCCTTTTCTAAAGCAATGTTAAAATCAATATTCATCACTTTTTTGTTCAATGATGTATATTTGTCTGATGCTTTATAATAGTTCATTACAACTCTCACAAATCCCAAAAGTGAAAAGCATATAATGGTAGGTATCAGACAGAGAGCCATTGCTATAGTACAGCCCAAAGCTGCGAAACCCACACTTGTTCTTAGTTTGAGTCTTTCTGCAGGATCAGTTATCTCAGGTATCAATTTATAATATTCTTCAGGATTTAAATAATAGTATCCTAAAACAGTAGAAGGAACCATCAAAGCCAGTGAAGATAAGCCCCATATGTATAAATTTATAGCAATTGCATTTTTGGCATTTCTGGTATAAAGGGCTTTATTCTGCTTTCTTTTTTCTTCCTTTAATCGTTCTTCCTCTTTCTTTTTTTCTTCTTCCTGTTTTAATTTCAATTCCGCTTCAACATCGGTCCTGCTTTTTCTGCCTGATATTAGATCAACGATTTTGGGTACAAGGTCAATCAGCATTTCTTTGGAAGTTGTTTCCAGAGACTGAGCAAATTCCGCTTCGCCTGTCTCAACGTTCACACCCCTTACATTTATTGAGTATCTTGTACCTATTTTAGTCAAACTGCCCAGTACCACAAGCTGAGCTCCATACAATTTGCCGAGTTGTTTTCTTAAATCTTCATTGAAATCATCCGAGTTCTGAAGGTTGAGCTCTCTCATCACCTTATTGAGGTCCTGCCGTTCAACAACCCTGAACTGCTGTGTGTTTATCAAAGCAGTCATTAAATGTTCGACTATTGCATCAGCCAGGTATGCTTCATTAATAGCTTCACCTTTTGCAGTAAATTCCAGAACTGCTACTCTGATCTTGTCACTGTAAACCAATACATTTAAAAAAAGCAGTATTCCAATAATGATTTTTTTCATTATACAATCTCCCTTTAATTGAATGCTGTTTAAGATATATTAAAATAATTAATTTTTTTGTATATTTTTTTATTATTATAAATAAAAAGTTAATTAAATAAATCAATAATTAATAAAATATCATTTTTTTTGATATATTTCTATTTATTTAAAATAAATAGTTTTTAAATAAATGAAATTACAAAATTTAACTTTACTGTTTTTTCCAAATTTAAAGTTCATCCAAAACAGCCTTTTTTCAATAAATTATTATTAATGCTCAATTAATAACAAAAAATAAATGATTTTCATTTTTTGTTATAGTCATATATAGAACCTGCTACATTGTGTTCTGAATTTGTATCATAGAAAAGTCCAGGATAAGTTGAAGATTGGTCCTTCGGCTCATATCATCTCGAAATGAACTTCGGCTTAAAGATATTCAACAATATCGGCAGTATTGTCATAGAAGCCAGTGATGAAGTGAACATTGTAAATGCGACAAATGAACCAAAGCTCACCAACGGCAAAAAATTAGAGAAAACAAGTACCAGAAATCCCAGTGCAACTGCAACAGCGTTGAAAACGATGGCTTTGCCTGAGCTTTCAAGCGATCTTATTGTTACTGTATCGAGGTTGTCTGTTATCTTTCTTTCATGATGATATGCATTCATAAAATGAATCGTATAGTCTATGCCTATTCCAATTGCAACTGATGCTATCATTGCTGTGCCGGCATCCAGGCGGATTTTTAACAGTCCCATAAAGCCGAAATTTAGAAAGATCGGAATGGCAAGTGTGACTATACCGTAAATACCTGCATTTAATGACCTGTAATATATTGACAGGATCAAAAAAACCGCCAATAATGATGATAAAATATTCATTATCTGGCTTTCTATGATAAAATCTGAAACTACAACCTGTATATTTGCATTTCCTGAAATTCTCATTTCATAATCAGAGGGAAAGTTTTTTAATGTCCAGCCATGTATTTCCCTTTTCAGCTCTTTGATAAAATTAAAGTCCGGATTTTTGATTATTACTGAAATTTTTGTTTCTGACGGCTCTATCGGATCGTCCACATAATCATCTATATTTCCCGAAAATAATAAAAGATATTGGGCAATAAGCTGTTTTAATTTATTTTTATCGCTTAATCTGTATTTTTCAGGATTATATGGTATTTCATAGTAATCTCCTTTTTCATCAACGTTCATAACCTGATTCATTTTCTTTACCAGATCGGCAAAAGACATTACAAATACTGCATCAGTATATTTATTTTCCAGATAAGATGAAAGATTATCGATTGCATATAATATATCGGGATTCGTCAATGAACCTGCAGCTTTACCTTTTATAATAATATCGATTATCGTTGTTCCGTTAAAATTTTCATTGACAAATGCATCTGATTTTCTTATTTCAGTAGATTTCCTGAAATAATTAACCATTGGATTGCCAGTAATGATGTTCATTGTCCCGTAAATTGATATTAAGAGTATGACTGACAGCAAAGTTACTGTCCTTAATTTGCTTTTTGAAAAAAACCTGTATATATTAATTAAGACTCCTGATATCAACGCCTTATTAATTCCAGATTTATTTAGATTTGTATTTTTTTGTTTATGATTTAAAGCTTTATGTCTTAAAATAAAAACAGCAGGAATTAAAGTGATTGCTATAAAAAAAGCAATAAAAACACCTATGGCTGTAAAAAATCCGAATTCCTTTAACGGTTTGATTTTACTTGCTGCAAGGGAGCCGAATCCGCATATGGTGGTAATTGCGGCAAGAAATACTGCCCAGCCGATCCTTTTGATCGTTATAAATATGATTTTTTTGTTCCTTTCAATGCTGATTTTTTCAGTAATTAAAAACTCATTATCAATTTCATCATAATAATGACTTATGACATGTATGCCGTAGGCACTTCCAACGGCGATCATTAAAACCGGCAATGCACTTGCAATCATGGTAAGATTTATTTTAAAGAAAGCCATAAGTCCCATTATACATACGGTAGCAATCAATACTGTAACAGTAGGCAGTATTACTCCGATTATCTTCTTGAAAGATAAAAATAATGTTATCAAAAGTATTATCACGACAAACGGAACAAGTCTTGCAAGATCGTTCCTTAAATTGCCTGCCATGACAACAAGAACCGAAGGAAGACCTGCTACGTAAAAGTCAAAGCCTGAGCTTTCATATTTATTGATTATTCTTTTTACCTGTCTGTAAGCTTCCTCAGCAATGACATTTTTAGCTCCGAGTTTAAGCCTTATTGCGATCATTGTTGATTTGTAATCATTTGAGAACAGGTTTCCTTTATAGATCTTCCATGAATTTAACCTTTCAATAATGGCTTTTTCTTCAGTTTCATTTTCAGGTATTTTATCAATAAGCTTCATTGTTTCTATGCCATCTTCAGTGCCTGCCAGATAGTCTGCATTTATTATGGAAGTAACTTGTGAAATGTCTTTGATTTTTTCTATTTCATTAGAGATTTGTTCAATAATTAAGAGGTTTTTTCTTGAATATACATATCCGTCCTTTACTTTAATGCATACAGCCATAACCATACCGCCGCCGTAAACATCTTCTATTCTTCGGTATTCTATCCTTGCAGGATTGTCATCAGGCAAAAAATTTGCAGTATCATTGTCTATTACTAGTTTTCTTATTTGTATGCCGAGCACTATGGTTATTACAGTAATGATTACCAATATCAATAACGGGTATTTAAAAATTTTTTCAAGCAAAGGATTATTGCTCTTTTTCATCATTTCTCCTTTTAATATATAAAATAAATATATGGTACAGCCATTGTCAATAGATAAAAGTTGTATTTAAATATTTCATCGAATGAAATGTAATGTTCATTGAAAAAAAGTATACTCATAGTATATCGGATTGTTTTTTAAACTGCAAGCAGCAAAAAAAATTAATTAAAAATATTTTAATTAACATTAAAGTTTTTTTTATTGACATAGTTGATTTCATTTTTTATACTGATAATTGTTCAAATTGTCAGTATTTGCCTTAAAGTTAAAAAACAAACTGTATATAAAAAAAATTAGTTATTTATATCAAATATAATGACAAAGGATAAAAAACAATTTTTTTAACATTTAATCAATCAGCCGTATGAATAAAAAAACAGCTTTAATCAATTTAGTGTTCTGCTCAATAATGCACGGACTTAATCATTTCCTGTTGATTTTTTTTAAGCCCATGTACATTCAGATGTCGAACTTTTATCATCTGCGTGAGGTGGCTGATATCACAGTCAAGGCGACCATAATATATGCAGGCTACGGAAGCTCCAACTTCATATCAGGCTTTTTATCAAGAAGATATTCCAGGAAGATGATCTTATTTATAGGAATGCTTGTTATGAGTCTGGCGGTGATGTTCATTGCTTTTATTCCTTCGGGTTCGTTCAATTTGACGGTCCTTTTAATATTTATAATGGGTTTAAGCGGTGGAGTTTATCACCCGGCTGCAAATACATTTGCAACTGCAATGTATGAAGAAAAAAAGGGACATGCGATCGGTATGCTTTCTATCGGTTCAGCGATCGGATTTGTGATAGCTCCTTTTATAGGTGAATATCTGGGAAATAAATTGCTGGGTTTTCAATTGCTTTTTTTTATATGCGGTATTGCCGGTTTTATTTTTGCAGTTTTATTTTTCATATTTGTTGAAGATGACCTGTTAAAAACTGAAAATGTCAGACCTGATAAAGTCTCAACTTCAGGACGTTCAAAAGTTAAAATCTTTCCGTTCGCATTTTTATTGATCCTGGTCTGCATTCCGGTTACATTAAAGGAAATATCGAACTGGAGTTTTTATGAGATCACGCCGTTCTGGGTTAATTTCGGTTTTTCCAGAGGCATAACCATATCACTGATCCAGTCTATGCTGTATTTACCTTCTGTTTTTATTCAGCCGTTTGTAGGAAAGTTATGTGACAGGTTCGGTTCTGTAAAAGTTTCAGTGATAACTTTTATTCTCTGCGGGGTTGGTATTGCCTTGTTCAGCATTTCGAATATTTTTACGCTGTGGCTTGCGATGATCGTGTTCGGAGCAGGCATGGGAAGTGCCACTGTTGCTGGTGAAACCTATATGGCTGATATGACAACTGTCAAGAACAGGTCTTTGATCTACGGCATTGTTCTTTCTGCAGGTCTGGGTATAGGAGGTACTGTAAGTGGGATATCAGGCTGGGTAGTGGATATTTTCGGAAAAAAGAACATAACCGGCTACAATCTCTGGTACATTTTTTCAGGTGTGTCAGTTGTTTTGTCAGCTTTTATTTTTATATTGATTGAGAAAATCAAAAATAAAAAAACCTGACAGCTTTTTTTAAAGTCTGTCAGGATAAGGAGAACATAAAAGCACCCGCCTGGTATAAAAAGGTTTAATAAAGTATTAAATAAGCCTTAAGTAAGAGGAGAAAACTTACAAGGCAATTTAATCAATGATTTTAACTGCAATCCAGTATTATACATTTTAAAAGTCAGCATCCTTTCAATTATATTAATCGCTTGAAACAAGAAAATCATTCGATTTTTTTTAAAATTATTAAAAATATTTTTCTGAATGGATTTTATATTATTATTAGAACGATTTGATAGGTTAGATTTTCTGATTTAAAAATTCGGTATCAAACAATTTTATGTTTTTAAAGCCAGCCTCTAACAAGCTTAATTTGTCTGAGACTTCCTTAAAATAATTGTAGAAATTTGTAAAATTCATTTCAAGATTATTAAAATATTCATACTGTTTCCTGCCAACTGTATTGATGTTACCTGTTGATTCCTCGAGTTTTTTTATTGTTTCTGATAATGTTTGATTGTTTTCATTTTCTTTTCCGATGTTATCCATGACTGAAGATGTTATGGTTACAAGATTATTTATGACTGTAATGTTTTCTTTAGATGCCGCAAGAAGTTCATCTGAGGATGCATTGATTTCTGTCATTATCTGATTTGTCGAATCAATACCTTTGGTAATTTCTTTAATAACTTCCGAGAGATTGAAAGATTTTTGAACAGAATTTTCAATTGCTTCTTTCATGGATTTTAAAAGTGCAGAAATGTCTTTTGTCTGATCTGCGGTGCTTTCCGCAAGCTTTCTTACCTCTTCCGCTACAACAGCAAAGCCCTTGCCGCTTTCTCCTGCATGAGCGGCTTCAATTGCCGCATTCATTGCCAAAAGGTCGATCTGATCTGTTATTGAAAAGATCGTTGTTACGATTTCAGATATTCCGGAACCGATCCTGGAAATTTCCTGTATTGAAGCATTCATCTGATTTAAAGCGTTCATTCCGATCTTTGAACTGTTACCGAGTATATTACTTAAGTCAAAAGCCTTATTTATGATTATTGTGGTATTTTCAATTGATTTTAAGATTTCATGGAGACTTGAGCTGGTCTGTTCGACCATTGCAGACTGGGATGTAATATTTTCTTTGTTGTTATCCAACAGATCAACTGTGTTTTTTATTGCTTCGGCTGTTATACCTGTTACTTCGCTCTGATTGGATATTTCTTTGATTATTTGTTCTGAATTACTGGTTATATCTTTATTGATTTTAATCAGTGATTCGATATCAAGCTGTTCATGCTTTGTTTTATCGATCAATTCTACGGAAACATCATAAATTGATTTGAACTGCCTGTTTAAATTTAAGATAAGTTGATTTATATAAACCTGGATTTCACCTATTTCATCATTTGTTGTCTTGGTTAAAAGACGTGTTAAGTCGCCTTTTATCTCTCCTATAAGCTTTAAATTTTCGGATATTCCATTTATGTGAGAATGCATATAACTTGCAAATAAAAAGGAAAAGCATGCAACCAGAATCAGCATTAAAAATGAAAACAGTGCCATTTCTATGCTTTTATTTAATGAGTATCTTCCCCAGCTCTCTTTTAATCTTTCGGCTTCTTCTCTGATCTCATTCACATTGTCCGATTCTTCAATAATGTCAAGAAGTGGAGTGAAGAACCCATTGGCTTTTTCAAATTTATCCTTTTGCAAACTAAATGCTGTATTGGATATACCTGCGGTTTGTTCTGCATTTCCTAATCCGGCGAATAAATTAAGGATGGTTGTCAATAATAAAAATGCAATAATTGTTAAGAATATTTTTAATCTCACATTGAAAAAGGTTTTTTTTATAGAGAATTCAAATAATTTTAATTTCAGCTTAAAGGTTCTGATAACATGGTTAAAATATATGGACTGGATCAATCCTATTGAAGGTCCAAAGAAGATGGCAACAATGAGAAAACGTATGGTTGACCATCTTATATAACCGATCATAAGCGACCTGGCATAGGTAGAAAGTGATGCAACTACAACCCATCCGATCATATTTACTACAATAAAAAAAATCGTAACGTTCTTTTCAATTTTGATTACTTTAAGTTTATATTGTTCAGGATTGGCTGTATCGATCTTATTCAATGGTTTAAGCAATTTGTAAAGGATGAATAACACTGCTATATATGCGATGCATGCAAATATTAATGGAATTTTAAACTCCGGTATTAATTCTAAAAACTTTCTCCCCATAACAGGATATATATAAAAAAAGACCAGGGGAAGGGAAGGTAATTCTGTTGCAAGGAAAAATATTAAAATTTTTTTTATCGTATTATCAGATTTGGACATAATTATTTCCTTTTATGATACTTATTCTTTATATTTTAAGAAAAAATCTCTAAAAATAAAATATTTTTTTAAATTTTTAAAAATTTTAAATAATTTTTATAGGGTAGAGTCAAGGGACGGTTCTGGTAATCATAATATAACTTTCATTTGACAATTTATAGCAGTTCTATTATAGTTTTATGATAACATTTTAAAAAAAGAGCGCAGTCATGTCAACGATCTGGAGAGAAAATTTTAAGGTGAGGACATATGAAGCTGATCTTAACAACAATGTCAAGGTCAGTTCATTGTTTGATTATATGCAGGAAGCTGCGGCAAATCATGCTGAAAGCTTAAATTACGGTTACAATGCTTTGACAAAAAAAAATCAGGCATGGATTTTATCTCGTGCTGTAATAGAACTCTATGGCAGTGCCGGATTTACAGATGAATTAGTAGTTGAAACCTGGGCACAAAGCATTGATAAACTTTTTGCAATAAGAGATTTTATTATTTATGACTGCATGAATAAGATTTTGGCTAAAGCATCTACTGCATGGCTTTTAGTTGACACTGTCAATAAAAGACCTTTAAGACTAACAGAGCTGCATCATCATACTCCTCCTGAAGAAAAAACTCCTGTATTCAACGAAAATCCCCCAAAGATCGAATATAATGAAGAAAAAAATCTTATCTGTGATAAAATCGCAGAATATACCGATATTGACTTAAATCAGCATGTCAATAATGTTAAATTCATTGAATACGGGCTGGACTGCTTAGGCAGGGATTTTTTTGAAAAAAACAGACTTACCGGAGTAAAACTCAACTTTTTATCCGAATTTAAATTTGGTGAAAAGATCGGTATATACAAAGGGAGCATTAATGGAAGATGCATCTACATAGAAGGTGCAAGGGGTGATAATAAGATATTCAAGATGATTGTTGATTATAAGTGAAAGCTTTTACTTAAATTCAGTTTTTTATCAAGGACTTTATAATCAAAAATGTAAGATATAAATAATTACAGGGACCATGTTTTAAATGAAAGCCTCGTTTTTTTTTCGCTCTAAAGATGACCGGAAGCTTAAAGTTTTCTTTTTTTGTTTAAGGCATGTATTTTTTGTTTTTTAAATAAAGTGAAATAATGTTTGAAAATTATTGATTTTATAATGATAAGTTTGTAAAATTATCAAAAAAAGGAGGAAATTAATGAAAAATGAAATTGGAAGATGTGCCGCTCCATCAGGTGCTATTTACGGCTTGGGATTCATAGGTGCTTTTGTATATTTTATTATCCATGCAGCGGGTTTTTGGATGGGAGTTCTGGGCTTTTTAAAGGCAATTGTTTGGCCTGCTTTTCTTGTTTATGGATTGTTTAAGTTTTTGGCAATGTGATTAAGAAAACTTATTATAGAAATGCATTTTCTTTTTAAAATCTATGCATTATTGAACTGTATCTTATAGAGCTTATAATAAAATCCTTTTTTTCTCATCAGCTCTTCATGTTTTCCTGTTTCGATTATTTTCCCGTGATGAAGAACTATTATTTTATCGGCATTCCTGATTGTCGAGAGCCTGTGGGCAATAATTATCGAAGTCTTGTTTTTAAGCATTTTCTTTAATGCATTTTGAATGAATTCCTCTGTTTCTGTATCAATATTACTTGTTGCTTCATCAAGGAGAAGTATATCGGGATTTTTGACTACTGCCCTTGCAAATGCTAAAAGCTGTTTCTGTCCTGTTGAAATTGTTGCACCTCTTTCACTCATCTGGTGATTATATTTATTTTCCAGATTTTCGATAAAGCTGTCAGCACATACAAAATTCGATGCCTCTCTCACACTTTCATCTGTTATATCATTGTCCTTGACTTTAATATTATCGCTTAGAGAACCTGTGAATATAAATACATCCTGCATGACAAGTCCTGTTTTTGATCTTAATTCTTTGATTGAAAGGCTTTTGATGTCATGGTTGTCAATAAGAATGCTGCCTTTCTGGAAATCATAGTATCTTGAAAGGATATTTATAATTGATGTTTTACCGGCACCTGTTGTTCCGACAATTGCCATAGTTTCACCCGGATTAATTTCAAATGAGACATTCTTTAATACCCAGTCTTTATCATTATATGCAAACCATACATTATTGAATTTTATATGACCGTTTATTTTGTTTATCCGCAAGGGAATATCTTTTTCAATTAACTCATTTTTTTCATCCAGAAGGTTGAATATCCTTTCAGCCGAAACCATTGCTGACTGGAATATGTTGAATTTCTCTGCAAGCTCCTGGACAGGTTCGAAAAATCTGCCTATATACTGTATAAAGATGAAAAGAGTTCCTATTGTCAAAAGGTTGTTTATCACATCAAATCCGCCGAAAACCAGCACTGAACAGGTAGCTATAATGTATGAGAGGAACATGGTAGGTCTGAATATTCCGAACAGGATTATTTCTGTCAGATGAGCCTTGTATGATCCATTTGTGATTTTTTCATACTTTTTGAATATTTTTTTTTCTATACCGAAAAGCTGTATGATCTTCAAACCTGAAATATGCTCTGAAAGGAACGCATTGAAATCAGAAAGGATCTTCCTTAATATTCTGTAATTTTTCAATGCAAACTTTCTGTAAACCATTATCAGAAGATAGACGAACGGCAGAACACAGAAGCTTAAAAGAGTCAGTTTAATATTTATGATGAGCATGATCACAACTATACCGATTATGAGAAAGACATTTTTAAAAAAATTAGCCAGTACTTCGGTGTACATTTCATTGACGTTTTCAGTGTCATTGGTAACCCTTGTCACAAGTCTGCCAATTGGATTTTTATCAAAGAACCCGAATGACAGGTTAAGTATATGTTTGAATAGATCGAGTCTTATATTAAATATTATTTTCTGTCCGGTATATTGGTTAATCAGTGATTCCAGATATGTAAAAGTGAATAATAAAATTATTAAAAAAAAGAATAGAAAGGAAAAAAATATTATCCGATTGAAATCGTTTTTCCTTAAGATTTTTAGATCATTTTTTGAAAGATATATGCCTGTGATCTTTCTGCCGTTTAGATTTATTACCAGATCATTTTGTGACATGATGCTTTTTGAAAAATCATAATCTGTCAATGTTGAAAGCTCGTTATCATTGAGATGAGTAAAGAGATAATAACAGTCATTATGATAAATAATTTGTGCTTTTGGTAAAGAAGGATCATTGACAATAGATTTATCTTTTGTCAAAAAAAGATTATTATACTTAACTGCATCTGTTTTATCTAAAGTAACAACAGCATAGGGCTTTTTATATCCGTTTATATATCTGTCTATGGATATTCCAATCAATACTGGCTGTAAGAGTTCCAGAGCAGTAATAAAAATAAGCAGAATTATCGATGAAATGATTAAGAAAGTATAAGGTTTTGCATATTTGAGTATTTTTTTAAAGATTTTAAAATCTATTTTTTTGTTTTCAATTATTTCCTGCATCAAACTTATTCCTTTTTAAATCAGTAAGTATCCAGCTCTTTTTCGATGAGCTGTTTTTTGTATAACTTTGTATAAAAACCGTTATTTTTTAAAAGAGCCTTATGACTGCCGTATTCCATGATCCTGCCGTTTTCAATTACCGCGATGTTGTCAACAAACTGTATTGTCGATAGGCGGTGTGCAATTATTATTGTTGTCTTGTTTTTTCTGCTTTTTTTTAAGCCTTTTATTATTGCCTCCTCGGTATTGGTATCAACTGCCGATAATGAGTCGTCAATTATTAAAATATCCGGATCCAAAATCAATGCTCTTGCAAGGGTAAGTCTCTGCTTCTGACCCCCTGAGATATTGATCCCTCTTTCACCGATTATGGTTTCATATTTATCGTTTAATTCCATTATGTTTTCATGAATGCCGCCTGCGATACCTGCATTAATTACATCCTGTTCGATAAAATCATCACCAGCTAAAGTTATGTTGTTCTTGATGCTGTCGGAAAATAAAACCGCATCCTGGGTTACATAAGAGATCGTCTTTTTAAGTACTGTCAGAGGAATTTTATTTATATCCTGACCTCCGATATAAATTGATTTTTCAGGGGCATTGTAGAGTCTTGCTATCAAATTGGCAAGGGTTGTTTTACCGCAGCCTATTTTGCCGACAAGGGCTACTGCTTCGCCCTTTTTTATAGATAATGAAATTCCGTTGAGTATTATTCTGTCTGTATCAGGATATTTAAAAGTTAATCTGTCTATTGTAATATAAGGATCAACCTTTGTAATACTAAAATCGGCATTTTCATCAGTTATATCAGGCTTTGTTGTAAAAAGTTCATCAATGCGTTTTTGACTTGCTATACCTTGAGAAAAAATATTTATGCACCAGCCTAAAGCTATCATGGGCCAGATCATTAGGTCAATGTACTGAATGAAAGCAACGAAGCTGCCTAAAGTAATTGATGAAGTAATGGTGAGCCAGCTTCCGTAAATAAGGGTAATAAGGAGGCTTAAGCCTACAATTAAGCCTACAATGGGAAAGAGAAGTGAATACGTTTGAATGAGCCTTAAATTTTTATCAAAGTTATCTTTATTTACCTTCTGATAATTTTTAAGTTCATTGTATTCCTGCACAAAGGCTTTTATTACACGTATCCCGCTTATTGATTCCTGAACAAAATCCGTCATTTTGGCAAAAGCTTCCTGCTTATCCTTAAACCTTTTTTGTATGACCCTGCTGAAAAGTAATGCTCCCAGGCTTATAAGCGGCAGAGGGGTCAATGCAAGGAGAGTTAAAATTAAATTTATGGTTGTTATCGTTTTGAAGATTATAAAGCTTATCATTATGACTGCATCGAATGCCATTATCAAACCAGGACCTATGAGCATTCTCACTGCAGCAAGATCATTGGTAAAATAAGCCATAAGATCCCCTGTTTTGTTTTTATGATAAAAACTCTGCGGCAGACTCTCAAGATGAATGAAAAGATCATTCTTAATATGATATTCAATTTTTCTTGATGTACCGAATATCATCACTCTCCAGAACAGCCTTCCGATGGTAACGATTGCTGTAATCAGGAGTATATAACCGATGTTAGCCAAAAGGTCATTAAATAGGGCTTTGTCTTTCTTTAATATGTCTATTGACTCTCCTATTAATTGAGGTATCAATAATTGAAGATAGTCTATTGCCAGCACTATTAAAAAACCTGTTAAATAGAACAATGAATATTTTTTAATGTATTGAAATAATTTTTTCATAAGAATTGTTTTTTTTGGTTTAAGTCATATAATTAATTATTATTTAATAAAAGTCAATCGGAAAAACACTTTATAGAATTTTTCTCTTTACAAATAAAAATCAAATTTGCCAGTACAAAAACATAAAGTTTCTCACAAAATACAATTTATATATTTATTTAACACAAGGGACAGGTACTTGCCTCATTCCTAAGGTAGTCGGGATAGAAGCGTTTTGTTGTTTGGGATGGGAGAAGGATGGTTTAAAGCAAAAAGAGGGGATTTATTAAGTCTTAATTGACCTGGTTTGATGATTTTTTTTTATAAGCTTTGATTAAAAATGAAATCCGGCTTCCTTTTGGTCATTCTTTTGCATAGAAAAATAAATGCAGGGATTAAAACCTCATATCTCAATACTCTTTTAAAAAGAAAATTAAGAGATCCAAAGCTGGATCTGCTTTTAAAAAATTGCATACAGGTTTAAAAGTAAATTGAAAACCGGCCGCTTCCGGAAAGCATTTGCGCCAAAAAAAACGGAGTACATTGGGTTTTAAAAAAATGTCTTGTAAATTATTTTGATTTTTATATAATAGTTTTTAAGATATGGTCTCTTCGTCTAGAGGTTAGGACAGGTGGTTCTCAGCCATCAGACAAGGGTTCGATTCCCTTAGGGACTAACTTTGTAAAATTTATTAATGTTTATAATAATAATTTTATATAATTAGTTTGTAAGTACATAGAATATGTTATATAATTTGAAGCAAGGAGCCTTAAATGAGTTCAATAATAATCGATAATGGAAAGAACCTGAAAGTTCTGCTTGATGATATCAATAAGGGAATTGACCTGCTTTATGAAAAAGCGGATAATATCAGTGACCAGTTTGATAAAAATGATGTTAAGGATATACTTAATGTTTTAAATGAAATAAATAAAAAAATAAAAAAAATAAAACCGATCGGTTAAGTCAAAACGGATTATCATAGGGCGAATTGAATTTTAAGAAGCGTTCTCAATAATTTTTATCTTATCTTCATTCAAAATCTAATAAGATATCGGATAATTTTAAGACAATCAATTGCCAGTTAAAATAAGTGTAGGTTGACGGCTGACCGGATCCCATGCTCCCAGAGAATAACCTGCCCAGCTGTAACATTCGGGTTCCCAATAAAACAAGCCTACAGCATCAGGCGCCACAGTTTGCGTTAAGACAAGCGCTTCTGTTATTGCATTAAATCCTGGTTTTCCAGAAGTATATTCAACGCCGAATTCAGTTATTAAACATGGTTTATTAAAAGGCGATGAATTCATTGCTGATATTGTTGTCTTGACCTGATTCAAAAGAGTTGAGAAGTTTGATAGATTGGGATAACTTGACCATTTAGGATAGAGAGATCCGAAACAGATGTCATATGAATCAGTGGAAAGCTGACTGTAATTCCATTCCCAGAGGTTGATATCATGAATATTTGCAACATGTACTCCAACTAATGCAGAAGGGAAAACGTTCTTTGCAGCATCATAACCTGCTTTGACATAAGCGGCATAATTTTCAGGATGACTTCCGTAACCTGCCGGATAGTTGCAGTTATTCCCTGAAGCCGCTGTTGTTGTCCAGAGCATGCCGCAATTGGTTTCATTTCCGATCTGAATCCATTTGATATAATCAGCGCTGGTATATCCGACACCGTCTAAAGCCGTTTTTACAGCATTCAAAACTGTTGTGACATGGCTGGTTATTGCATCTTTCATTTGTGTTACATTATAGCCTGACCATGCAGCAGGAGGGATCTGCTGTCCTGGATCAGCCCAAGAGTCGCTGAAATGAAAATTTATCATTAGTTTCATGCCTTGAGCCGCAACCCTCAATGCTTTTGCAACAGTATCAGACTGACCATTCCAGCCGCCTGACGGATTTACCCAAACTCTGAGTCTGCATGAATTAAAGCCTAAATTTTTACAAATATAGAAAATATCCTGTGTGTTTCCTTTGGAATTTTTCCATTTGTACCCTGAAGCCTCCATCTGCGTAACCCAGCTTAAGTCACAACCGTAGGGTATAGAATCAGGAACAACTCTGCCTGATCCTTTACCGATAATACTGTTTTCTACAGGGCTTTCGCCGCTGTATATCGTACAACCTATTATAAGTAAGAATATCTCGATAATAATAAGTATGTAGAATTTATTTTTAGAGATGAATTTCAAAATTTTTTCGGTAGTTTAAATAATTACCATAAAACTACCATACTCCTGTAAATTAAGTCTTTTTTTAAGTTTAAACCTTAAAAGTTTTAACTGTCAATTCAAATAATTGCGAAAAAGTATAGAAATTATAACAGGAACATTATTTATTAAACTTTAAATTTATTGTCTTTTAAAGCACATTCTAAGAGAAATAAAAAAATTTTATATCAAGCCTTATCATATTTAATATTTCAAATGGAGGTGATGGGAGTCGAACTCACTGCCTTTTGAATGCCATTCAAACACTTGAGCCCAATTGAGTTTGCACCTCCGTTAAATAAATAATAAATATATTTTTTTTAAAAATATGTCCAATAATATTATTGGTTAAATTTTTTTATAATTTTTGACTTTTTTATTTTTAAGGCAGAGATTGCACCTTGAGTCGGAACAGAACTGGCATGCAAAGCAGTCTTTGCAGTTTTTCTTTTTGTTTTGAGTTTTTTCCGGTTGCCATACCAAGCCCTCATCCCCGGGTAATTGCACTAAAGGCATTTTTTTTCCTTGTGCTAAATTATAATACAAAATTTTTTTTTCAATTAAATATTTACAAAAAACAGTAATTGTTTCACTGTCCTACTCATTATATCCCTTGACACATCATTAAAACTTTTTATAACAAAAAAATAATCTCGAATTGCTTAATAGGCACTCTATAAAGGAGATTAGAATAGAAAATGATAAGGTTTTTTTCTGATAATACTGAGGATTGGACATGAAGACTTTAGTATAATAAGCAGATTGACCTTGCATAGATTAAACAGTTTTAATTGTCTTCTGCTTAGAAGAACAGATCATGACGTAAAAAAAGTTCGCCCGGAGTAAAGAACTCCGTTCAGCGAACTTTATATATTATATTGATGTTAATAGTTTTTATCTTTTATTAAAGGTCAGAAAGTATGCTTCACTGTTTTTAATATCAGCGTCTGTCGGGCATGCGTCTGAAGGGAACATCTGATATGCTTCGATTTCTTTTTTACCTGTTGGATGTACCAGCACAATACCTTCTTTATATAGTTCTACTCTCGGGAAGAAGATGAATCTTCTGTAATCAATATAACTTGTATAAAAAGCAAAAGTATACATTTCTTCTGACGCATAATATACTCCGTGCTTTTCATAATACCAGTCTTTAAAATCGCCGAGATCAGTATAATAGTGATAACCTATTCTTATCAGATTCAACCTTTTATTTGATTTTAGATCAACAACCGTTAAATACGTTCTGGAGGGTATTATTCCGCCCTGAATTGATGTAGCCCGTGATATTTGTGTAATCAGGGCATAATTCGCCATTGTTTTTATTTCAGCAAACATCAAAGTATTTGAAGTTTTTGAAGCAATATCTATAGAAACATCAATTGCTTTTGTGTCCGGATTAAACAGGAAAAAACCTCTTTTGCTGTCAAATATCGCAACTTTTTTCTGACTCTTCAGATAGCAGATTGCGCTTATTTTACTGCCAAGTTTTAAATCCTGTTTCAGGAAAACTTCTCCTGTTCGTATGTTGATACCGTAAATATTATTCCTATCAGCGAAATAAGCTGCATCGCCACTTCTTGTGATATCCACCATATCCCATTCTGTTTCAAGTTTCCAGACTGTTCTTCCTGTGTCAAAGTCAACTTCCGCAATTCCTTGGGTTTTATTGTAAAATACAAAAAACTTTCTGTCATCCTCATCATAATCAAAATATACTATATTTTTTAATGAGTCATTAGTCCAAAGATTTTTGCCTGTCTTTATCTCAATGTTCTGCAGCTTTGTTTTATCAGCAATCACCAGATGTTTTTCTTTTATCAGCCTTGTAATTACATTTTTTTCCGGACTTTTTGCTTCCCACTTTACCGTACCTGTTTCCAGATCGTATGCTGTATTGGTCATGCCTTTGTCATTCTCAACAAGGAACAGATCTTCAATCATGATTGAGTCTGTAATTGATTTACTTTCGACTTTCCATACTTCTCTTCCTGTTTTAAGGTCAATGCAATATACATTGTCCTTATCGGTGATGAAAGCATTATTATCCTTTTTAAAAGCAGTCAGACGTCGTGTTGTAGTAAAACTTTTGTCCCAGACTATCTCTGCTGTATTGGTGTTAATGCACAATAATGAACAGCTGTTAGTTCGATCCCACTGCAGGAACAGATAATAATAACCGCCGTATTTTTCAACAACCACATTGTTTAAACTATCAATATTTGATTTTTTTCTGTATTTAATGTTTGAAATGACTCTGCCTGTGTCAAGACTTAAGAAAGCAATTTGATAAGGATCAACCGACAAGAAATATATATCATTGTCAATCCGGTAAAAATTATAGAAATGAATTTTTTCGCCGAAACCTTCGATTTTATTGATAAGTTTTCCCTCATCCATAGAATATATTGACAAATTTTTTCCTGTTTCCAATATTACGATTCTGTTCAAGTCAAAATACATTTTAGGTCTGTGGACATCATATAAAAGAACATAATCAATTTTATAAACCTCATCTCCGTTGGCAATTTTATATGCATAAAGAGCGCTTTTTTTATTTTTGCTGAAAGTATTCACCAGCAGTAAGTCTTTTAGCAGATAGCATTCTTTTAACGAAGATGCGTCTATTGCTTTTGAAAAAATTTCTTTATTATTTGAATCAAAAACTTTTATGCCGTTTTTCTCTTCATTTTTAACATAATATCCGTTGCTCAAGAAGTAGTATTCATCATCATCAATCGACACCTTCTGATAATCATATGCATATTCGAATTCCAGAGCTGAACTCCTGGAATTTCCTTTTCCATCAAATTTCAATTTATTTGCATAAGGCACTCCGTTTGTAATTCCGGTGTTTAATACTTCTAAATATTCAGGATTATCCTTTTGATCAAGAAAGGAGAAGTGTTGTCCTTCAGCCGCCTTCTTTTTCCATAAAATTTTACCTTCTTCCTGTGAAAAAAGAAAAAAGGCACAAGACAATAAAATAAAAATATAGTGTTTTTTTTTCATACAATAATCTCCCTTATTATCATTAATTTTTAAACCTTAATTATGCTTACTCAGGTAAAATCTGCCTGAGTAAGCAATTTAATAATGTTATTGTTTTGTAATTAAAATAAAATATTGATTTCCATTGCTATTGTGTTATTGTTTTTAATCTTGATATAACCTGCAGTCTGTATTTGTTTATTATAATATACAAAACATGGTATTGAGCAGAATATCAGAACAAGTCCGGTGCCTAAAACACATCCTGCTGCAACTCCAAGTCCTATGGTGTTCTTTTCAATCTGGCTTTCGGATATCATCATCCTTGCAAACGGACCTATATAGTAAATAGGTGTTGCAATTGCTAAAATCAAACCAATACTGCTGGTAATAATACCGCTTACCAGCAGGCCTGTACCTGCATATCTGTAATTCTTGAGCTTTTCGTAAGCTATTGCATATTTTATTACTATTTCAGTATCCTTATTTTGTTGTAAGCTGAATGTTTTTTTAAAAGTGTCATATCCTGATAAATCTACTTTCAATTCATAACCTGTACCGACAGGCAATTGAATTTTTTCTTCTTTAACCTTATCCGTATAATCTTTGCCGTTTATGAAAATCTTGGATCCTGTCTTTAAAGATTTTAAGACTAGAGATGATGTAATGTATTCGAATGTTTCGGTTATTTCATAATCGCTTTCTTTAACTTCAATATTGATTTTTTTACTTATGATCGCAATACTGTTTACCTGAACAGACCATTTACCTGATGATATCAGCAAGGTATCACCTTTTTTATATTTCAATGTTTTATCTTTTCCCGATGTCAATATTATTTCGGCATCATTGGGGAGCTCTTCTTTGAAAGAAAGCTTATAAGCTTTTTCCAGTTTTACTGCAAATGAAGTTTTTTTAAAATTTTCAACTGTAACTGTTTTTTCTATCTGCACATAACCGTCAAGTTTAATGATAATTTTTTTCTCACCACCTTCAATTTTATCCGCTTCATAAGGTGTCTTGCCTACAAGAACATTATCTATATAAATATCAGCTTTTTCCGGAGTTGATTTTATTGACAATGAACCGGTTATTTTTTTCATTAAAGGCACATATAATGCTGCTCTTCCCCCTGTATTTTCAACATAAACTTTCTCTTCAGAAATTTCTTTTTTTGACACAATTTTAATTATTGAAGATCCTACAGGGATGTTCATGGTTAACGGGGCAGATCCGATTAATCTTCCGTTTAAATAAACTTTGTGATCGCTGCTTTTTTTTATTATTACCCTGCTTGAAAGTATAAGCTCACCTTTAGATGTATATCTTTTTTTTACTATTGATATTGCGTCTTTTTCATTATTTTTAAATATGTAGGGAACTTCATATTTTGTTGCGAACTCTCTGATTTTTTTTGTTGGGATTGCAAAAAAGATATTATTAGCCCCCCCAATCATAGCTGTATTAATACCTATAACTTCACCTTTTGTACTGAACAGTGGTCCTCCGGAGTTTCCGAAGTTAATGCTTGCTGTGTGCTGAATCCCAAGGTTATCGCTTCTTAAAGATGATATTACACCTTCTGATAAAGTAGATTTAAAATCTTTTAAGAATCCAAGTTTATCAGGCAGCGGATAGCCAATTGCAATGACTTTCTGACCGACTTTTAAATTTTCTGTTTCCCCGAAAGGTATTGCCATAAAATTAGCATTTATGCTATCGATCTTTAAAACCGCTATATCCATATCCTTGTCAAGTTTTATAAGTGTAGCGGTATAATCTTGTGTATTATCGACCTTGACATGATATTTAATCTGATAGTTAAAAGCTAAAGTATAAAGATCGTTTTTTAATTTATTGAATTCTGCATCGTTCATAAGTGATAGAGGTATAATTCTGTTAAAATAGGCAACTAATGAATTGTATATTCTGTTTTTAACTATTTCAGGATCAGCCTTTTCATCTTCCTGACTATCTTCAAAAACATGAGCATTTGTTAAAACAATTCCGTCTTTAGTAACTATAAATCCGCTGCCTGATGATAGAGGTATATAATTATCCAGAAATTTTTCCTTAAATTCATTTTCTATCTTCTGGAAAAGATCATGGTTTTTTACCAATTTTGAATCAAAATAGACTGAATGAGACACATAAACAACAGCACTACTGTAATAATCAAATACTTCATCAATACCAAAATCCTGGCTTGAAACAAAATTCAGTAAATTTATGATTATTATAATTATTAATACAATTTTTTTGTTCATTCATATTCTCCTTGTTTGATATTTAAAATTAATATTAACAAAATTATTTTTATATGTAAATGTTAATAAAATTTAACACAAATTAAATAAATTTCTATTTTTTTTTTGAATTTTTTTTTTTTTATTAACTTCAAATCATGTTGATCTCATGTATTAAAGCAGTCTTACCGAAAATTTTTTACAAACTAATCGGCTGTTATAATAAAATTAAATCATTTGTAATTAAAACTATTTATTGAAAAACTGATATACAGTGATGTCACTGTTCTTCTTATATCCCTTGACACTTCAGTAAAACTTTTATATAACAAAAATCATCTCAAATTACTTAAGAGGCACTCTATGAAGGACATAAGAATTGAAAGTGATAAGGGTTTTTTCGGGCAGTTTGGCGGTAGATATTCGGCAGAGATATTAAGACCGGTTCTTCTGGAGCTTGAAGAGGCTTTTTGTAAATATATAAAAGACAAGAACTTCTTAAATGAGTTCAATGATACATTGAAGAATTTTGTAGGAAGACCGACTCCTCTTCTTTTTGCGGAAAATGCAACCAGAGAGCTTGGTGGTGCAAATATCTATTTGAAGCTTGAAGGTCTTGCCAATACAGGCGCTCATAAGATCAATAATGCAATAGGACAGGCACTTTTGGCAAAAAAAATGGGTAAGACCAGGATCATTGCGGAAACAGGGGCAGGTCAGCATGGTCTTGCAACGGCATGTGCTTGTGCAAGACTGGGACTGGAGTGTGAAGTTTTTATGGGCGAAGTGGATATCGCAAGGCAGCGCCCCAATGTATTCTGGATGGAGCTTTTCGGAGCAAAAGTGACTCCTGTTACAAGCGGAACAAAAACATTGAAAGATGCTGTAAATGCCGCTTTAAGAGAATGGTCTGAAAGAAAAATGGACACTCATTATCTCTTGGGAAGTGCACTGGGACCCTATCCGTTCCCGGACATGGTGAGGGAGTTTCAGTCTGTTATCGGAAGGGAAACAAGAGAGCAGTTCAATGAGCAAAAAGGAGGACTTCCTGAAGTTTTGATCGCATGTGTAGGAGGAGGTTCAAATTCCATAGGTTTTTTTTCTGAATTCTTAAATGAAAATAGCGTAAGAATGATAGGTGCCGAAGCAGGTGGAAAAGGAGATAAACCCGGTGAAAATGCATCAAGAATCGCAGGACCCGGTACATTAGGCATAGTACAGGGATATAAGTCTCTTTTTCTTCAGGATGATGAAGGGCAGCTTCTTCCTACCCATTCGATCAGTGCAGGTCTTGATTATGCAGGGATCGGACCACAGCTTGCCTATCTTGCACAGATCGGCAGAGTTGAGTTCACAAGCGAAAAAGACAGCGAGGTTATAGAGGCTTTTAAGTTTTTTGCAAAAACCGAAGGGATAATTGCAGCATTGGAATCAAGCCATGCATTAAGCTCCTGCATTAAGATAGCAAAAAAGATCGGTAAAGGTAAAAATATTATTGTGAATATATCTGGAAGGGGAGACAAGGATATTTTTATAACGGCTTCAGCAATGAATGACAATAAATGGTTTCAATTCTTAAAAGACGAGGTTAAGAGGCATGAACAAAAAAACAAATGATAAAATTAAAGAAATAAAAAACAGTGGCAGAATTGGATTCATGGGGCATGTTATTGCAGGATTTCCCGATTTTTCAAGTTCACTGCAGGCAGCTATGGGCATTTGTGAGGGTGGATCCGATTTTCTTGAAATACAGTTTCCTTTTTCCGACCCAACCGCAGACGGCCCTACCATTGAAGGAGCCTGTTATAAAGCATTGGAGAATGGATTTAAAATTAAAGACGGCTTTAAACTCATAGAAGAACTTAATAAAAAAAGTGATACGATTATATTAATAATGACTTATGCCAATATAATTTTTAAGTATGGCATAGAGAATTTTGTTGAAAAATCTGTAGACGCAGGAGCATCCGGTTTGATTATTCCTGATGTACCTATTGAAAGGGATGAGGGATTGAATGAAATAGCTTCAAAAAATCGGATCGATAATATTTTAATTGCAACTCCAGGGGACAGTGCTGAAAGGATAAGAGAGCTTTCAAAGGCAGGCAGCGGATTTCTCTACACTGTTGCCCGAAGAGGAATAACAGGTAAAAAATCCGAGTTCAATAAAGAAGCCAAAGAATGGTTTGAACTTGTGAAAAATAATTCTACTCTGCCTATAGCTGTAGGATTCGGCATAAGAACAAAAGAACAGATCAGACAGTTAAAGGATTATTGTGATATTGCCATAATGGGCAGCCACCTGGTCAATATCATTAATGATGCCTGTCAGAATAAAAAAGATATTAAAAATGAATTGAAACTTACTGTGGAAAATTTATTGAATTAATTTTTTAAATATTTTTAAAGTATTGAAAATATAATTTAAAAGGTATATATTTATTAAAAATAGCAAAAATTATTATCCCAATAGAATGATAAAAAATCTTTTTTTATTTTTATGAAAGGAAAGGATTTTTATACCTATGAAGATTATATTTTGGGGTACAAGAGGATCTATCCCTACTCCAGGTAAATGGACCAATATATTCGGCGGCAATACTACCTGTGTTCAGATAATTTTGAAAAACGGAAAAACCTTGATAATTGATGCCGGCACGGGAATAAGACTTCTGGGCAATTACCTTGCAAAAAGGGAATTCCAAAAAGACATTGTTGTTTTATTGACACATTCACACTGGGACCATATTCAGGGTTTTCCTTTTTTCGGACCTGCTTATGATCCTAAACAAAATATAATTATAAAAGGTTTTTCTTCATCATTTTCCATCTTAAAGGATATTTTTACCAATCAGATGCTGACCGCTTATTTCCCCATAAATTTTTCGGATTTAAAGGCACATTTTAAGTTTGAAGAATTATCTTTTGGAGTTGATCATACTTTCGGTTTGACAATCGAAGTGATCCAGAATGTCCACCCTGGGGGGAGCATAGGTTTAAAAATCATTGAGGATGATAAGATTTTTACTTTTTTGACCGACTGTGAACTTGAACCTGTTATCAAGAACCAGACTATGTGGAACGATCTATTAAAATTCTGTAAGGATTCTGATATATTGGTTGTCGATGGACAGTATCTTCCCGAAGAATTGGGTAAATTTGACGGATGGGGACATTCGACTTATGAACAGGACTGCAAGCTTGCCATTGAATCCGGTTCAAAAAAACTATTAATGACCCATCATGATCCTAGAAGAAATGATGTTGGTATTTTTCAGCTTGAAGAAAGAGCAAAAGCATTCATGAAAAGTCAAAACAGCAGTATTAAAGTCCGTGCTGCCAAAGAACAGGTTGTTTATAATGTATGATTTAAAATTTTTGCAATTAAAGAGAGAGTATAGAAATTTTATTTCATATCAACGTCATTATTTATTGTTGAAAAAGATTTCTCATTTTTTTTGAAATAACATAAGTAAAAATGAAATGATAAAAAAATCAAGGTTAGGTAGATATAATTTAGTTATATCAAATAAAAAATAGCATAATAAATTGAATTAAGTAATATCAGATAATGGAATAATGTGATAATAAAATACAGTATAAAATAAGTTAGAAAATCGGATTTTTCCGGTTTTGCCTTTGCACCAAAAAAAAGTGGAGTAAAGAACGGTTTAAAAAAATCATTTTTTTTAGTCTGGGTTTGTTCAAATCTTTTTTGATATATCAATAGAAGATAAATTATTCAGCATTTTGAAATGTTTGAAGAAACTTCGTTTTTCTTCTTCTGTGTCAATATTAAAAAGATCGGAGATCAGTATTAGATTCCTGAACTGCATTAGATAGTGCATTTTTGTTTGTTCGTTTTGTTCAGTTTCTAATTTTTCTATCAGTTTGGGTGCCTGGATTTTTAAAAGTTTGAATATTTTATTTTCGGACCTTGATTTTTCGATTTTCATTTTTACTTTATAGGAGAACTCAATAAGTATCAAGGCTTTTTTATATATATCCGCTTCGAAATCATTATTTTCAGTTTGCAATAATTTATCATTAAGTATCAAACTAAACAGATTTGATAATTCTTTTGTATTGACTGTTATACCGAAATGATTGATGAAATCAAAGATTTCAATCAATGTTTTATAAGTTTGTTTTTCAGGAAAATCTACTGTTGTATTACATATATCATAAAAATAGGACTCGGCTATAAAACTAACTTGAGTTTTATAAATGTCTGGAAGATTTAAATTGTTTTTCAGATAAAAATCAAGAATGTTTTTAATATCATTGAAAAGTTTTTGAGTATATGAAATGATTTCAGAAAATTTATCCTTGAAATTAAGTTTTACAATATAATTTTTTATCTCTTCGATAAGATCTTTTTCCGTATAAATTTCAGCATTTTTTTCTTTATAATAATTATCATCTGTTCTGTTTTCAATAATATCATTTTTGATTTTATTCAATAATTCAAAATCATCCTTGTTTACCAAATAACTAGTAAAATTAAAGCATCCGTTTTTTATGAAAATAAATAAGTATTCTCTGTTAACATAGCCCTGTTTATTAAACACTTTGATTGTTCCTTCATAAATGTTTTTATTATTGTCAATGCTATGTTGTATATTGAGGTTTTCAAAGCCGTATGCTTCGAATATTTCAAAATTTTTGATATTTATATCTTTATTTAAAATAAATAAAGTGATTATATTATTGGCAATGTGCGGCAGATTCTGGACATTGGGATATACCCAGTTATATAGTATCCATTTACCGTTATTTATTTCTTTTATATTTGACTCTGCTTTTTCAAGCATGTTTTCAAAGTTTGTTTTTATCCAGTCAATGTTGTTTTTCAAAAGATATATAGCTTTATATGCATATTTAATGTTCTGTACAGTTTCAATTCCTGAAAGTTCGGTAAAAAACCAACCGCATGAAGTGTACATAAACATTGCATTTTTCTGGCTTTCCAGAAGGGAAAGTATTCTGATAATTTCTTCCTTATTCAAAGTTTTATTTATATGTTTGCGTAAGAAATCCATATCCGACAGTTTATAATTGCTCAATATCAGCTCTATGTAATCATTTCGAAGAGCCCACGGATCATCGACATAATTTGATATTTCGTTTTCATAAATAACATCTATTTCTTTTTTCAGATAATCAAAAGCATCTCTTAAAGGCTTTCTCCATTCCTGATTCCAGCTTTCTTTACCCCCTGTCTGACAGCCGCAGTTTTTGTACCATCTGCCTACACCGTGATAACAACTCCATGATGAACCCAGATCATCATCGCCGAGATTCAATTTTGTTTCATATTCTGCAGGATGCATTTCAAGATATTCTGCAAAATTTAGCAGCCTGATTTTTTTCTGATTCAAATGATATTCTTTAATAAGATGTGCCAGACACATATCTGCAAAGGGTTCATGATGACCATATATTTCACCGTCTGCAGCAATAACTATAATGTCCTTGTCATGTGATGCAGTATGCATAATAGACCTTGCGAAATTATCCGAGCTTTGCAGAAGGTGCTCAAAACTAACTGCTGTTGAGAGTCTTTTATCAAAATAAAAAGCCGTGATTTCTCCATGTTCAGTATATATTTTATAGGGACGCTTTGCCGGCAGATGATGGTGAGCCGTAACATCGTTCCATTTGTCTTCATGTATCTTTTTAAATGATTTTGCCTGATCAGGTGACAGTATCACAAACTTTATGCCCTGATCTATCAATAGATTGACCGTTTCATAATCTATTGCGGTCTCACTCAACCATATACCTTCGCTATCTCTTCCGAATCTATATTTGAAATCTTTTAATCCCCAGATTATCTGTGTGATTTTATCCTTTGTACTCTGCAGGGGCATTATAACATGATTATATATTTGAGCTATTGCATTGCCATGACCGTTGTGTTCGGGAATAGATAATTTGTCGGCTTCGATTATAAGATCATAAATTTCCTTGTCTTTTTTTTCAAGCCAGTTTAAAAGTGTAGGTCCGAAATTGAAGCTTATGTATCTGTAATTGTTGATGATGTCAATAATCTTTCCTTTACTGTTAAGTACCCGTGAAAAACAGTTAGGAGCATAACATTCACTCGTGATCCTTATGTTCCAGTTTTTAAAAGGATATGCTGAAGACTGAGTACCGATCTGATCCGTCCATGGATCTTCTCTTGGGGGCTGATAAAAATGACCGTGTATTATTGTATTTACCTGAAAATTATGCAAGGCTAAATCTCCTCTTTTAAGAAATTTCTAAAAAAAGGTCACTCTGTTAAAAAAAAGAATTATATTTTTATACTGTTTAATGTTCATGGCAATGAAAATTTTTGTGATTTTTAAGATATATTTAATTAAAAAGGTAGATATCTTATAGATCATTAAGTTCCCTTGTCCGATTTAGATTTTTCTTTGAAAAATTTTTTCCAGATATTCATTTGTGATTTCAAAATGAATAGGACGTCCATGCGGACAGTTATATACCTTATTTTCAAAATATTCATTCACGATCTCATTTAATTCAATTAATGATAATTTGTCCCCTTTTTTTACCGCTTCTTTACATGAAAGCTCTATTAATATTTCATCAAGCAAATTTATCTTGTTATAATTATTTACATTTTCCAAAAAATTTTTAATGATTTCAACGATTATATCATAATTTTTTCTTTCCAGAAGTATTGATGGTGCTTCTTTTATAACAATGGTCAGACCTTCCTGAAGCTCTATAAGAAAACCATTTTTATTTAAAGAGATGATTCTCTCTTCAAGGTCATCCCCGGGATTGTCCAGATCAAAAAGTATTGGAATAATCAACTTTTCTATATCAGGATTTTTCTGGTATTTATTTTTTTTTCTATTAAATATTACTGATTCACAGGCTGCATGCTGATCTATGAAAATAACTTTATCCTCTTTTTGTACTATTATATAAGTGTCAAATACCGTAGCGAGTATATTAAATTTATTTAATCTTTCATTATCATTTTTTATATATTCATTGACAATGTCTTCAACCGGATTTTTTATGTAACCTGTATTTAACACTTCATTGAAATATTTTGAGTTTTTGTCATTTTCATTAATTCCGAATGAAAATTTAAGCTGGTTGTTTTGTTCTGTAATTTCATAATTTTCATTTATCAGTTCCCTATTTAATTTTTTATTTAAAAGATGTTTAAGCGAATCATGAATAATTTTAAATATCTCATTTTGATCAAAGAATTTGATCTCTCTTTTTGCAGGATGTATATTTATATCTATTAATCTGGGATCAATATCAAGGTTTAAATAAACAAGAGGATATCTTCCGGGTGACAAAAAGCTGCGGTAAGCGCTGTCCACTGCGGCATAAAAAAAGTTAACCCAGACAGGTCTTTTATTGACAAATATTTCCATGTATTTTCTGTTTTGAAAAAAGACGTCAGGATCGGTATAGTATGCATGTATTTTTATGTCATCATTTATTTCAATTTTTTCTTCATTTATTAAAAAAGGATTTTCATTGCCATATATATTGAAAAAAGCATTTGTGAAGTTTCCGTCCCCCATAGTTGCGAATATCCTCTGGTTGTTATGATATAGATTAAAAGAAATGTTTAGATTTGAGAGTGCTTTAGCCGCAACAGTTTTTTTTATGAAATTCCATTCTGAAACCGGGGATTTAAGAAATTTTTTTCTTGCAGGGAGATTGTAGAACAAATCAGAAATTTCAACCTTTGTGCCTTTTTTAAAAGGTACGTTTTCAATAACATCAAGCTTTCCTTTTAAATTGGATATCCTGCTGCCTGCGAGTTTTCCTGATGCATCTGTATTGGTTGTTAAAGTTATTTTTGAAACAGTCTTTATGGAATGAAGCGCCTCTCCTCTAAATCCCATTGAATTTATTTTAAAAAGATCGTCAATATTTTTTATCTTGCTTGTTGCATGCATCGAAAAGGCGAGTTCAATATCATCTTTGTCAATACCTGATCCGTTATCCGCAATGATGATCTTATCGATGCCGCCTTTTTCAATCATTATACTTATCTCATCTGCAAGGGCATCAATGGAATTATCGATAAGTTCTCTGACAACTGAGGCAGGCCTGTCTATTACTTCGCCCGCTGCTATTTTTGAGTAAACTTCTTTTGGTAAAAGTTTGATCTTATTCATTTTTGTTCTTTATTTTTTGATACATTACAAGTGGTTTTATCTTTACGCCGCAGTCAAACATGAAACCGGTATGCCAAGGATTTGAAAGTACAAAGATTTCAGGGAAAATGCTTGCCCGTAAATCGATGTCCAGTCCTGTTAACGGAGAAATTGTCAAGCCCATATGTAATATGCTGTTTTTTCTTAAATTAGAAAGCCCCTGAAATGATACTCCGATATATTCAAGTTCGAATAGTGTGAAAAATGCAAATCTGACCTTCCATTCATCATTTGAATCCAGAAGAAGTTTAAAATAAATTTTATCGTAATATTCAAGGAATGTCATCTGATATGAGAGGTCGATAAATATGAATTTTGTGATTTCAAAATTGAAAAGCACTCTGAATCCGTAATGCTGATCTGTGTGAACTATTCCTCTTTTCAGCATTAATCTCATCCAGTCTTCAATATAATCAGGGTTTAATTCTCTTTTTATCATGTATAAATTATCAAAAATTCCAACTTTATTTAATCCGGAATCATATACAAACTCACTTTGTATCGCAAATCTTAATACTCTGAAAACAAATCCTGTGGATGCAGAAAAGTTGTTTAACATTGCAGGTGGCATTTCATCCAGTAAAGTTTTGAAAAGCGAGGTTTTAGTATAATTGTTATATGAGAAAGGCATATATGCCCCGAATGATGAAAAAAGAGAAAATCTCATGAAATTGACATTAAATGCATCATAGTCGACTGTTGCATTGAATTGCCCCGGGAAGAACGACTCTTCTGTTTCAAACTTCATGAAATTATAGAAGTCAAAAAATGATGAGAGCCTGAATCTCAAACGATTGCTTGTAAAAGGGGTCATGAACATCAGTTCCAATCCGTACAAACCTTTAGGCAGTACATCTTCGGCATAAATCGTTCCTTCAAACCACCTGAAATTTATTTTAAAAGACATGGATGATTTTCTATATTCGGGATGGAAAATGAACGAGTTGTAACTTACGAGAGAATAAGTTAAGAAGTCTGAAATATCGTAAATATCACCGTAATTAATTATAAAAAGTTTATCCGGATGGGTATATTTTATTTTATTTATTTTTAAAAGAAGGTCTGAAAATATATCAAAAACCATTCTGTCCGCTGCTCCACCCTGATCTGAACCGAAAGACCATTCATTATTGACTCCGTTGACTTTCATGAAACGGTTTTCATTCATTGTATTGTATGGGGCGTAATAAACAGGCAGATACAGTCCAAGTTCAAACCTGTCATTAAAATTGATCGACGGGTCCAATGCAAATTTGATTCCGATATCATTGTTAAATCCTATTGCCGAAATTTGAATAGACAATAGATCTGCAAGAAGTTTAGCTTTATCGATTTTCCTGATGTCTGATGTTTCATCTTTTGTTTCGCTGATAAGGGGTTCTTCTCTTTTTAAATCTATATCCTTATTTACAGCAATCATTTTATCAAGATCGCTGAAATTCATTTTTTCCAGATATACATTTTTATCTTCTATAATTGAGTTCACTGAAAAGATCATCCTGCTTTTCCACAGACTGAATATTTCCCTGCTGATTTTTTTCGGTTTTAAAACATTGAATCCCGTAAACTGGCACATGTAATATTTTTGGACGATTTCTTTGTTTGAAGCATTTCTCAATGAAGTAACTTCAAGACTGCCGTTGAATACGATGAAATATCCTTCTCTGATATTTGAGTTGATATCGACCTTGCTAATTACACCAAATTCGGCATTTGTGGAAATTGATCTGACTGTTTCGGAATTATAATTTATCTCTCGTTTTTCCCTTAAGGATACCCTGATACCGCCGTATTTTACATTCAGGCTGATCAGTGATTTAACCTGATCAATATTGAATGTTAAATCTGTATTTTCAGCAATGAATATATAGGAATGTATCTCTTCTCCCTGATATAAAATCAGTTCTATTTTTTGATTGTCTTTAGTGATTATTACGACATTGGAAGATATAATGTCGTTGTCCATTATCTGTGCGCTTTCATTTTCAATATAAACTGCCGGCATATCATTGTTTGATGATGTTATCCTGGTAACTATTGCATAAATTTCTTTTTTTTCCTGCTGTGTTTGAGCATTTACAAAAGAAGTTGAAATTAACAAAATAATAATAAATATATATATAATTATTTTATTATATGACAAATGCAATCTCCAGTCTTATAAATTTTTGAATTTCATTTTTAAATTGATCCATGTTCATTTCCCACAGATATTTATTATTTCCGTCTGGCAATATCTCTTTTGTATTAGTTATTATACCGCCGTTTGCCAGATATTCATAGGCATTTTTTTGTGCAGGATTATTAATTTCATCAGTGACCTGAGGAATGCACCATGCAGGCCTTTGTATGCCGATCTGAAGGCTGAAGCGCGCACTGTAAAATTTCAGGCTTGCTTCAGTATAAAATCTGAAATCCCTTGTCAATGAATCTATTGTCCCTCCTCCCCCTGATTCTATATAGATTAAATTTACACCTGTTTCATAAAACATACTTATCGACAATCCCTTAATAACTGTGTCATCCAGTGTAAATTTCATGGAAAATCTTGATGCAAAAACATCCTGAATTGGCATTTTTAGTACTGTTATAAATTTTATTTTTTCATTCAGCGCATAAATCCCGAAACCAGCCATGATAAAAGGTGTAAAATCAGTATTGTCTTCCAATCTGGTATATTGTTTGACCCTTAAAATTTCATAATTTGATGAGAAATAATCAATAAAAAAATGAGGCGACTCAAGTATAAAGCCGGCAATAATCCCCAGAAGAAATCCTGAATTTTTTAAGTTTATTACTTTTATTTCACTTCCTATATTAAAGGAACCGCCGATACCGAAATTTTGTTTGTTGTCCAGCAGTAATACGTTTTCATTAAAAACATTCAGTTTAAAATGATCATAGGGCCATGTAAATATTTCATATATTGACCAGAATAAAGGAAATGAAGTGACATAATTATAAGGCGATCTTGTAAAATTCCTGTGATTTGTTAATTTTTCATTATCGCTTAATTTTTCAACATTTCCGTAAGTAAAAACACTTAAATCTTTTTTTAAACCGCTTACCCTGTTTGATTCCGTTGCATTTATGTCAGCAGCAACAGATGTACCGGTTTTTAGGGAAAAAACATCCCTGAAAGGGGTAAAATGAAATATGTCAATATTGGCATCCAATGCAAATATGTCGGGGTCCAAAAGATCGTTTATTATAAAAACCGCTTCAATAGGAAGAGCTGGAAGTTTAAACTTATCAAGATTATTTGCGTTGAATTTTAAAAACAAACCCTGTTCTTTATCAATAGGCTCAAATGCATAATTGTGAAAATCTTTTAATAATAGACCTGTTCCGAAGGTTGTTACCGGGTTTCTGCCAATGGTTCCGAATACAGGGCTGTCCTTGGTGCCATATACAATGTATTCGATTTTATCAAGATATAATAAAAAAATGTTAAGCCCTCTGTTGTAAGTGCCTTCGGGCAGGGTCCAGTTGTCGGAAATAAATTCAAATTGGCTGTTGAAAAACCTGAAACGCAGATCAATATCAAGTCCAATTCCGAAGTCATTGATATGAAAGGCAGGTTTAAGATAGATCGATAAATAATCTGTTATTCCGTATCCGTCTGAAAATGCTTTCATGGATGTTCCGCAATCGAATATGCTCTGCAAAGTTAGTTTTTTTTCATCTTTGTCTATAATAAGAAATTTGATCGGATTAACATTGATATTAAGAACTGCTGTTATAAAAAAAATCAATATTATTTTTTTATTTTTTAAATAATTCATCCATAATCCTGTTTAAAACATAAAAATCCAATATTAGGTATAATATCGGATTTTTTCCTTTAAGAAACAAAATATTATTTTTGTATAATAAAATTTTTTATTTAAAATAGCAAACTTATATTTGTAAATTATGCTGTATTTTTTTTTAAAGTTTTCATGAAATATCCGCATGTATTCCTTGCTTTTTTTTGTCGCAAAAAGAGAAGAACCGGAAGCAGGTGTTCTCTATTTTGATCTTAAACCTGTAAGATTGTTTTTTTTGATCCATTTTTTTAATAAAACAAAGAGAAATTTAAGCTTTTTTTTCTAATAATCGTATTAAATTCAATGAAAATATCCTCTTTTTTATATATGATTTTATTATTATCATGCAATATTTTATTTATAATTACATTACAGCTGATAATATGAAAATCAATCT
>JAFGQB010000073.1 GCA_016935915.1 Spirochaetota bacterium
AGTGTAACGACGAAGCAATGACAGAAAAACTGAATGTCTAAAAGACTATCTGTTTATTATATTTTTATTCGAAATTTGACCTATTAAATATAATTTGAATATTCTTCAGTAAGCTTCATTTGAAGCCCGGGATATTTTTCAAGAAATTTAATAGCATCTTCAGCATTTATTTTATACAATGAAATATTTCCGTTGATTTTAAAACTAAAAGAGGCTGGCTGCTTGTTATAAATCTTAGCCATGGATCCAAAAAAGTCACCTCTTTTTAAGCTTGTGATCTTGTTATTGTTTTTAAACACAAAAACCTCCCCTTCTCTGATAATATAAATTGAATCAAATAATTCGTTTTCCTTTATAATTTCTGATTCAGTATCAAAAACTACTGGATGAAACATTGATTCAAATAGAGTCTTCTGGGTACTGGTCAATATTTGAAATGCAAAACTTGTGGAGAGGATATTCCATGTTTCACTATCCCTCACCCTTGCAAGATTTATCAATGTTTTTTCAAATTCTGTCCCTTTTATAAAATTTAAGAATTTATCCTTTTCAATCGTATAGAGCATTACATCGGTTTCTGCAATAACATCCGCTGCTCTTTTATTGCCGGTAACCAGCGCCTGTTCACCGAAATAATCGCAGGCTCCATAAATTTTTCTTTTTTCAAGATCACTTTCAGTCTCAACAGATACATTCCCTGATGCTATGACATAAAATTTATCGCCTGCTGTGCCCATTTTAATGATCAAATCCCCTTTTTTATAATACTCTTCTTTTATTATCGATATAAACTCCTGTGCTTTAGTTAAAGGCATATCATCAAATATATCAATGAAATTCAATACTCCCAAAGCCTGATAAACCTTATGATAATCAGGCGCCATAACATCAATATTAAGGGTATGTTCAATACCGAATTTCGCCAATGTTAAAGCAGAATCTTGCGCAATATTTGATTCAAAATCCTTTTTGCTTATATGATAGACAACTGTTTTTCTCTTTATCTCATTTGATTTAGAGTCCAGCACCTTTATCGGAGTATGAAGGGGAGGGATACCTGATTCATGATAAATAACATCTGATTCCCAGGGAAAACTTATTAACTCATTAAACCTTGCTTCATTTATGACACCTGTATCCAATAGCTTTTTATGCAGTGCCGGATCATTATTATGATCGGATGAATAACTAAAGGATTTATCCTGATATTCCATTTTAAAACCGATAGTCGGAATCGAATGCAGAGTATAAAAGAAACCAAATTTTGCAGTATGTATAAACTCAGGCTCCCCGATCTTAACAGGCTTAAAGCTAAAGAGTTTTAAAAGATACTTCATTGAAGTATTGGCAAATGCAGAATATTTTCTCAAAAACGAATGCATCACTGTTTTTGTCGTATAAACATTGATAACCCCCTCTTCGAGTATCTTCTGAAAAGTGCCTGCATCATGGTCTGCATGACAATGAGTCAAAATAATGCTGTCAACAAGCTTGGGGCTGACATTTGAGTCCTTAAGCCATTCCGTGGAGTTGACCGGAGGATCAACCATTATGCCTTTATGATTGAGCCATATGATAAAACCCGAAGTATTCTGTTCAGGATCAAATCCGTGACTTGGTCCAAGGCATGTAATTCCGAAAAGAGGCGGAATGTAAGGCTCTTTAAGTCTCTGTCCTATATCATATTTTGGTATATATTGAATATCCCCGGGAATATTTGCTAAAAGATACTCATTTTCTGACAGGGTAAAATTGTTATCCGGTTCAATCCTGACAGTTACATTTTTCAATTTTACCATATTATTATTGAATATAAAAAAACCCACAAGGTCGGAAAGCTTCATATTGTTCCTGAAATATTCAATCTCGTTTTTTATATCCGGCTTAAAAACATTTTCTTTTAATTGATCAAACTCACGGTCAAGTCTTATATTTTTTGGACCGAAAATCGCTTCATGCAGAACATTTTTAAATCTATAAGCCTGCTCTCTTTCGCAAATTATATAAGTTTTCCGTTTTTTGATAAAATAATTATAATATATGGGGAATTCCACCTCGGCAACGCTTATTCCCTTAATCCAGTTAAAAAAATTATTTGGCAGTACAAATATTTGAGGCACTCCAAAACTCATTTTCATTGTATCTTTAATGGTTTCAGGCGGAGACCCGAACTGCACCGGTCCTGCAGAAGTAAGAACAACATAGCCTCCCCTGTTCAATTTAATTATATTTTGATCAGCTATATCCATTTATTAACCCTTTTTTATTTACATTTTAACTCAAATTTTATGAATTGGTAAATAAAAATAATAATATTGAAGATTTTAAGAGAAATTTAATAAGGTTCAGGTTTTTTCCTAATTATGTACAGGATGATTATGCATCATATTAAAGACCGGTTCAGCCTCATGTATATGAAAGTCCCGATATCATGTATATGAAAGCTTCCTGTCATATATATGAAAAGCTCCCTGTCATATATATGACAAGTTATACCATGTATATGATGGAAGTGTCGCATGTATATGATGGAAGTGTCGCATGTATATGATGGAAGTGTCGCATGTATATGATAGTCTTTACTTCATATATATGACAGTCTCTGCAACATATATATGAAAGTTACCTCAATAATATATATGAAATCTTTTAAATAATAACTTATGATAGGTCGAATGTCGAATAAGGGATTAACCTAAGAAATTTCATGAGATGCCGCCTCATTCATTGAAATTACAAGTCATTGCGAGGAG
>JAFGQB010000074.1 GCA_016935915.1 Spirochaetota bacterium
CGAATCACTTTACATCATTATAAGTTGACTTTAAATTAATGACAGATGATTTAGCAATAATGTCAAATGGTATTTCTTAAAAAAAATTTTCCATTGATTATAATTTATTATTCCATTGGTTTTTTTTAACATTGTTTTAAACTTTTATTAATTTTTTTTCTTAACTTTTTTTTAATAATAAATGTATAAACCCAATTCAGTTAAATGTCAAGCTCTTTTTTAAATTCATTGATTTTTATATATCATAATGTTGCTGCTTGTTTCAATGTTTTTTTAAGATCTTCATCCATAATGGGTTTAATTAAAATCCCTGCAGGTTTGATTTTTTTTGCCCTGGAGATTGTTAAAGGATCTGAATTCCCTGTCATAAAAATAACCGGAATATGATATTTTTGATTGATAACTTTTGCTGCTTCAATTCCATCCATTTTTCCTTCGAGAATTATATCCATTATTATAATATTCGGCTTTGATTTGGATATGGTTTCAACAGCCTCTTCTCCGGATCTTACCGATTTTATAACCTGATATCCCATGCTTGACAGCTTAAGCTGTATGGATAAGGAAATAATTACTTCATCTTCAACAATCAGAATTTTTTGTTTATTCATAAATCTGTATCCTTTATAAAATTTTTTTCCTTAAAAATAATATTATAGACTGACCCTGTTTCTGTTTTAATATTCATTGTGCCGTCAAGCTGTCTTACAAGCTCTTTTACAAGCATTAATCCTATTGATGAACTTGAATTTTTATTTTTTTCCTGATCAAACCCTGTACCGTTATCTGAGACAATCATAATAATTCTGCTGTTATTTTCATGTTTCATTGAGATTGATATTTCACCCTTTTTTCCATCCGGAAAAGCATGTTTTATTGAATTTGTGATCAGTTCATTTATTATAAGTCCGCAAGGAACAACATTTTCAATTCTTAATGTTTTTACAGAAATGTTTGTAATTAAACGGATATTCCTGCACATGTCTGAGTATGTACTTAATAAATCTTGTGTTAATGCTTCCACATATTTGGGAAAGTCTATTACGGAAAGGTTATCGCTTTTATATAATTGTTCGTGTATAATTGCCATGGCTTTAATTCTCTGCTGACTTACTTTAAATACTCTGCTGAGTTCAGGATTATTTAAACCGGATTCCTGAAGATATAAAAGGCTGGATATTATCTACATATTATTTTTAACACGGTGATGAATCTCTTTGAGAAAAATTTCTTTTTCTCTCAGTGATGCAAGTATTTTTTTTTCGATCTTTTTTTTCTCTGATATATCTGCGGCTATGCTCATAATTCCGTATATCCTGCCTGAATGATCTTTAAGGGGAGCCGAAGATAAACTGATCCATACAGGTTTGCCGTCTTTTTTATTGTGTACAATTTCATGACTTGTCAGGGATCCCTCTTTTTTTATAAGCTGATTCTGAAAGTTTAAAAATTCCTTTTTCTGATCATCCGGTATCACAGGAATAAACTTGCCTGCGACTTCTTCGGCTTTCCATCCATATATAATTTCAGCGGCTCTGTTCCAGAACTGAAGAATTCCATTCGTATCAGTCAGCATTATAGCCAGCGGAGAATGATCTACAAGAGCTTTAAGTCTAATATTTATATCCTGCAGATCTATTTTGGTTTTTCTAATGTCCTTAAGCTGTTTTTCCATTTTTCTGAAAGCTTTCTGGAGCTGGGATGTCATACTGTTAAAAGCATAGGCAAGAGCAGAAATTTCTTCCGGTCCTTCAGTCTTTACTAAAAGATTTCTTTCCCCTTTTGATATTCTTGAAGCAGTTTCCGTCAGATTTATAATGGGTACCGCGATCTTACGAGCTAGTATTATCCCTGCAAACCCTGATAAAAAGGCTATTATTAATGTAATGATAACAGACATGATCATCTGTCTAACAACAGGCCAGTAGCTTTGATCCCAGGGGATTTCAGTAAACAGTGCCCAGTCTGTATTATTCATGGCAACATACATACCTACAACATACTCTTGGTTAACTCCTTTATATCTTTTTTCTATTTCTCCGAATTCTTCCGATGATTCTTCAATGAATTTTCTGACTATCGGAACATTTGAAATATATTCGGAAGACAATACCCGTATTATATCCGGATGTGCCAGAAGCATTCCCTGTTTATCCACAATATATGCATATCCATTATTTTCTATTTTTACCTGATCTATCAGATCCCACATGAATCTTAAGCTGAGTTCTGCTGTCAATGTGCCGTGAAAATCACCCAATATTCCTGAAATTTCAGTCATTATTATAATATTAGGTTCATTGGTTTCCTCATCAATATATACTTTGCCAAGTCCTGTTTTTTCATAACTTTCTGGTTTATTTAAGATTTTTTCAAGACTGTCGGGAAACTTTTTTGATTCTTTAATCGATAAGCGTGAAAGTGAAGCTGAAAGTAAGCCGTGATTATCATATAATGCTATCTGTCTGCAGTTTTTAAGCTGACCGAGTATGTGGGACAGAAAAGTTTTTTGCAGTTTCAGTGATTTTAATTCACTATGACCGAGCCTTGCGGTTATTTCAAGCAATTTAATCTTATCAAAAATATAATTCTTTAAAACCATGGCTGTTTTCTCTGCAATGAGCTTTGTATTAGATCTGATCAATCTTTTTTGGGTTTTATAGTTCATTGTTAAAATTATTACAGAAGAAATGGTTATGGCTACTACAGTAAGCAGGAAAAAAGATGAAGCTGTTATTGAAACAAGATTTCGGGAGTGTTTGTCAGTTCTTTTTTCCATTAGAGTTTTTCCCGGTTTTATTTAATTGATAATTTGAGTTGCCAAATTTAAAAGTTTTTCAGGAATTGTAATCCCGAATTCTTTAGCCTGTCTGACATTTACATAAAGAGCCATACTTGATGTTGCAAGAGGAATTTTGGCGGGTTTTACGCCTTTAAGGATTTTATCTGCCATTAATGCAGCCAGTTTACCAGTTTTAAAGAAGTCTGCGGCATAACCTAAAATTGCTCCTGTTTCAGCATGTTCTTTTGTACCGCCGCTTATTGGAATTTTATGACGTATGGAAAAATCCCTGATAAGCTTCCATCCGGAAGGTCCCTGTGTCAGATCATCGGGTAATATGATTATACCATTTATCTTTTTCCAATCTCCTCTGTCAAGAGATGTCAGATTTGACTTAAATTCATCTTCATTTTTGCATGGATCCTCTATGAGTTTTACTTTTGTTTTATTTATTAATTTTCTTATCTCTTTTAGAGTAGGTATGTTTGGCTGATAATCGGGATTATAGGCAGCGTAAACATTTCCTTCTGGAGGAATGATTTCTAGAAGATATTCCAGTCGTTTGAGGACGGCACCAGTGCTTGGTGCCCTGAGTCCTGCAATATTTCTATTTGGATCTTTTATGGCTTCATTTAATTTGGCAGGTTCAACGGATGCCAGTCCAAACAGAACAGGAACAGATTTATCTGCAATGTCCATAGCTGCTATTGCAGAACCTGTGGGATAAGTAAATATTAGATCCGGCTTTTGTTTTACAATATCTTCCAGTATTTTTTTTTCCTCTGCCGACCCTGATTTAACATCATATTCGATGTAATTGATATTTTTCCCTTCCTCATAACCGAGTTCTTTCATTTTTTCCTTAAATCCCACTGTAAGTCCTTTAAATGATTCAATTCCATTAATTATTGCAACATTATAAATTTTTTTTTCTTTATGGCATCCTGTAAGAGCAGTAAAAATCATGATACAGTAAAACAATTTTTTTATCATAAACTTTTTTGGATATTTATAATTGCTTAAAAAAAAGCAATTATTTCCCTAAACCCCCTTTAAAACTAATATGATTAATTATACTTTTAGAAGTCCTTTTTTGTCAAACTAAATAAAAAAAAGAAGATTTTACATATTTTTTTTATATTCTTAACTGAGTTCTGTTTTTCTTTATGTCTGCCGGCGAACTGAATTTGTATTTTATTTTTGTATAGGTCGAATGTCGAATAAGGGATTAACCTAAGAAATTTCATGAGATGCCGCCTCATTCATTGAAATTACAAGTCATTGCGAGGAG
>JAFGQB010000075.1 GCA_016935915.1 Spirochaetota bacterium
ACATTGGGTTTTTGCGCTATGACAGGAGTTATAGAAACATCGCAAGCAGGTTATACAGGTGACGGCTATGTAAATACCAGCGGAGGTTTAAGCGAAAGCATTACATGGAGTGTTAATGCTTCATCAGCAGGAGTATATTCAATTGCATGGAGATATTCATTTGGCGGATTTTCAACTAATTTAAGAGATGCCAAGCTTGTTATAAACGGTACAACTGCAGTAAATTTCATAGAATTTCCATATACAGGAGCATGGTCAAACTGGTTTATAACCATCCCCGTTGATGTATTATTAAATGAAGGGTATAATCAACTGCGTCTGGAAGCAACATTAACCACAGGACTAGCCAATATTGATAATATAAGATTTTATACCGACAGTTTGACCCCGACAGGATGTACCCCAAGTTATATAATTACTGTTAATGCAAATGATCCTGCAGGCGGGACAGTTTCATATGATCCTGTTCAGGATTATTATGATGAAGCAACTCCGATAACTCTGACTGCTTCGGCTAATCCCGGTTACATTTTTCAGAGCTGGACAGGTGATGTTACAAGCACGCAAAACCCACATACTTTTTCTATAGCACAAAACACTATTGCAACAGCCATATTCCTGCCTGAAGGTACAGCTCAACATCCGGATTTAATAGGTTATGCATCTATTCAGGATGACAATGGTACACCGTACATAGTCACAGGGGGTTCACTTGGTTCAACAGTTACAGCAGCTACTTTACAGGAATTAAAAGATTATTCTGCAAGCGCAGATCCGCTTGTTATTCAATTTTCAGGAATGTTTGAAGCAGCGGATGAAATTAAAATATCTTCAAATAAAACACTTCTCGGCATCGGTGATAATGCATACTTAAAGGGTATTGAGCTTGAAATAAACGGAGCAAGAAATGTAATCGTTAGAAATGTTAAAGTTTCACATGTAATTGCAGAAGGTTCAAGCATTGCTAATGATGCAATAGTCATAACAGGTAAATCAAAAAATATCTGGATTGATCATTGTGAGCTTTTTTCCGACCGCGAACATGATGATAATGAGGATTATTATGACGGTCTTCTTGAAATCAAGAATGAATCTTCATTTATAACTGTTTCATATTGTGTGTTCCATAATCACATGAAAACAAGTCTAATCAGTTCTGGAGACTCACAAATTGCAGATGCTGTGATCCGTGCAACATATCATCATAATTATTTTTACAACTGTAATTCTCGCCTACCGAGCATAAGATTCGGGAAAGCCCATATTTTCAACAATTATTACCTGAACAATGATTCAACCGGTATCAACTCAAGAATGGGTGCTCAGGTCAGGGTTGAAGATAATTATTTCCAGAACACCAAAGATCCTATAGGGTCATGGTACAGTACTGCTATTGGTTACTGGGATGTCAATAACAATACTTATAATGCCTGCCCGGGTGAAATTCAATATCAACCGACAGAATCTACATGTACATATACTGTTCCATACAGTTATACATTGGATGATGTGAGCACTCTTCCGACAGCAGTTCCCGGGAATGCTGGTGTAGGAAAATTATAAATTTATTTTTATCAGTATAAAATACAAAAAGGCTGTCTATTTGATGACAGCCTTTATTATTATTATAAACCTTTTATCAAATATTTCTATTATCTATGATCCTTTTGATCTTATTACCCGATGATCTTGCGATTGTTCTGGGTTCCACCAATAAAACTTTTACGCTTATCCCGAGCTTGTTGTAAATATGATCTCTTATGCTGTTTTTAAAATCTTCAAGTTTTTTTAACTCATCGAAAAATGGTATGCTGTCTGAAACTTCTATTTTGATTATCATAATATCCTTGCCTTCTTCGCGTTCTAAAATTATCTGATAATGCGGTTCGATACCTTCTATCTGCAGTAAAATCTCTTCTATCTGTGAAGGGAATATGTTTGCACCCTCTATAATAATCATGTCATCAGTTCTTCCTGATACCCTTTTCATTTTAATTAAAGTTCTGCCGCATTTACATTTTTCTTCAATAAGGGAAGATATATCCCCTGTCCTGAATCTTATCAATGGAAGCCCTTCCTTTGTTATGGTAGTGAATACAAGCTCTCCTGTTTCACCTAAGGGAAGAGGTTTTAAACTCTTTGTATCAATCACTTCAACTATGAAATGATCTTCATTAATATGAAGTCCGTTTCTTTCTTCACATTCATATGAAACTCCAGGACCAATCAACTCGCTGATACCATAGTTATCATAAGCATTTATATGAAGCTGGTTTTCTATCTGGTTTCTTAAGTTTTCACTCCACGGCTCTGCCCCGAACAGACCTATCTTTAATGATAACTCTTCAGGATGTATATTCAGCTCTTTCAATATATGAGCAATGTGCAGAGCATAACTCGGGGTGCTTAATAATGCTGTTGTTTTATAATCTTTCATTATCATTATCTGTTTTTGAGCATCTTCAACAGATGAAGGAATAACGCTTGCTCCTATTTCTTCTGCTGCATAATGAAAACCGAATCCTGCAGTGATTATGCTGTAATTAAAAGCAATCTGTACGAAATCCTGACTGGAAATACCGCATGCTGTCAGTACCCTGGCAACAAGATGTGTCCAATTTTTTAGATCATTCCTTGTATAACCGACAGCTATAGGTTTACCCGATGTGCCGGATGAAGAATGAATCCTTATAATATCTCTTAACGGTACGGCAAACATATCATAAGGGTAGCTTTTTCTTAAATCATCTTTTGTTGTAAAAGGAAGTTCTTTTATATCCTTTAATGCCTTAATTTTTTCAACATTGACTTTATTTTTATCAAAAGCGTTTTTATAAAAAGACACCTTTTCATATACCCTGTTTAATGTAGCCTGCAGTCTTTCTATCTGCAGCTGTTCAAGATCATCTTTAGATAAGCATTCATAATTTTTAGAATATATCATAAATTACCTCTCTGCAATATTTTTATAATCTTTACCCAGATAAGCTCTCTGCACATCATGATTATTTAAAAGCTCCTCAGAAGTACCCTCTAAAATTATATTCCCGGTCTCCATTACATAGCCTCTGTCTGCGATCTTTAAAGCGGCTTTTGCATTCTGCTCTACAAGCAGAATAGTTTTCCCGTCTTTTCTTAAAGAAACAACTGTTTTAAAAATTTCCTTTACCACCAGAGGAGCAAGCCCGATTGACGGTTCATCCATCATAATAAAATCAGGTCTGGACATTAATGCTCTTCCAATAGCCAGCATCTGCTGTTCTCCGCCGGATAAAGTGCCGCTTAACTGATTTTTTCTCTCTTCAAGTCTTGGAAATAAAGTGTAAATCTTTTTTATCTCTTCTTCAAGATTAATTTTTTTGTTTTTTGATTTTAAAATGTAACCACCCAGAACCAAATTTTCCTTTACTGTCATGGCAGGAAAAAGCTGTCTTCCTTCAGGAATCAATGAACAGCCCAGATATACGATTTTTTCAGCAGTATAATTATTTATCTGTTTATCTTTAAAAATTATCTCTCCGCTTTTGCCCTTTATAATACCTGATACAGCATGCAGTAAAGTTGACTTGCCTGATCCGTTGGCACCGATAATTGTTACAATTTCACCTGCTTTAACATGCATGCTTATTCTTTTGAGTACTTTTAAATTGCTGTATCCTGCATCAAGACTTCTGATTTTAAGCATCATCATCACCTAAATAAATTTTTATAACCTTTTTGTTTTTTTGTATTTTATCAGGCTGACCTTCTGCGATTTTTTCTCCGTAATTCAATACCACAACATCATCTGAAATATCCATAACAAGGGACATATCATGCTCAACTATCAATATGGTTAATCCCCATGTCTTTAATTTTTTTATCAGTTCTGATAATTCTTTTGTTTCATAAATATTTAAACCGGATGCAGGTTCATCAAGAAGTAATACTTCTGGTTCACAGGCTAATGCTCTGGCAAGTTCAACTGCTCTCTGCTGTCCGAAAGGAAGATTTGCTACTGTAATATCCTTTTTGTCTGCCATAGAAACAACATCAAGCATTTTCATGCTATATTCCCTTATTTTTTTCTCCTCATTCCATGTATTAGGTAAATTAAGCATACCTGAAATAAATCCAGCTTTACTTCTTATATGTCTGCCGATCATTACATTTTCCAATACACTCATATGCTGATTTAATTTTAAATTTTGAAAGGTCCTGACAATTCCTTTTTTTGCAATTTGATAGGGTTTTAGACCTGTAATAATATGATCTTTATAAAAGACTTTACCTGAAGTTACATTTATAGTGCCGGATATAAGGTTGAAAAGAGTGGTCTTCCCGGCACCATTGGGACCTATAATTGCTTTTATAATCCCTTTTTCAACATTAAAGCTGACATTATCAACTGCATGCAGCCCTCCGAAATATCTTGATAAATTTTTTACTTCAATTAAAGGCATTAGCTAATTTCCCTCTTTATTAAGTTTTAATTGTATTTTTTTTATTATGATTTTGCATTTAACAATTAAAGCGTCTAAAAACCTTTTCTTTATCAAGCCGTCCGGAGCAAATATCATTACCAGTATTAAAATAGCACCGAATACAGCATCATCTAAAGAACCGAATACTCCTCTTAATGATAAAAAATTCAATAATATCCCGAAAATCAAAGTTCCCCATATATTTGCCATGCCGCCCACAGCAACTATTGCGACATATCTGACTGATTTCATAACTCCTGCTTCCGAAGGACCAATACCGCCGTTATAATGCGTTAAAAAAAATCCGCCGATAGATGCAAAAACAGCACCCAGCATAAAAACATAAAGTTTATATTTTGAAGTATTTATGCCCATTGAATTGCTTGCTTCCTCACTGCCATGGAGGGATCTCAATGCCCTTCCAACCCGTGAATTGATCAAATTAATTAAAATTATCAATCCTAAAAGCAATATAAATCCTGCAAAATAAAAATTTTCAATTCTGTTTGATATGTCTCCATCAATACTTAAAAAAGGTAAAATTTTAAATAGAGGCACTGCTGAAATGCCGTCTGCCTGTCCTAATATTTTAGTCCCTTTAACGATCTTATAAATTATTATACCAAAACCCATTGTTGCCATTGCAAGATAATGACCTTTGAGCTTTAAAACAGGTATGCCTATAACAAAAGAAATAATCAAGGCAAAAACAATAGCAAAAAAAAATGTGACCCATGGTGAGAAAAACAAGACATCATTATCATATACATTTTTATCTAAAACCAAAACTCTGAGTTTCATCAGTAGATTTATTAAAAAAGATCCTTTATATTCAATTAAATTAATTGTAGTTAAAACCGCTGTAGTATATCCGCCGATTGAAAAAAACGCAGCCTGTCCCATTGAGATTTGACCTGCATACCCCATCAACATACACAACCCGATAGAAACAATAGCATAGTAAATTGACATGGTCAGCTGAGTAAGATAAAAATTAACATCAAGAAGAGATGTAATTAATGGAGTCAATAGAATTATTGTGAATAAAACTGATACAGCTTTTAAATTTTCCTTATTCATTAAAATTCCTTTAAAGCGGCAAACTGTTTTGATCTGAATATACCTTGCGGACGTATAAATAAAATAGTAAGTAAAATACCGATTGTAATTACATCCTGAAAGGCAGAAGGAAATATACTGACGCTGAAAGCTTCGATTAATCCTAATATTATTCCTGCTGCAACAGCTGCGCTAGAGTTGCCTAAGCCCCCTAAAATAGCAACAGTAAAACCCTTGATTGCTAGATCAGTGCCCATATCATATGTAGTCTGAGTCAAAGGTGATACAACACATCCTGCAAGAGCTCCGATACCGGCACTTAAAATGAAGGAAATATTCACCATAGCTTTAGTATTAATGCCGCATAAACCTGCTGCATTTCTGTTTTCAGAGCATGCTCTCATTGCCTGACCTATAATTGTATATTTAAAAAAAAGAGTCAGACCAATTACGATTAATGAAGTTATTCCGATCACCCATAAAACCTGGGGTGAAATGTTTGCTCCGAGTATATTAACAGAACTTGTTTCATTTCCTGTGAAAAAAGGAAGAGCTCTGACCTGTTCGTCCCATACATGAAGTGCTATTTCTCTTAATATTATCGATAATCCTATTGTTATAACGATCATCTGTAAAACCGAAGGTTTCTTTAAATGACGTATAAAAATCAACTCCAATAAACTGCCTATTATACCGGTTATAATCACTGCTAGTATTATAGCAAGATAAAGCGGCATGACTTTACAAAATGAAAACGCTATCATGCCTCCAAGCATTACAAACTCGCCCTGTGCAAAATTTATAATACCTGTAGTATTATAGATAATATTAAATCCAATAGCAATAACGGCATATATACTGCCTACTGTAATTCCTGAAAACACATATTGTAAAATTATATTTAAATTCATTTAAACTACCATTAATTATTAAACAAGGGGATAAAACCCCTTGTTTAAATTATATATCAATTATAATTTCTTTTATTCATATAATTCAAATTTACCGTCCTTAACGATAAACATCTTAAATGAATCCATGTCAAGACCATTATGATCCTCTGCTGTAAAATTAAAAACACCGGCAGTTCCCGGAAAATTATTGATTGTTTCTATAGCATCCCTTACCTTTGCTCTGTCAGTGCTTTTAGCAATTTTTATTGCTTCAACAACTATATTCAATGCATCATAAGCATGTCCACCGAAAGTGCTCGGCTCTTCATTGAATTTTGCCTTATATTTTGTTACATAATCAACCAGGAGTTTTTTTGTAGGGTCACTGTCAGGCAGCTTTTCTGCCAGAAACATTCTTCCACAGGGAAAAATGATGCCTTCGGCAGCATCACCTGCAGCTTCAACATATTTAATGTTGCCAAAGCCATGGCTTTGATAAAGCTGAGCCGTCATTTTCAACTGTTTCATGTTTTTTGCGATAATTGACTGGGCAGGTTCAATTGACCAGTTGACAATTGCTTCAACATTCTTTGCCTGAAATTTTGTTAATAATGCAGTAAGGTCAGTTGCTTTTGAATCATAAGTTTCGGAAATTATTATATCCATACCATACTCTGGAGCTATGTCTTTTAACTGTTTAAGACCGCCGTTACCGAATCCTGTATTTGATCCGGCGATTCCGATTTTTTTTATACCTTTTTTCTTCATGTCTTCATATATCCATTTAACGGCAAAACTGTCCTTTTGAGGTGTTTTAAACACATATTTTGCAACAGGTATAACAATGCCTTCAGCTGCTGCACAAGATATTAAAGTAACCTGTGCCTGTTCGCACAACTCTTTTAATTTCATTGATTCACCGCTGGTTGTCGGCCCAATTATTGCAACAACCTTGTCTTCTTCAATTAATTGTTTTGTTAAAGATAT
>JAFGQB010000076.1 GCA_016935915.1 Spirochaetota bacterium
AATAATCTAAAATATCAGTTGACAAAAGTTGACAATAGATTTATATTTAATATATGGATAATTTGAAAAATCTTAATATTGATAATATAATTAAAAAGCTCGAAACTTTAGGTCTTAATCAATCAGATATTGCAAAAGAGCTTGAAGTATCAAGAGAGTCCGTATCGAAATGGTTCAACAATGAATCTTTCCCGAAACCTAATAAATTATTAAAGCTGTCAAAACTTTTAAAACTTAAATTTGATGAATTGGTAATTAAAAATCAGGAATTAGAACCTGTAATAGCTTTCAGGAAAAAAGGGAACACTGTTACTAAAAACGAACATATCAAAAGAGCAATTGATATGGGATATATGCTTAAAAAACTGGCAGCCTTTTTAACAATAAATAAATTTAAACCCGCTACTTTGATTGAACCTAAATTAGATTATTTATATATAGAAGATATAGCAAACCATTTTAGAAGCAAAATTAACATAATCGATTATAAAATTGAATTTGAAGATTTAATTGGTTTTTTTTCTGAACTAAATGCTATTTTAATCCCTGTATTATGGGGCAAAAAAAATCATCATGAAAATGCATTACATATATATTTGCCGGATACAATGACAACATGGATATATATAAATCTTGATGTTAATATTTTTGATTTTAAATTTTGGATGCTTCATGAAATAGGTCATATAATATCACCAGAGTTAAAGTATGAAGTATCAGAGGAATTCGCAGATGCTTTTGCAGGAGCTTTTTTATTTCCAAAAGAACTGTCAGAAATTGAATACAAAAAAATATACGATATAAATGATAAAGCATATAAAATTTCTTATATAAAAGATATTGCGGAAAAATATTTTATATCTCCTGTAACAATATCTAAGCAAATAGATAAATATGCAAATCATCACAAGTTACCTGGTTTATCTATAAATATTTATCCTGCAACTACAAATTTAAATAAAAAATATTTACTTTTAAGTGATATATTATTTAGAACTAAAAATACTAAGGCTGGAAATTATATTAAAATATGTACGGATGTTTTTAAAACATCTTTTTTTAATTTATTAAAACAATATTTAATAAAATCAAAAAATAATTTCGGTTTTATTGAAAGAGTATTAAATATCCCTGTAATTGATGCAAAGGAAATATATAGAGCGCTTATAAATAATGAAGAAAAAGTTATTAGTTGATACGAATTCCTATCTCAGATTAGCAGATGGAATAAAACCTTTATTAGATGTTACTTTCGGTGAACAAAATTATTGCTTATATATCTTGCCTGATTTAGATAAAGAATTTAATAGAAATCCAAGACTTCAAACTAAATTCCCATGGTTTTACAAAGATGAATATAAAGAAAATAGAAAATGCAAATTAAAAATAACAACCGGTCAATTAAATGAAATTGAAAATGTCTATGATTTTATATTGGATTATTCTAAAGAATCTGAATATTCTGCATCAAAAGTAGATATTAAATGTCTAACATATGGTTATGTATTGAATATACCAATTGTTACAGATGATGAATGTATGCATATATTAGGCAGGGAATATGATATTAAAACAATTAAAACTTTGGAACTATTAAAAATAATGCTGGATTGTAAAAAAATAACAATTAAGAATGTACATGATATAGTAAAATTATGGGCATATAATGATGACTTACCAAAAGATTTTTTTCAGGATTATAAAAACATATTTAGTGAAAATGCAGTTTTATAATTAATATGAAAATAAAGTGTTTTTGTAAATGAATAGGCATAATTAATAAATATAAAGCTCTAAAAATATCACAAGTATTTTTAGAGCTTAACATGTCCCAAAACACTGGGAGGCAGGGGCATGCTTGTTGAGTTTCATAGATCCCTTTCTTCAAAGGGATGACAGATTGCTGTATTTGCAGCATTTTTAAATCCTCTCCTAAAGTCTCCCGCTTAATATAATGCATAAAAACATGCTGTATAATAGACAAAATTCTACCATATAATAGAAAAAAGCTTACCATATATAAGACGGCAATCTGCCGTATAATGGATAGATTCTATCATATAATGGACAGGAATATACCATATAATGGATAGAATTCTCCCCATTATATGGTAAACTCCCCGGGATATATATGATAGAAATTGTTTTTACCTTATATATGGTGGCATGGTTTCCGGTTCATTACAAAAGCCTTTCCCCTTAAATTATCTAAAGATCGTCCTTTGTGGTCCCTGCGCCTGTGAGAAAAATAAATACTTTATAAAATCAAAATGGAAACCTGCTGATTTCGGTTGTGCCTCTTTGCCCTAAAAAACCACAGTCCTTACGACAAAAAAATTCGTATCCTTTGTATCTTCCCTTTACGCCCTTTGTACAGCTCTTTAAAACCCGGACAGAGAAAAAGTTAATTTGTAAATTTATTATATTCATTTCATTCCTTTTATTTTTTAATAATATTGTCAAAATAATTGACAAAGATTAAACATTTAAGCATAATTATTTTTATAAGAGATTTACCTTATGCCGAGTTTTTTATCAACTATAATTACTTTTATTATTATTCTTGACGGTTTTGGCAACATTCCATTTTTCCTCACTCTGTTAAATAGTCTTACGCCCAAAAAAAGAAAACTGGTTATTTTAAGAGAGATGGTTTTTGCATTATTTATTCTTGTATTCTTCCTGTTTTTAGGAAAATATGTTTTATCTGCTTTACATATTTCCGAACCTGCATTAACAATATCAGGCGGTTTAATACTATTTTTAATTACTATTAGATTAATATTTCCCCAGGATTATCATAAATTCAATGAAAATGATGATGCTCCCATGATCGTTCCTCTTGCAGTTCCATTGGTTTCAGGTCCTTCATCAATTGCAATGACAATTTTGTATTCAACAAAATATCCTGAAAAAATTTTTACCTGGCTTCTGGCTGTATCAATCGCATGGTTGTTTACAACAGTAGTATTGTTATTATCTGATTTTTTAAATAAAATACTAGGACACAGAATGCTCAAAGCGATTGAAAGATTAATGGGAATAATTTTATCAACTGTTGCAGTTCAAATGTTTTTAACAGGAATTAAGGAGTTTATAAATATATTCGTCAAATAATTAATTAAATATAATTCAATATTCTTTATCTGTAAATTTAATTGATATTTCAAAAAACTTTTCCCTTTTTTCTTTAAAAATATCTATCAATATAGGATCAAACTGTTTGCCCTTTTCTTCCAGAATCATATCAACAGCATCATTATGAGATATTGCGCCTTTATAAACTCTCTTGTTTGTTACTGCATCATAAACATCTGCTATTGCAACAATTCTTGCGGATAAGGGGATATTTTCTCCTTTTAATTTAAAAGGATAGCCATTTCCATCCCATCTTTCATGATGGTAATAGGCAATATTTTTTCCCATAGACAGAAAAGATTCTTTTTTATTACCCTTTACCAGCTCTTTTTCAGCGTCTTCGAGAGTTTTTCCGCCAATAATTGTGTGAGTTTTCATTATTTCAAACTCATCTTCTGTTAATTTTGCCGGTTTTAATAATATTTTATCAGGAATACCTACTTTTCCAATATCATGCAAAGGACTTGAATAAAAAATATTTTCTATATATCTTTCAGTTATATATTCATTATAAGGTGCTATTTTTGCCAATCCCTCAGTCAACAAACTGGAATAATTTCTGATTCTGTTTAAATGGTTTCCGGTTTCTATATCTCTGGACTCGGCTAATCTTGCCAGAGCAAAAATAGTAATATGCTGAATTTCTTTAATCTGTTCAGTTCTCAATTTTACCTTATTTTCCAGGTTAATGTTCATGTTTTTTAATTTTAGATTTTGTTCAACAATCAATTCATGCATCGTTTTATTTTCATCTTTTAAATTGATAAGTTCAAGGGTATTTTCAACCACTTTTCTAAGTTCAATTACATTCCATGGTTTGGTTATATATCTGTAAATTTCACCATGATTTATGGCATCAATGATCTCTTCAACGTCAGAAAATGCGGTCAGTAATATCCTGATTGCATCAGGGTATTTGCTCTTTGTTATTTTAAATAATTCTACTCCTGACATATCCGGCATCTTCTGGTCAGAAATAATCAAATTAATATTATGTTTATCTAAAATTTTTAAGGCTTCCTGTGCCCCAAGTGCTTTAAAAGTCACAACATTATCAATACCGTCTAGCACTCTTTTTAATGAATTTAGAATGTCCTGACTGTCATCTACTATCAATATATTATATTTACTCATAAATTACCCCGGTTAATCATAAATTAATCATTTTATCAAAGGAATTTTTATAATAAATTTCGTTCCTTTTTTCGGCAGGCTTTCCACATTGACCTCACCGTTTATATCTTTAATAATTTTCAGCACTATTGACAATCCCAGACCTATCCCTTTTAAGCCCAGATTATTTGTGGAAAAAGCGCCTTTTGTTGTAAAAAAAGGATTAAAAATATTCCTTTTTATTTCATCTTCCATTCCAATTCCAGTGTCTTCAAAATTAATTATTACAGATCCATATTCCTCATGAACTGATATTTTTATCTCTCCTCTACCTTTAGGTTTTATAGCGTGTCTTGAATTAATAAATAAATTCAACAATATCTGCTGTATCAAAACTTTATCAATTTTTATTTTATAATCAATTGAAATATTTTTAACTACTTTAATATTTTCCAATTCCATTTCTTTATGCTGTAATTCGATTACTTCATCAATTATTTCTGATATAAAATATAAATCAGGAGTATAGTTTTTAGATTTAACCAATGCCATAATATTTGATACTATTTTAGCTCCATTATCTGTCTGTTTATCAATTACTGCAAGCTCATCGGCGATTTCTGGTGGAAGCGTGATCTTGCCTTTTTCTAGATAAAATAAAAGCATTTGAGATGTGCTTTTTATAACTGCTAATATATTATTAAATTCATGAGCAATGCCTGAAGCCAGTTGTCCTATTGCGGAAAGTTTTTCTGAATATATTAGCTGATCCTGAAGGTTTTTAATTTCTGAAATATCGGTGATAACTTCTGCAAGATACTCCGGTTTTCCATCAATGTTTTGAATAAAGAAAAAGTTATCTAATATCGGTATGATTTTATTTTCAATGCTTTTTAATAATATTTCACCTGTCCAACTGTTCCCTGTTTTAAGTATGGACATAATTGTATTTTTATAATTATCAACAACGGGATCAGTAAAAAATTCAAAGATTGACTTTCCATATAGTTCATTCAAGTTCTTAATACCCAATAAATTGCATAAATTACTGTTCGCATAGATAATAAATCCATCAAGTGAAGATATTCTGAAACCCTGTCCTGATGCTTCCACAAATCTTTTAAATATAGCAAGCTCTTTTTGATTTTCCTTAAATTCCGTAATATCAACAAAGGAAAAAGTATAACATACTGGATTCTTCAGTTCATCTTTTACCAATGAGGAAAAAACGATCAGATCAAAAAGCTTGCCGTTTTTTTTAATTCCTTTAACTTCTTTTAAAGCTCTCCCGTTTTTTGATAATTCATTAATTAATTCATCATGCTTTAAATTATTTATTAACAATTCATTAATGGTTTTATTCTGCAGATCCTTTTTATTTTTATAACCCCATAATCTTAAAAAAGAATCATTTATTTCCAATAATATAAATTTTAAATTTGTAATACATGTGGCATTTAAGGAATAATTTATTAAATCGGTTTTGATCTTTAAATTTCTCTCATATATCTTTCTATGTGTAATATCTTTATACATAGAAACTATTTCCCCTGTGCTTAATTTAAACAAATAATTTTCTCTGAAAAGTTTGCTGCTTCCGTTATTATATTCAATTTCCGGCATAAACTCCGGCAGACCTGAATTATAAACTCTTTGCAGTATCGGGAGTAATAAAGAATTAATAAATGCCAAATTAACATCTGTAACAGTTTTTCCCAGCAGTTCTTCCTTTTTCCTGTTTTCAAATTTCAATCCTGCTTCATTGATATCATAAATTAAAAAATTTTTTCCTTTCTCTATCGGTTTATAGATTATCATGCCGTTGAACATATTATTAAATAGTTCCCTGAACCTTTCATCACTTATCAGGAGAAGATCTTCTAAATTTTTTCTGACGCTTATGTCTCTAAAAACACCTAGAAGACATGTTTTATCGCCAATTTTCATTCTTGTGGAGTTAATATCACAATAAAATATACTTCTGTTTTTCCTTAGACAGGCTATATTCCTGGACAATTTTCCTTTTCTGTCATGTATCTCGGTAAACTCTTTTAAAACAGTTTTTATAACTTTCTGTGGATGTATATCATTTATACTTTTTGATTCAAACTCTTTTTTGCTGTAGCCGAACAGATTCACTGCGGAATTATTTACATAAATGATTTTCTTTGTCGAAAATTCTGCGGCTATTATTCCGTCATTTATTAAATCGAATAATGAAAAATCATTGCTTTTAGTTTGAATATTTTTCATAACTATAAGGCTCTTTAAAAACCTGTCAAAAAGTTTTATCTAAACTATATAATCAATTTCCATAATTATATGATGTTTCTAAAACGAGGTTTGCCGAAAGTATCATATAATCAAAAGTATAATTAATTATAATACTAAAGTCAATTATCGCAAAAACATTTAATATTTATTTAAAAAAATAAATATTAATATAAACTATCTTTTCTTAAAAATAAATTTAACTTATTCTGTAAGTACCGAATTTATTATATAGGTCAAATTTCGAATAAAAATATAATAAACAGATAGTCTTTTAGACATTCAGTTTTTCTGTCATTGCGAAGGCTGAAAGCC
>JAFGQB010000077.1 GCA_016935915.1 Spirochaetota bacterium
GAAGCAATGACTTGTAATTTCAATGAATGAGGCGGCATCTCATGAAATTTCTTAGGTTAATCCCTTATTCGACATTCGACCTAATTATATTAAATTTGATATCAATATAATTTTTTTATGTATATATAACTTTCTTTTTTATTCTTTGCAATGATTTTTATATAAAATTTATATAAAATAAATTTTATAATTTTTAAATATTTTAAATGAAAAGTGAAAATATTTAATTTCTGTTTTATATTAGACAAAAAAGTGATTTTGTGATAATTTTTAAAATGAAATAATTTAATTATACATTATGATATTAAAAAATAGAGTAAATTTTTAAGGAGCATAAATTGAGCAAAAAAGCGCTTATTACCGGTATTACTGGACAGGATGGTTCATATCTTGCTGAATTATTATTGGATAAAGGTTATGAAGTACATGGCATGGTAAGAAGATCCAGTTTGATAAATACCCATAGGATTGATCATTTATATAAAGATCCTCATTATAAAAATGTAAGGCTTTTCCTGCATTACGGGGATCTTACTGATTCTACAAATATAATCAGACTCATACAGCAGATAAAGCCTGATGAAATATATAACCTTGCGGCAATGAGTCATGTTAAAGTGTCCTTTGATACACCTGAATATACAGGAAATGCGGATGCATTGGGTACATTGAGATTTCTTGAAGCAATAAGGCTTTTAGGATTTGAAAAAAAGACAAAATTTTATCAGGCTTCAACAAGTGAACTATATGGGAAAGTGGTTGAAACACCGCAAAAGGAATCAACGCCGTTTTATCCCAGATCCCCATATGGAGTTTCTAAAATTTACGGTTACTGGATAACTGTCAATTACAGAGAAGCTTATGGAATTTTTGCTTGCAACGGAATATTATTCAATCATGAGTCACCGAGAAGAGGAGAGACTTTTGTTACACGTAAAATTACAATGGCTGCTTCCAGGATAAAAGCAGGATTGCAGGATAAACTTTATCTGGGTAATTTAGATGCAAAAAGAGATTGGGGTTATGCAAAGGATTATGTTGAAGCAATGTGGCTCATGCTTCAGCTTGATAAACCTGAAGATTTTGTCATTGCAACAGGGGAAAATCATTCTGTTAAAGAATTTACAGAACTTGCTTTTAATGAGTTGAATATCGAACTGGTATGGAAAGGCAAAGGTTCTGATGAAAAGGGATATGATTCAAAAAACAATAAATGTCTTGTGGAGATTGATAAAAGGTATTTCAGACCGACTGAGGTTGACTTCCTTTTAGGTGATCCGGATAAAGCAAAAAAAATTTTAGGATGGAATGCTAAAACTTCATTTAAAGAGCTGGTTAAAATGATGGTACAAGCAGATTATGAAATTGTCAGAAAAAAAAAGCAGCATAACTATTGAAATGTTTTTATATAATTATTAAATATAATAATAAAACTTGGAACATTGAGATTTCAGATTTTTATGCAATTTTTAAGGGAAATATGATAAAATTCTATGATATTTGTGTTATAATAGGTTAAAATTTTAATTATTTGTGAATTGAAATTCAACCATTAAATATTTATAAGGAGTTTAGGATGATCATTGATCATATTGACAATTATAAAAAATATAACCTTGGCAAGGCATGGGAAGATGCATTTGAGTATTTTAAAAACTTTAATACAAATAGCGAACCGAAAAGATATGATATTTCAGGTGATGATATTTTTCTTCTTTTGGTGTCTTATTATTCCAAACCCGAACAAGAAGCTAAACTTGAATCTCACATGAAGTATATCGATATTCAGATAGGACTTGAGGGCAGGGAGATAATTAAATGGCAGAATGCCTACAAATTAAAACCCAACACTGTTTATAACAAAGAGAATGATATTATTTTTTATGACAATCCTGACATTATTTTTAATTCTACAATTTTACATTCCGGAATATTTGCTGTATTTTTTCCGCAGGATGCACATATTCCTGGAATAATGGTTAATGATAAACCTGAACCTGTCAAAAAAGCTGTAATCAAGATTAAGCTTGATTTAATTGATATATAAATTGAATTATATAATTTTTATATGTTGAAATTGAAATTTGAATTATAAATTTAAAAATATTTAAAAAATTAACATAAAATTAACAATTATAAAATAGAAAAATATTATGAATAAATATATTGCGGTAGTTGATGACGAAAAGGATATAGCCGATCTTGTATGTCATCAATTGAAAAAAAACAATTATAAAACAAACAATTTTTTAAACGGCAGAGATTTTCTGGACTCTTTAAACAGAAATCTGCCTGATCTTGTAGTTTTAGACATTATGCTTCCAGGGATTGACGGTATAGAAATTTGTAAATTATTAAAGAACAATCCAGAATATATGAATATTAAAGTAATCATGCTTACTGCAAAGCAGGATGTGATTGACAAGGTTATCGGTCTTGAGATTGGCGCTGATGATTATGTGACCAAACCGTTTTCGCCAAGAGAACTTGCTGCAAGGGTAAAAGCTGTATTAAGAAGATGGAATGAAAATGAGGATGAGATTCAAAATAAGATAGATAATATAAATGAAGAGATATTCATTGATCATAATAAACATGAAGTTTATGATAAAAACGGTGGTAAAATAGTACTTACATCAACAGAGTTTAAAATATTGACAATTTTATTAAAAAAAAGAGGATGGGTTTTTTCAAGGGAAAAGCTTCTTGACCAGCTTTGGGGCAAAGACAAGTATGTCATTGACAGAACAATTGATGTACATATTAAAAATTTAAGGGAAAAATTGGGTGAAACCGGCAAATTAATTTTAAATATAAGAGGTATAGGGTACAAACTTGAAAATTAAAAGAAATACTATTTTTTCATATCTTATCAGAAATTATTTTATTCTTATTTTTTTATCAATTATTTCAGCTTTAGTATTTTCATATTTTGCAATCAAAGACATTTACTTAGATGCATTAAATGAGGATGCTGAAACAGATCTTATACTTTTAAATGAATCCCTGAATGAGAATATAATTGAAAATTATGAACTGTTGAATTTAAAGATTAAAGATATCTCGTTAAAAATAAAGAAAAGAATTACAGTAATCAAAAAAGACGGTTCTGTTATTGCTGATTCTGAACAGGATTATAAAACAATGGATAACCATATTAATAGAAAGGAAATTGCCGAAGCATTAATTCAAAATAAGGCATATTCTATAAGATATTCAACAACATTAAAAATGGATATGATTTATACAGCAGCAATGTTTAAAATAAATGACATTTATTATATATTAAGAATAAGCAGAACAGTAAAGAATAATGAAAAAATGCTTAATTATTTTAAAAAAAATATATTTATAACAGGGCTTTTGCTTATTATTATTATGACATTTTTCGTTTATTATTTTTCAAGAAAGATTTCTGTACCTGTTATAAAAATATCAGAATTGTCAAAAAAAGCTTCATCAGGAATCCTTGATGAAACAATATATTTTGATAAATCCCTTTATGAAATTATGAGCTTAAGTGAAAATTTTAATATTATGACAGCCTCGTTAAATGAAAGGATCAATGAATTAAAGACTGAAAAAGAGGAGATCAATGCAATAATAAGTTCTGTTAAAGAAGGTATAATGGTTGTAAACAATGAAGGCAGGATTATAAGATATAACGATAGTCTAATAAAACTCTTTAACAGAGAGGATATTGATAATAAATTTTACTGGGAAGTAATCAGAGATAATGAATTGAATGATTATATAAAAAATTTTAAAAAGAACAACAAAAATAAAATAAAAGAAATAGAATATAATAATAAAATATTATTCTGCAGCATGAATCATATTGAGTATAATAAAACTTATATTTTTATTTTTTATGATGCAACTGAAATAAAAAATCTTGAAATAATAAAAAAGGATTTCATATCAAATGTTTCCCACGAGCTTCGCACACCCCTAACTGCAATAAGAGGATATATTGAAACTTTGATGGAAGAGGAAACTGATAAGTCAAAGATCAAATATTATAAAATAATTGAAAGACATGCGAAAAGATTGATCTTTATTATCAATGATCTCTTATCATTATCGAAGCTTGAGGAACAAAAAGATCAAAAAATGGTCATTGAAGAGATAAAGCTGAAGAAGTTTTTTAAACATCTGAAAATTTTATTCCAAGACAGTTTAAGTAAAAAAGATTTAAAGTTGAATATAAAATTGAATATAGAAATTATCAAAAGTGATATGTTTATGCTTGAACAGATATTTATTAATTTAATCGATAATGCAATAAAATATACAGATAAAGGAAAGATTAAAATAACGGCGGATGAAAATGCAGATAGTTATATATTAAAAGTTAAAGATACTGGCATAGGCATACCTGAAAAGGATATTGACAGGATATTTGAGAGGTTTTATGTAGCCGATAAATCAAGGAGCAGAAAATCTGTAGGCAGCGGACTGGGTCTTGCAATAGTAAAGCATAATGTGCTTCAATTGAACGGAACAATTGATGTCAGGTCTGTACCCGGAGAAGGTTCAGTATTTGTAATGAAATTTCCAAAATAATACAAATCTTAACACAATCTTAACAAATTAATTATATTGAATTAATATATTAAAATTATACTTGAATAAATAAATTTTAGGAGATTTAATATGATTAAACAATTAAAAAAAATTTTTATTTATTCTGGAGCTTTTTCATTATTGTTTTTATCGGTTTCGTGTGAAAAAGGTAAAAATATATCGATCACCGGATCTACTACGGTATTACCAATCGCTCAGAGTTGTGCTGAATATTATATGTACAATATTGATAAAAAGGCTAAAATTACAGTAAGCGGAGGTGGTTCAGGTGTTGGAATAGCCGCAATAATTGACGGTAAAGCGGATATAGGCAGCTCTTCTCGAAAAATAAAAGAAGAAGAAATAAATAATGCAAAAAACAAGGGAGTAAATGTCAATGAAATTATAATTGCTTTGGACGGGATTGCAGTTATAGTGAATAATGGCGTTAATTTAACTAATCTTACAATGGAAGAGCTCAAAGGAATTTACAACGGATCAGTAAATAATTGGAAACAGGTAGGTGGAGAGGATAAACAGATCATTGTTGTATCAAGAGATACATCAAGCGGAACTTATGGTTCGTTTATAGAGATGGTTCTTCATAAAGACAAATTGAGATCCGATGCTATGATGGTAAGTTCTAACCAGGCAATGGCAACAACTGTTTCGCAGACACCCTTCAGCATTGGTTATATTGGATTGGGATTTTTAAACTCTTCAAAAATAAAAGCTTTAAAGATCAATGAGGTTGAAGCATCAGAGTCAAATATAAAAAATAATACTTATCCAATATCAAGAACATTACAAATGTATATAAACGGCAATCCTCAGGGTGATATTAAAAAATTTTTAGACTTTATTTTATCAAAAAAGGGTCAGGAACTGATAGAAGAGTCAGGGTATATTAAGTTATAGGGTATAAAGGTATAGTTTTAAAATGAAGAAACATTCGGTTAAAAAAACAAATGATACTGTTTTTTATATAATAATAACTTTAGCCAGTGTTTCTTCTGTCTTTATTTTATTTGGTATAATTTTAAGCATATTTTCACAGGGATTGAAGCTTTTTAATAGTTACAATTTTCTGGATTTTATTACAGGATTAAATTGGTATCCTGTATATGATCCGCCAGATTTTGGCATACTGCCAATTATTGCAGGTTCTTTGCTTATTACTTCATTGACAATCATAATTGCAGTTCCTTTCAGTATAGCTACAGCTGTTTATATTTCGGAAATAGCAAAGCCTCACGAAAAAGAGATATTAAAACCTGTTATTGAAGTTCTGGCAAGCATTCCTTCGGTAATTTACGGGTTATTCGGAATGGCTGTTTTTGCTCCATTTATCCAAAAATTGTTAAATCTAAAAACAGGTTTTAATGCTTTTACAGCATCAATAATTTTAGGAATAATGATAATACCTATAATTTCAAGTATTTCTGAAGATGCAATTAATGCAGTGCCCATGAACCTAAGGGAAGCTTCATATGCCCTTGGAGCAACAAAATGGGAAACAATATTTAAAGTTGTTTTACCTGCTGCAAAATCAGGTATAATAACAAGTGTAATATTAGGCATAGGAAGAGCAATAGGAGAGACGATGGTAGTCCTTATGGTAGCAGGCAATTCGGCTGTTATACCTAAAACAATTTTTGATTCAGTAAGACCTATGACTTCAACATTGGCAAGTGAAATGGGTGAAACGCCTGTAGGCAGCACTCATTATTATGCTTTATTTGCTATTGCTGCAGTTTTATTTGTTATAACTTTGATTCTAAATTTTATAATTGGACTTATTAGGGGATCATTAAAAACGAGGCATAATAATTAAAATGAAAAATATAAGTGATAAAAGAAAATTGAGGAATTTACAGGGTATCATTCTTTTAAGGATAATTATTGCTGCAAACATATTCTTTTTGTTTTTATTTTTAGCTATGATTTTTCTTAAAGGTTATAAAGTGCTCTCTTTGTCATTTTTGTTTGAGTTCCCCAGACAGCATATGACTGAAGGTGGTATTTTTCCTGCAATTATAGGAACGCTACTGCTGACTGTTATTTCTGTGATAATTGCAATGCCTTTAGGTATAAGCGGTAGTATATTTTTATCGGAATATGCAAGACCTCAATGGTTGGTTAAGATTATAAGACTGGCAATAAACACTTTAGCAGGAGTTCCCTCAATAGTTTACGGATTATTCGGAATGGCATTTTTTGTTTATTTTTTAAGATTTAATGTTTCAATACTAGCAGGAGGCTGTACACTTGCTGTATTAATACTTCCAATAATCATAAATGCAGGTGAAGAAGCTATTAAAACTGTTCCCACGGATATAAGGGAGGCATCTTATGCATTAGGTGCGACAAAAAGAGAAACGATCATAAAGATTGTACTTCCCTCTGCACTGCCCGGTATTTTAACAGGTGTAATATTAAGCATCGGTAGAGCGGCAGGTGAAACCGCTCCCATATTATTCACTGCCGGTACTTTTTACATGATAGGTCTTCCCGGATCATTATTTGATAAGTGTATGGCTCTTCCTTATCAGATATATGCATTAATGACTGAAGGCACTCATCCTGAAAAACAGCATCCAATAGCATATGGAACAGCAATAGTACTGCTTGTTTTGATATTTATAATTAATTTTACAGCAGTCTTATTAAGATATAAGATTAGAAGGAATAGAAGATGGTAGATGTTCTTGTTGAAAATTTAAATTTATGGTTTGGGAATGCTCATATACTGAAAAATATAAGATTGGATATTTATGATAACAAAGTTACTGCGCTTATCGGTCCTTCTGGATGCGGAAAGTCGACATTGATAAGATGTTTTAACAGGATGAATGATTTTATCGAAAATGTTAAAATAGAGGGCAGGATATTGATTGATAATGAAGATATTTATAATGAAAAATCTGATGTGTTTGATTTAAGATCAAGGGTAGGCATGGTATTCCAGAAACCGAATCCTTTTCCTAAATCTATATATGAAAATCTCGTTTATGGATTAAAAATAAAAGGCATAAAGAAAAAGAGTGTTTTGGAGGAAAGAGCAGAAAAAAGCCTGAAACAGGCAGGATTATGGATAGAAGTGAAAGACAGGCTTCATTCTTCGGCTTTTTCACTTTCAGGAGGTCAGCAGCAGAGACTCTGCATTGCAAGAGCATTAGCAACTGAGCCTGAGATACTGCTTCTGGACGAACCGACATCGGCACTTGATCCTAAATCTTCAAATAAGATTGAGGAGCTTTTACTTGAGTTAAAGAACAGTGTGACAATAATTATTGTTACACATAATTTCAGCCAGGCTGGAAGGGTTTCGGATTATACTGCTTTTTTATATTTGGGTGAAATTGTAGAATATGGTAAAACAGATAAATTATTTACAGTGCCCAAAGATAAAAGGACAGAGGAATTTCTTACAGGAAGATTTGGTTAAGAGTAAGGAGAAAAAAATGCAGAAAGAAAAAATTATTGAACTTAAAGAATTGATCATTACTCAAGCTAACAATGTAGAAAAAATGATCTCTCATTGCATGGAAGGATTTTTTTCAAAAAACAAAAAGATATTGCTTAATGTTATTGAAAATGAAGAAATAAAGGTTAACAGTTTTGAAATTGATATCGAAGAGTTGTACACTAGTATTCTTGCATTATATCAAACCGAAGCTAAAGAACTAAGAACCGTTTTAATGACTGCTAAAATGAATAATGACTTAGAAAGGATTGCGGATCAATGTGTGAATATTGCAGAGAGTGCCTTGTTTTTAATAGACAAACCTGAATTAAATACAGCTATCGATTTTATAAAAATGTATGAAATAATAAAAAAAATGATAGCTGACAGTATAACATCTTTTATTAATGAAGATATTGATACAGCAAAAAGCGTATGCATTCGTGATCAGGAAGTTGACGAACTGAATGAAAAAAATATCAGGGATCTTATTTCATATATGTCACATGACAGCCGGTCAATCGAAAGGGCATATCATTTGATAAGAGTTTCACATAATCTTGAAAAGATCGCAGATCTTGCAACCAATATTGCCGAAGAAACTGTATATATGGCTGAAGGCAGAGATATTAAACATTGCAAAGATATTAAGAATAAATAGGTCGAATTTCGAATAAAAATATAATAAACAGATAGTCTTTTAGACATTCTGTTTTTCTGTCATTGCGAAGGCTGAAAGCCTGAAGCAATGACTTGTAATTTCAATGAATGAAGCAGCATCTCATGAAATTTCTTAGGTTAATCCCTTATTCGACATTCGACTTAAATAAATATTATTTTTATTTATTTATTCTTAAATACTGCTGATGATATTGATCATCTCCAATGCAGTCATTGCTGCTTCAAAACCTTTATTACCGCTTTTTGCACCAGATCGATTCTCTGCCTGTTCAATTGTATCGGTTGTCAGTACTCCGAAAGATATTGGCATACCTGTGTCAATACTGATATTTGCTATTCCTTTTGATACTTCTGCAGCAACATAATCAAAATGCGGAGTATCGCCCCTGATAACTGCTCCGAGAGCGATTATCGCATCAACTTCTTTTTTTAATGCCAATTTTTTACAGATTACTGGTATTTCAAATGCTCCAGGCACTTTTATAATTGTTATATCCTTTTCACTTACATCATGTCTTGCCAGACAATCCAGGGTTCCTTCCAAAAGTCTATCTGTCATAAATGAATTAAATCTTGATACAATAACAGCAAACTTTTTACCTTTCCCACTGAAATTTCCTTCAATAGTTTTGTACATTTTTACTCCTTGTTCAAAATTATATTATTTGAAAAATTGAATTTCAGAATACAAAATATTATAAAGGAAACTACAGAGAACAAGGAGCGCACCGAAACTTTTTTAATTCTTACTCTATGTCCTCTGTGGTCAAAATTTATAAATATCATTTTATTCGAAATTCAAACTATTATTATTTTTAAACATAATTACTCATAATGTAATCTTATGTCCCATTTTTTCCTTTTTTGTCAAAAGATAGTTGTAATTTTCAGGTATTACATCAACCTTGAAATTTTCAATTGTTACTTTCAAACCGTGCCTCTTTAATCCTTCGGCTTTATCAGGATTATTGGTCAGTAATCGTACTTCCTTAAATCCCTGATCTTTTAAAATCCATGCTGCGCAGTGATAATCCCTGTTGTCTACCTTGTGACCCAGCTTTAAATTTGCCTCAACTGTATCAAGTCCTTTTTTTTGTTGAAGCTGGTATGCTTTTATTTTTTCCCCTAGGCCAATGCCCCTGCCTTCCTGTTTTAAATATAACAGGGCACCGTTTCCTTCATCAGAAATTCTCTTTAATGCATAATGGAGCTGGCTTCTGCAGTCGCAGCTCCTGCTGGCAAGAACATCACCTGTAAAACATTCCGAATGAATTCTTACGACTCCCTTAGTAAAATTACCCTTTGAAAGAAAAACATGTTCTTTATCAGAAAAAAGCTCTTTATAAACTGTTATTTCAAACATTCCATATTCCGTTGTCAATCTGGCGTTTGAATTTTTTTCTATATTGGGATAATTGAGGTTTTGATATTCAACAAGCTCTTCGATGTCACAGAAGTTGACATTATGCAATTTAGCAAATTCCATTGCCTCTTCTCTTGAATACATTTCACCTTTATCATTTATCATTTCGCATATCAATGCGCCCTGAGGAAGATCTGACCATTTGCATAAACTGACCCCTGCTTCTGTGTGTCCTCTTCTCTCAAGCAGAAGCCCTTTTTTTGCAGCCAGAGGAAAAAGATGACCCGGAGTAATGAAATCTTTAAAGTTTTTATTTTTATCTATAAGATCAATGGCTGTCAGATATCTTTCAAATGGGGATATTCCTGTTTTTACCTTTTTGCTGTCAACGCTCAAGGTAAATGCTGTGGAATGAGGTACTTTGTTTAAAGCAGGCATAAATGGAAAACCTTTTTTATCGATTATTTCATCTGATAAAGCGGCACATAAGAGTCCTTTACCGTAGGTTATTAAGAAATTAACTTTATCTGCGTTTAATTTATCAATGGCAACTATTAAATCCGCTTCATTTTCTCTTTTTACATCATCAAATACAACGACAATGTCACCATTCTGAAAATCTTTCAATAATTTCCTTATGTCCTTCATAAGTTCCCCCTAATTTTGATAAATGATATACATATCTTGATATTATATCTGTTTCGATATGCATATAATCCCCGATCTTTTTATTTTTTAAATTGGTTTCATTAAAAGTATGAGGGATTACTGTTACCTTAAAGCTGGAAGATAAAATATCACTTACTGTCAATGAGATGCCATCCAAAGAAACAGATCCTTTATTTACAATAAAATATTTTAAATTCTTGGGATATAAAAACTCGATAAAAGTATCATCCCTGATCCTGTCCATGCTTATTATCTTTGCCTTGCCGTCCACATGACCCTGCACTATATGTCCGCCAAGCCTTGATGAAAATGTCAATGCTCTTTCAAGATTAACCTCTTCTTGGATCATGATCTCTCCGTGATTGAACCTTGAATGTTCTTTTGTGGTTTTGGAAATATAAAAGGATAGGTATTTCGGATAAATATCGGTTATTGTGAGACATAAACCGTTCACTGCAATGGAGTCACCGATCTTTGATCCTTCAATTACCTTTTTGCAATAAATGTGGAGTCTGCTTGTTTCAAGCTGTTTTACTTTTCCTGTCTCTTCTATTATACCAGTAAACATAAAGCTTCTCCTCTTGCAAGATCAACCATAAAATTGTCATCCATTAACTTAACATCATTAATTTTAAAATCAGAAAGGTTTTTAATATGATTTATTTTTCTCTCCAGAATCAACGGTATCCCGTCATTTCCAAGAAAAGCAGGTTTATAAAATAGAAAAATCCTGTCAACAAGATCATTATTAAGAAACCATGAGTAAACATGGCTTCCTCCTTCGACCAGAACAGAATCAATCTTCTTTTCATTACAGAAATCAATAAAATTTTTTTTGTCAGAACTTAACCAGCGGTTGATTATATAAATATTGCCGCTGTTTTCAGCAAAGCGGAACTTTTCTGTATTTTTCTCGGTAAAAACAAGTTTATCAATCGGTTTTTTTTCAAAACCCTTAAGCCTGCAGTTCAATTGCGGTTTGTCTTTAATTACGGTGTTATGCCCGATTGCTATGCTTTTTAACCTTAGTCTTAGTTTATGTACGATCTGTCTTGACTTTTCATTTGATATCCATTTTGAATCGCCGATGAATGAGGCAATTTTACCGTCAAGAGTGACGGCGGCTTTTATAACTATATAAGGTCTGTTGTTTTTTTTATTAAAGAAGTATATTGAGTTTAAGTTTTTTCCTTTTTTTTCCATGATATGCGTTTTTACGCTGATTCCTGCTTTTTTAAGTATTTCAATTCCTTTGCCGTTTACCCTGTTGTCTATATCCTTATTTGCGATGAATACTCTTTTTATTTTCGATTTTATGATCAGGTCAGTGCAGGGGGGTGTTCTTCCATAATGAGAGCATGGTTCAAGGTTCACATAGAGATCGGAATCTTTAACTTTTTTTTCGCTTAATTTTTTTATTGCGATAACTTCGGCATGAGCCTGTCCGTCCCTTTTATGAAAGCCAGTTGAAAGTATTTTATTGTTTTTTACAATCACTGCACCAACCAATGGATTAGGGGAGGTAAATCCAATGCCTTTTTTAGCTTCATTTAAAGCTATATCCATAAAGAAGTCATTAATGGTATTTTGATTGTTTTTATCAATATTTGTTATTACAGATGCGGTTAACATCTGATCCCCTTTGCTTCGGGGATTAATCAGGCAGGTAAAACAGAATTAATTAATATCCTGTTTGTTTCCTTCTCCCATCCAGACTTTACTGTCGGCATCGGAATTACACCGATTCTTGCTTTTTTTTAAAAAGCTCGCGGGCTTTACCGCCGGTATGGACTTTCACCAATCCCCGAAGGAATGTAATATTTATAATTTTTAGCATATTTTAATGTTTTTGTAAAGAAAAAATTATCAATTAATTACAAATTTCATAGCTAAATTATCTCTTTACAAAGATAATTATCTGCACTTAGTGAGCATACTCACTTTTTACGCTGAATATATTCACTATGAAACAGCAGTCATGACAGTTATATGGATATAAGGTCCTTTTTAATTATTTTTAATTTTCAAGTTTGTTTGATAAAGTTTTAACAATTTCCGTTAATTCATCTATTTTTTCAAGAATTACATCTTCCTTGCTCTTTTTTAAATAATTTCTGTTTTTAACAGTGGATATGATTTTATCATCTATTGATTCTTCTATTTTTTCGGTAAGTAATTGAGCTGCTAAATTATGACCTGCTGAAGACATATGCACATTGTCCCACCAGATAAATCCTTTATCATAATTTTTGTTCATGAAATCAAACAGATCGATAACTGGAATGTTATGCTTTTCAGCAATTTTTCTCATGATATCGTGATACTTATATATATTAACGGTTATGTTTTCTATGGAATTCGATTCCAAAATAAATATTGTCTTGATAAAATGTTCATTGTTCAATCTGATGAATTTCTCTAAAGTTATACTGAAAACTTCAGGACTGCCAAGGTCAGAAGCATCATTGTTGGATAAATTTATTATGTTTAAACTCGGATTAAATGGAAGATAATAATCTCTGTAGATATTGAAGAGCTGATAGGAAACCATTCCCTGCACTGATGCATTAATACATTCATATTTCATATGTTTATATGATTTCTTATTTAAATTATCTTCAATCAGATTGACGAATGTTTCGCCGAAATCCCTTGCTCCTGAACCCCATGTTTGTGAAGTGCCGATAAAAACGATTCGACAGACACCGGGCTTAAGATTTAAATGATATTGATTCCTGTTATTTTCGATTGTTATTTTTGCAGAATTATAGAGATCCTGAAGGTAGTCATTTTTTATATCGCCGAAATTAATTTCTGTAGCGTTATTATTTTCGTCAAGGTCGATATTTTCTGGATTTTCATTATTGGTTTTATTTATTTCAACATCATTGTCTTCGATGTTTTCATCTTTATCGTTTGTTAGTTCTATATTCTCCTCATTATTAATTTCTTCAATGAAAGGATTTATTTCCTGCTTAAATAATGATTCTTTTGAAGGATATCTGGTTGATTTCCAGCTTAAATAGATATTAATAATTAATGTACCAAAAGATAAATTTAAGCCTATCAGTAAAATCCATAATAAAGCAATTTTAAAATTATGGGTGGTAAAAAAAATTATCACTAAGATCAATAAATCCAATAAACTTATAATCAATAAAAAAAACAAGAAAAATTTGATAAATTTATTTTTAATGCTGAAATCTTCTTTAAATATAATCTTTGAATTTTTATCTAGTACTATTATATTGTCAATATAAACATTTTTTGATGACCCTTTAAATCCTATGAACTGATCATTAAGATTTTTTTCTAAAATTTCAGCAGTCAACATATTATTAATAAAAAGTTTAATTGTGTTGTCGGTTAATATTAATTTTACGTTATTCCATTTATTTCTTTTTATTATCGCTTCATTAAAATTAAGTTCTTTCTTTGTTTTAAAAAGCCCTATATTATCGGCTTTAAAATAAATGTTTTTAAAATTGCTGTTAAAGCTTAATCTGAAACCGCTGTAACCATAATTGTTTTTATTATAAATTATGCTGAAATATGCAAGATCTGTGAGTATAAAATCAAATTCCAATTTACGGAAAGGCAGTCTGTTTTTATGTATTAATTCATGATAGCCAAACCATGCTCCCAGATTTAATATGTTCCCTGCTAATGCATTTGTAGTGTTCATGTAATTTTCTGCACCGATTAGATCTATTTCATTTTCCATTTTTTGCGATATCCATTTACCGTTGTTACTAAGGGTGTTTTTATTTAAAAAATATATCTTTGTTAATAAATAAGATGATATTATTTGGATACAAAGTATTATCAATACAAGAAGAAATAGCTCAATCGTTTTTACGTTAAATATTTTTTTTATTGTTATATTTTTTAACATTCAAAATCCATTCTATTCTATAAATAATGATCTTTTTATTCCTTCAACCTTTTCTGTTATTCCTGAAAAATCATAATTAAGATTATCTATTATGATTTTTGATTCATTTTCTGAAAAATCTTTTTTTATTACCTCGGCAGCAAAGAAAATACCTAATAATTCATGACCGTCATTATTATAATGAACAAAATCATTAAAATATCGTTTTCTTAAATCATTGCGATCCGTTTCATTGTATGTAAAACAGGTTTCAGGATTCCTGTATATAACATCCCTTGTTTTATTTTTTTGATATTTTTCGGTAAGTTCTTCGAGTTTAAATAATATATTGTAAAAAAAGTAAGACAGGCTTTCATCCAGATTGGCATATAATACGTTTTTATCCTTGTTATTTACATAAAATTCCTTTAATTTTAACATTAATTTGGTTTTATATATTTCTTTTTTTGATTTATCGGTTTCTAAAATATAATTATGATGATCAAAGGAGAATCCTTCGGATTTAGGCTGAGAACTTAAGATAAATTTGGCGTTTTCAAAATGTGATAAAATTGATTCCTGGGCATATAAATAAAAATCAATCTGCCTGTCTATTTCATTCCATTTTGTATTAATTATTACTCTGAATCTTGAATCTTTACTCTCTGTATTATATACAAGATTTCCCCAGTTTTCATTTTCCTTTATATTTCTGCTCTCATCGTTGTCTTCATTATCAAGATCGTTTCTTGTGGTTTTTGTCAAAAAGCGGAAAAAACTGGAGTGCTTTGCCATAAATCTTGCAAATGGTTTTCGTACTCTTTTACCTTCCAGATAAAAACGCATTGAAGGCCAGAACATCGGATTACCGACTCCGGCACTATGGTCGCAAAATGAGTTAATATCATTGATCCCATCCATAACTATGATCCAGTCAGGATCAAACTGCTTTCCGTATAAAGCAAGACCGATGAATTCCTGAAATGCCACCCAGCTGCCCATCGCTATGTTTATTACTTCATATTTATATTTTGACTGATACTTATTTAAATATTTTTCAAGCTGAGCGGTAATTACATGTTCATCGCTTGATGCTCCGTGTCCGTGAACAGATGAACCGCCGGTCATGACAATAACTTTAGTGTTTTTATCCTTTATAAATTTTTGATAAGGAACAAATTCATAATCATATTTGCTTGAAAACTGAAGATTATTGGGCTTTAAACAAGCAGAATATTTTTTTTTTGAATAATTGCTGACATAAAATTCATTCTGATTTTGAGGCAGATCGCTGTACCACATGATATAAGGATGAAATCTCACATCCAGATTGACTGTTGCCTTTGGTATTTTTTCGATTATATTAAATGCAATCTCTATCAGTATCACTGCGATTATAAAAATGATTAAGTTGACCACTATGATGTGAAATTTTTTATTTTTTATATTTTTATTTTTGTTTTTATTTTTCTTTTTCATTTTGTACTCCAACATTATATATTATAAAAAAGTGTTGCTATTTCTGCAATATTCTTGTTTTTAAAAAAAATGTTTTTTTATTATTCAGAATTGAATACAAGATAAATTTTCATTTAAAAGTTATTCTATTTTTCCTTAAAACAAAGAGTAAATAAATAGACTTAATGCCGAACTCTAACTGAATAAGATCAATAGAGAAAATATTGCGAAAATAATGAAAATCGGTAAAAGATTGTATTTCTTCCTGACTTTTAGAAACGACCAATTTTCAAAAATAATGGATTTGTTTTTAGACATGAATTACTCCTCATAAAAATAATATATTTTTTTATAATTATAGTCTCAGTTATTAATAAAGTCAATATATATTGATCAGGAAATACAATGAAAAAATTTTAAAGGGATAAATATTATATAAAATTGAGTATATATTATAAATACACCAATGGCAGAGGAACTTTGATGATTAAAACCTTATCTTCACTTCTGTATTTTAAAATATTATTAAAATTTGTTTCTTCGGTACTTTCGAAGACTCTTGTATAAAAATGATTGTTTTTAAAATATGGAACAATAACTGCAATGTGGCTTGTTTCTAGTAAAATAGGCATCTGCTTCCTTAATCTGTTAAAGATCAAAATATAAAAATATGATGGGTCTTTTTGCTGGTCTCTGAATAAAATTTCATACAGATCTTTTACATCATATCCTCTGAGCCTTGTATAATTCAAATAAGTATCTTTATCATATTCTTGAGCTTTTAAATTATTATAGCTGTAATAATTGTTTATTTCATCTGCAAGGTTTTTTACCCAGTCATATCCGAAAAAAGTATCATATTCCATTTCTTTATATCTGTAAGTTATATTTTGGCGTTCATCAATACGTCTTTTTTTCAGATCCGATATTTTCAACCATTTAAAATCTTTTTCCTTCAGTCGTATATAATTGTCAACAATGTCTTTTATAAAGCCGCTGCAGTTTAATCCTTCTTTTCCTTTTTTTTGCAGTTTTTCATTTTCTATATAAACAAATTGTCCGAAATGGTCCCTTGCTCCGTCATCATTATAGTTATATGCAAGAGAAGGTTTTATCACCTTATCGATAAATTTCAACTTTATTTCGCTGTTGTCTTCCTCAATTAGAAGTTTTTCTCTGATATTGTTAATATCAAGAAGTGCTTTGATCGAATTAAAGGATATATATTTCAATGAATCAAAGTTAAAATAATAATGAATATTTTTTTTATATTCTTTGCCGAAAAGGTAGATATCTGCATTGTTTGGATTATTTTTATCAAAAAATACATAAGAGTTATGCTTATAATGATAATAAACTTTTACCTTTAAAAGTTCTTTTTCCGGATTGAACTGATAACTAAAAGCTCCGTAACTGTATTTTTCGGTGTAATCATTTGATTCGGGTGCAAAAAAAAGTATTTCATAATTGCCCTGATCAATTTTGGTAATAATAAAAAATCTTTTGCCCCTGTCTATTTTTTTAATAACTATATTTTTATAAAGATCCCAGTTTTTGTCATCCAGGAAAAACTGTTTTCTTATATTTACAGAATCGACAAAAATATTTATATTGGAACTCTGGGCAGGTAATAATGTATTTGACAAAGTTAAAATAATAAATATTAATAATATGATCTTTTTATTCAATATATATTTCATTTTTAAATTTTCTGTCTTTATTAAATATTGCTTTTATTATTTTATCGTTATCTTTGGCTGATTTACTTAAGAAAATTTCATAATCAGGTGCATATAAAGGGCTTATTTCTATTTTTTCGTCATTGTAATTATTTTGGGTAAATTTTGCATCTTTGAGCCATTTATGAAAAAGCATTGACTGACCTTTTACACATGTTTCAATAGAATCAATTCCTTCTTTGTTTTTTAACGGAAAAAATTCCTCTTCCCTTGCGGTCTCAAAAAAGACGCTCTTTGATGCCATGGGAATAATGTCAAAAATAAAACTCTCAAATTTTAAACCTTTGAAGTCTTTTATTTCTGGTCTTTCAGGATTGTCAAATGAGTATCCGTTTACGTTCTTTATGGCAAAGTGAATAGGCATTTTATCAGTAAAATTCAATAAAAAATCAACATTAAAAATATGAATGGCAATAGATCCCATTAGATACTTTAAAATTCCGTTCTGATCTTTTGCATTCAAATCTTCAGTTGATAAATCTGAATATTCAATGACACTGTTAATACCGTTTATTTTGCCGATTGCGCCGAGTTTTTCTTCAGGATATGTTTTTTTTATAACCTTGGATGAAACAAGGCTTTGTTCCTTAATGTGATAGCCGATAAAGTAAGGATCAGCCATTTTTATTAAGGGATTGTCCACCTGAAAATATGAAATATATTTAATTCCGTTTTTTATCATATGATCGATCAGATTGTTCTTCAGCAATGCATTTAAGGTGCCTCCGTGCCCATCAGGATTAAGGAACAAACTTTTTTTATCTTTTAAAATTAATTTTCCTTCCAATGTGAGAGTCGGCAGCTGACCTTGAATAAAAAAGAGGATATGTTCTTTATCCAGACCAAAGTAATTATTATCAATAAAAAAGGATTTTGTTTCTTCATTATTCTGTTTGGATGTCATTATATACCAGTAAAAATCATTATTATAATGTCTTGTGTAAAATAATATTTTATCCGCAAATATCTGAAAGAGAGATTTGTTTTTTACAGGACTTATTGGAAAACATCCTTTCGGATGCTCATATCCCAAACGGGAGCCCTGTCCCCCTGCTACTGTTAGAAAAGCTACTTCTCCTTTAATCAATGATTTTATACCGATCTGTTTAATTTCTATATTGTTTTTAGACATGGTTAAAGGGTAATATTCTGTTGGATCAATGTAGATAGCTTGTTTTTTAAAATTTTTATATTCATTGTAAAAGCTTTCAATTTTATTGAAATCAATCTGTTGAAGTTCTTTTATAAATTCATCCTTATCCAATTTATTCAATTGTTCAAAAAAATACATTACATGGCTGTTATTGCTTTCATTTAGTTTTTTAATAATTTCCTTAGTAGTACTCATTGTGCTTCCTTTTAATATATCGAGTATTTCTGTAAGTTTTGTCTTAATATCGGATGAATTTCTAATTTTACATTGACTTTTTAATAATGACTTTGCACCTTTAATTGTCAAGCCTTTCCCATATAAAAGGTCTTTGATTTTTTTTATTATATCTATATCACTATCCGTGTAAACTCTATGACCGAATTTATTCTTGATCGGTTTTAATTCTTCAAACTCCTGTTCCCAAAATCTTAAAATCGTAGGTTTGATATCAAGCATTGTTGAAATCTGACCTATTGTGAAATAATTTTTTTCTTCATTTTCGTTTTTATTATTCCCAGTGTTCATACCTTTCTTTTCTTTCCAATAACATTTTTATTGACTCTTTTAAGTCACCGTTTGCGTATAATATATTATATAGTGAGGATGTTAATGGCATTTCGACATTAAGTTTTAATGAATAATGATGTATTGATTTACAATTTTTGACTCCTTCGGCTATCATTGACATTGTTTGTATGATCTGATTAATTTTTTTGCCTTTACCTAGCTGTTCTCCGACATATCTGTTCCTTGAATGTTTGGAGTGGCATGTTACTATTAAATCACCCATTCCTGCAAGCCCTGAATAGGTTTTTTCATTGGCACCTGCTTTTTTGCCAAGCCTGATCATTTCCGCCATACCTCTGGTTATTATTGCGGCTTTGGTATTGTCACCGAAACCTATTCCGTCACAAATACCTGCAATTATTGCTATTACATTTTTTGTCGCACCGCATAATTCCACGCCGATTATATCTTCATTTGTATATACCCTGAAATATTTTCTCATGAATATTTTCTGTATCTCTTCTGCAAGCTTCAAGTTGTTGTTGGCGGAAACTATTGTGGTCGGTATGTTTCTACTTACTTCTTCAGCATGGGTAGGACCCGAGAGAGCAACTATGCCTCTTTTTTCTGGTATTATTTCATCTATTATCTGGGACATCCTGTAAAAAGTATTGTCTTCGATCCCTTTTATCACAGTGACAAGAAGCATATCTTTGTTTATAAAATCCTTTACATTATCACATAATGTCCTTAAAGAGAATGAAGGGACTGCAAATACAATTAAAGTTGATCCGTCAACAGCTTGCTTTAAATCATTTGTAACATGGATTTTATCATTAAATTTTATTCCGGGTAGGAAAAGTTTGTTTTCTCTATCCTTTTGCATATTTATGCTTAAATCTTTATTATATTCCCAGATATTGATATTGTTTTTATCAGATAAAAGAACACCCAGTGTAGTACCCCATGAACCGCCGCCTAAAATTGTTATTTTCATAATTATATAATTTTATCCTTTTCTTTTTAATCTTTAAAATATATATTTAACTTATTTCATAGTGATAATTAATTGTAAAATTATCAGATATATTATAAAACAATTTTGATTGTGTCAATCATAATTATACTTGCATATTGTTCAAATTGATAAACTTAAATATTATATATTTAAGAATACTAAATGATATGAAGTATCATTAAAATATTTAATTTGAAATTTTATTTTATTTAAGACATTCTGTAAAAATAATGTATTATTATCAGATATTTAATAAAATTATATTAAAACTTAAATAAATATAAATTTTTGAGGGAAAAATGATTTTTAAAATTTTAAAACGTTTATTTATTTATTTGATATTTGTTATACCCGCTTTTTTTACATTATCCAGTAATAAAAAAACAATAGAGAAATTTTATTTAATAGATAATACTTTTGATGAAACCATGTTTATGAAGGACATAAAAGAGCTTTCAGGTTTTAAGAAAAAACTTCCTAAAAAAAGAACTGAGTGGATTTATAAATTGACTGCTGCTGTTACTTCATATAAATCGCATTTCAGAACAGTCAATGTGATAAAAAGGAATTATAAGTATGAAGCTATTTTTACCACCAAAAAGGGGGAAATTTTTTATTTCTCGGACGGCAGGCTTCTTCTTCCTGAAGATATGACCAATGATAAAATTTACAGGTCATATTTTTATAAGTATCCTCTAGGGACAAAATCCATTTCAAAACCTAAAAAAATAGAGTTCCCTGTTCCTGTTAATTTTGCATTTTTTGATTCTTTGTACGGTATTTATCCTGATGAAAGAGAAAACAATCTTGAAATATTTTATTCTCTCAATAGAAAACTTCGCTTCCAGAACCTTCAAAATGCTTCATCAAATCTGAAAAAAGTTTTTAAGGAGATTGAAAGAGCAGCTACTAAGGATTATGAGGTTCGCAATTGGGTCAATAATATTCAATATGTTTATACATATATAAACAGGGATGTTAGAAATATAAAAAGTCAGTCATTACACAGCTATGGCATAGCAATTGATATATTGCCCTATAACAGGTCAAAATATTTATATTGGTATTGGGTAGAGGAGTTTAAAAAGGACTGGTGGAATGTTAAGGAAGAAGAAAAAGTAAAAGTTCCGAACAAAGTTGTAGAAATCTTTGAAAATTATGGATTTTTATGGGGAGGGAAGTGGTTTTTTTTCGATATAATGCATTTTGAGTACAGACCTGAACTTATCAAATATGCTCAGCTGTTGAGAGATGATCCATTGAATAAAAGCGTTGAAATTAATAAAAAAGAATAATATCTTTAAAATGGAAGATAAAATGAATTTTTGATTTGCAATTTTTTGATTTTTATTTTAAAAGCGAATAAAATGGAATGGATAATTTTTAATAACGAAAATTTAAATGAATATGAGAAGTTTATTGATTCTTGCCCATATACAGGTATATGGCATGATCCTTTATGGCTTGAGTTCCAAACTCGTTCAGGGAAAGCATTTTGCGGCAATATATTCGCAATAAAAGCAAATGATCAGATAATTTTATCAGGTATTATATTAATTTATAAAACATCATTTAACTTTAGATACGGCTACATACAGTCAGGCTTCCTTTATAAAAATATCAATAACAGTATATATGATTTCTTTATTAAAAATTTAAATGCCTATGCAAAAAAAAATCGCTTGATCTTTACGCAAATCGATTCAATTATACCTTTTGATGAAAATTTCAATGATCTGATAAAAAATAAAACTAGTCATAAATTGAACATCAGTTTGCCTATACCAACTCATACGAATATTATTGATCTTGATAAACCTTTGGATGATTTATTAAAGGAGATGAAGCCTAAAGGCAGGTATAATATAAAACTTGCAGAAAAAAAAGGAATAATAATTAAAACAGGAAATTCTGCAAATATTGAAGAATTTTATAATTTGCTTAAAATTACAGGCAATAGAGATGGTTTTTCATTGAACAGTATTAATTATTATAAAAATATGATAAAAATCCTTCCTTTTACAAGGCTTTTGTTATTATATAAAGATGATATTTTGATTGCAGGTGGTATATTTTTATTTTATAATAAACAAGGTTTATATTATTATGGTGCATCTTCAAATGAGTACAGGAATCTCATGGCACCTTATCTTATGCAGTGGGAAGCGATCAGGATCGCTAAGAAAATGAATTGTAAGTATTATGATTTTATGGGGATTGCAGATCCTGATAAAAAACTTGACAGGCTCTCGGGTGTGACAGATTTCAAATTGAAATTCGGCGGCAGGATTGTTAAATTCAATACTTCTTACAGAATAACACATAATAAAATAATGCAGTTTTCTTATGATACAGCAAAAAAAATTTTATCAAGAAAGACAGATTAAAAAAAGTTTAAATTATTTTATCTTATTTTGACAATATTTGTTTTTTTTGATATATTTTTTAACATAAATTCAATAATAAATAATAATCAGGAAGGATAATATGATATCATATAAAGATTTAGGTTTAGTGAATACTAAAGAAATGTTTAAAAAAGCCATGGATGGCAAATATGCAATACCTGCTTACAATTTCAACAACATGGAGCAGTTACAGGCTATTATTCAGGCATGTGTGGAAACAAAGTCTCCAGTTATTTTGCAAGTTTCAAAAGGAGCAAGAAACTATGCAAACCAGACGATGTTAAGATATATGGCGCAGGGAGCTGTCGAAATGGCAAAAGAGCTGGGATTTAATGTTCCCATCGCACTTCATCTTGATCACGGTGATAGTTTTGAACTTGCAAAATCATGTATTGAGACAGGTTTTTCTTCAGTAATGATTGACGGATCACATTTGTCTTATGAAGAAAATATTGCATTGACAAAAAAAGTCGTTGAGTTTGCTCATAAATACGATGTTACAGTTGAAGGAGAACTGGGTGTTTTGGCAGGTATTGAAGATGAGGTGAGTGCAGATCATTCATCTTATACTAATCCGGATGATGTTGAAGATTTTGTTAAGAAAACAAATGTTGATTCATTGGCAATATCCATAGGCACATCACACGGTGCTTATAAATTTAAAGTTAAACCGGGTGAAAGCGTGCCTCCTTTAAGATTTGATATTCTTGATGAAATAGAAAAAAGGATTCCTGGTTTTCCGATTGTTTTACACGGAGCATCAAGTGTTCCTCAGCAATTAATTGAAGAAATTAATGCTAACGGCGGTAAAATGGAAAATGCCGTAGGAGTTCCCGAAGATCAACTCAGAAAAGCCGCTACATCTGCAGTATGCAAAATTAATATTGATTCTGATGGAAGGCTTGCAATGACCGCTGCAGTCAGAAAAGTTTTAAAAGAAAAAGCAGAAGAATTTGATCCAAGGAAATATCTTGGTCCTGCAAGAGATTCTTTAAAACAGCTTTATATTCATAAGATTAAAAATGTTTTAGGCAGTGCAGGTAAGGCTTAATAAATTATTCATAATAAACACTGGTTATTAGAGGACTGTCTCAAAAATCAAAAATTAACCACTCAAGCACACTAAAGAACACAGGGATTTAATAAAAATTGGAGAATATCAACAAGGATAGGAATATGTTTTATTGTTTCTAAAAACCTGTTCAACAGGTTTTTTCAAATTGCCTTATAAAAACTCTGTGTTCTTTAGTGGTTTCATAAATACTTACAGGGCAACCCTCTCATCTTATAAAAAAAAATAAAAACTAAAAATTGACAGCTTTAACTTCTTTATGATATATTCTGCCGCATGAATATTTATGATAATTTTATAATGCTTAAAGATCAGTTAATTAATTTTATATATTCCCCTTTGAACAGACTGCTTATACTTGCTGTTACAGCTCAGGTTTTTAGCATGTTCATGAAATTAATTATCAATGCAATAAAGTCTAAAAAAATTTCATATAAAAAAATGGCTACATACGGCGGCATGCCATCCAGTCATACTGCATTTGTAATGGCAGTAGTTTTTGGAATAGGTTTTGATAAACAATTGGGCTGGAGAGATCCGCTTTTCACGGTCAGTCTTGTATTGGCAATGATAGTAATAATCGACGCTGTAAGATTAAGAGGGACTGTTGACAGGCTGAAAGATATTATCAAGCAATTAGTTAAAAAGGATAAAGATCTTAACGACAGCACAGTTATTCCGAAAAATATTGCGCATACAGCCAGTGAAGTTATCGGTGGAGTTGTTTTTGCATTCTTTTATACCATAATTTTTTATCTGTTTTTTTATAATATTTTTAAATAAAATTAAAAAAAAAATTATTTTATTCGTGATTTTTATATTCTTCAATAACCTGATAATAGATGCTCTCCATTTTATCAGTTGTATTCCTGATATTATATTTTTTGGACAGTTCTATTGATTTTGTTGAAAATTCATTATATATGTTTTTATTTTCCAATATTTTCAGAATACTGTCTGCCATTGATTTTGGATCATTCGGGGGAACCAAAAATCCGTTGCCTTCTATTAATTCCGGAATTCCTTTTGCATTAGCACCGACTATGGGAAGTCCGAACATTATGCTTTCAAGTATGGTCATTGGTTGATTTTCAGATGTGCTGGGTGTGGCAAATAGTTTAACTTTTTTGAAAATTCCGGATTCCAAGAGATCTTTATTGGGAATTGATCCGGTAAAATGAATTTTATCCTGTATATTATTGACAGAAGCGATTTTTTTAAGATCATTTTTATAGGGACCGTCTCCTACGATTAAAAGCTTGACGTTTTTTCGTCTTTTTAAAATATAATTCATTGATTTAATCAGTACATCAAGACATTTTTCCTTTGAAATCCTGCCTACGAAAAGAATCCAGTCTTCATTTTTATCTATATTCACAGGTGATTTATTGATGTTAAAATTAAAATTTTTATATTTCTGGCAGTTGACGCCATTCGAAACAATGTGAATTTTATTATCCAATTTTTTCTGAAATAAAAAATTTGCAGTTGCTTTGCCCGGGGATACGACCGCATTGCATCTGTTGAAGAATTGATTGGAATACCACCAACCGAAATTTTGTAAAAATTTATTATCCTGCTGGTTTATGACGCTTAAATATTCGGGTTCTGCAAAAAAAGTATGAAATGTACCTATAACAGGAATATTCAATTTTCTTGCATTTGTAATAGCCTGGTATCCGAGTGACATAGGGGCATGAAAATGAATAATATCAGGCTTGAAATTATTTATTGTCTTAAGCAGCTTTTTTGAAAATGGATTTGTAAAAACGAAATCCGGATAAAAGAATGCATTAAAACAGCTTAACAACAACAAATGAAATGGAAAATAATCATCAGGATAATTACTTTTATCTGTAAAATCAGGCGCTACACCGAAAATTTCATGTCCTCTTCTTGCAAATTCAACTGCCGTATTGACTGAAGATGTTACTACACCGTTTACCTGAGGATAAAAATTGTCCAAATAATAAGCGATTTTTAATTTTTTCATAAGCTTTTTTTAATATATTATATTGAATTAAATGTCAAGTTTATTGATTTTAAAATAATCATTTTTTTTTAAAACAATTAATTTCATAAATACTTTAAAAAGAGTTTATAAAAAGTAAAAATTATATATAAATTTCAAATTTTTTTATTAATAAAATGTAAAATTTTAAAACATATTATTGCCATAAATAATAGTTTTTGATATATTCAGCAACTGCAAAATTATTTAGAAGTTTAAAGGGGCTAAATGAAAAATAATATTTTAAAAAAAGGAAAGGATTTAAAAATTGACCATTTATACTATAAATTGGATAAATGGGAAAAGATAAGAAAAAAATTTAAGCATGTTTTATTATTTGGTATTTATCTTTCTATGGTTATTATTATTATAGAAATTTCAAATTCTAAAATGATTAAAAAGGCTTTTGCAAAAAATTTAACTAAATCTTATTTAAAACAAAATACTAATGATTTAAAATTTAATTTTTACTATAGTATAATAGGTGATTATGAAATCACAAAACATACTATAAAATATTCGGAAATGAATGATATTGATACTTCATTGCTTTTTGCAATTATGAAGGTCGAATCTGAATTTAACAGAAATGCAGTTGGAATAAATACCAACGGCAGTATAGACAGGGGGCTTTGTCAGCTGAATGATCAAACTTTTACGCATATTCAACCTGATGAATTTTTTGATCCAGAGATAAATATTCAAAACGGGGCGAAATTTTTAAAATGGTGTTTGATCAAATCTAATAACAATCTTGTTAAAGCTCTTGCCTATTATAATGCAGGAATCGGATCTGTATCAAGAAAGAAAGTCGGAGAGCATACGCTGAATTATATAAATTCTGTGATCAGTGAAAAAAAGAATATTGATAATGAATTCAGCAAACTGAATGAACAAAATAAATAGATAAATAAAGCTTTTTAAAAATAATATAAAAGGTCTGTGTGAACTGTAAAAAAAAATTTACGCAGACCTTTTATGTTTATAAATTTATTTATTAACATCATTTATTGTGTTATTAATAAAAAATCATATTTTATTTTAAAATAATTTAAAATTTTATCTGATTTATAAAACTTTATTTGACAAATTATTTTACAAAAATTAAAATTAAAAATTAAATAATAGTTAGATAATAAAATCTAAGCTTATAAAGAAAGCTGTTTTTTGTCTTTTATAAATTATTTAAAAAAGGAGTTTTTATGGCAACTATTAGATCTGCTGTTTCTTCACTTACATTATTAAAGATTTCATTGGGAATAATGTTTATTATACTGGGGATATGCGGTATATCGGATTCCATTGATGAAAGCGTTTTCAGATTGAGTTGGGATCATACAGGACTAGAAATTATATTCGGTATTATTGAAATTATCTGCGGTCTTTTGCTTCTGTTCGGGCATCTTTTTCTTATCAGATCAAGAGCTGTATACTGGGGAAGCATGGTTGTTCTGATCTTCTGGCTTATAAGAGTTGCATTAACTAAATTTGCATGGGGTTTCCCTATCAGAGGCGGAAGTATGAACTTCAATACTTTTTTTGTTTGGCTTTTAGAGCTGTTTGTAGAATTATCTGTTGCTGCCGCTTTATATGTTCTCTTGGTAAGACATGATTAAATCATTTTTGATAAATAAAAAAAAGCTGTCATTACTGACAGCTTTTTTTGGGAAGAGAGGGTTTCGAACCCCCGTAGGCGTATGCCAACAGATTTACAGTCTGTCGCCTTTAACCACTCGGCAATCTTCCCTATGAGCTAGCTATGGGAATTGAACCCGCAACCTGCTGATTACAAGTCAGCTGCTCTGCCGATTGAGCTAAGCTAGCATTTGAATTGTTGTTATACTAGATTTTTTTCCATGTGTCAATTATTTTTGAAATAAAATTTAGCCGTTTTTTAAGTTAAAATTTAAATTAAATTTTTTAGAAATTTAATTTATTAAATATTAATGATTTGATTTAATGACTTTAATATTTTAAAATAATTAGAGCATACTAATGCCGTTGGCTATAGTTGTTAAGTTCAATTTTTTTATAAAATAATAATAGTGTGCACTTAAGAATATTATAAGTAAGATTCTTGTATTTTTCTTTGTGCCTCTGTCCTTTGTAAGTATATTTTAGGGAGCTGTTATGAAAAAGCAAATATCTCAGAAAGAAATTGATAAATTAGGCATCAATGAAACAACAAATATAAGTGATGATATCAAGAATATCATTATTTTATTCCGCAATGAATTGAATACACTGGATAAGGAACTGGATAAATATCCGGTTGATTTACATAAAAAAGTTAAAAAGAAGTTAAATAAATTATTGAAATTTATAATTAATATCAGAAAAATAGTCTAAAAAGTCAGGAGAATGTAAAATTATGAAAAATATTATTAATTCTGAATCAACAGCCGCATTGATTTTAATAATTACAGGATTGGTCGGGATAATATTCAACAATTTTGCTTTGGTGATTGTCAGCATAGTATTGATCATATCAGGTTTATACTTAGTTTATAAAAAGAAATTTGATTCAGGTTTTATAGCAATTATATCGGGAATAGCTGTAAGTGCCTTATCATTGATTTTTGAAAAAATTATTTTATTGATTGGTATTATTTGTGTAATCCTGGGTGTTGTAATGTTTGTATATTATGGCTTGTTAAAAAAGTTATAGATCATTTTTTAAAATACTTTTTTAAAATTATTAAAAATATTTTTGCCCCTATTATTTCGGGGTAAAAATTTGCAAGCATTTTAGTTTGAACATCCTCTTCATTATTATTTATTTTGTAAAATATTTCAAAATCCTTTTCGTATTCAAAAGGTGAAAGATTGAACATTTTTTTTATATCATTTAAGGTTTTTATACTTGAAATTTTTTTACCAAACCTATCGATAAAATTCATATAGTTTGTTTCTTCTTTATATTTGTTTTCTATATCCAGATATTTTTTCCATATTGTTTTTAACAGCTCTTTAAATTTATAAATATTCAATAACTCGATTTTTAAACTGGTGCAAGCACATTCCATTAATGAAACTATGATTTCTTTGTGATTATTATAACTTTTAGGAAGTATTTCTCGTAATTTCATTTTAATGTATGTATTGTCGGAAATTTTATTGTTTTCTGCCTTTTTTAAGAATTTTTTATAGTTATTGATAACAATAGGATCAAAAAGTATTTTTTTCAGTTTAATTACAGATTTAAGGTCGATTTGATAAAAATATTTTATGCCTTCAAATCTGTTAAAAATTTTTAAAGTATCAAGATATCCCATTTTAATGTATTTTTTTAATTTGTCAGGATCAAAATCTATTATATTTCCCAGTTCCATGGAATTTTTAATATAAATGGTATTGGTCCCTTCTATGTTAGGTTTTTTTGTTACACCCAGTCCTGAAATATCGATTACGATTATGTTTTTATAGCCTCTTTCTTTTGCCAGATTGAAAGGTATGTTGTCATGAATTCCGCCGTCAATTAATTTTTTCCCATCCAGTTCTGTAGATTTAAATATCACCGGAATGGAGGAACTTGCTATTAAATAATCTGCAAGTTTGCCCTCTTTTATATCATCCAAAAAAAGTTCCAGAGGTTTAAAATCATTCAATTGATATGTTATGATACCGAAATCAATGCCGCTTTTTCTGATTTTTTTTTCATCCATATTACTTTCTATCATTTGTTTCAACGGTTCAGTATCAAGACCTTTATTCTTGAACAATAATTCGAGTTTTTTAAAAATTGAAACTTTAGAAAACTTTATTCTTAACTTGCCTTTTTTAAAAAGATCTTCGGGAATTTTGACAATTTTGTCTATGGTGAGATTTTCCCATATCTTTTCGGCATCGTTAAATTTATTCATTGCAATAAATCCGGCATTTAAGGCACCCACTGAATTACCGATTATAGCATTAAACTCAATTTTTAATTCTCTTAATGCCTTCCATGCACCGATCTGATAAGCGCCATTAGCGCCGCCTCCGCCTAAAACAAGAGCATATTTGATTTTTTTCATAATTTATCACCCGTATTTTTATAAGTTTTTAAATTAATTTATCATTTTGTCATTTCAAATCCGATTGCTAATCGGATGAGAAATCTTTTTTGAATTTGATAATAATTATTTATATTATGTGCTGAAAGCAACTATTCACCATAAATTAATTATATAATATTTTCAAAAAATTAAATATTTTTTTTAATTATTTTTAATATTTAGTTATAATATTTATTTCATGTCTGCGTTTGTTTTTGGCGCTCTTTCAGATGACCGGAAGGTATTGATTTTCAAAAAGCTTTGTTTACCTTAAAAAAATATGATGGGTGCAGTCTGGGGGTTGAACCATAAGTATTTATAAAACCACTTAAGTACACAAACTGTGTGAAAACCTAATATTTTACCACTTAAGAACACTCAAGATCACAATGAATTAATTGAGAATTTATCTATTATCACTAAAAAATAGTTAAATTGCATTATTAAATTATATTAATCAATAATTAATATAATAATTTGTTTAATATCTCATTTTTTTATTAAACTTCTGTGATCATGAGTGTACTTAAGTGGTAAATTTTTGATTTTTAAGATATCCCCACTTACAAATAAAAAATATATCAAACAGCATAGCTTTACCCGCAAAATGAAAACCGGTCGATTCCGGATTGACTTTGCGCCAAAAAAAAGTGTTTTATCAGGTGCATGAATGAGTCGAAGCTTGTACCCGAAAAGGTGATCTGTCACTTAAATCAAGTTATAAATTAAATGAAAATTTTTATTTTTTAATTGTTTTATATTGTTTTATATTATATATTAATATAAAGGGCTTTAAAAATATATTATTTAACCGAAAATTAAAGATATATTTATCATATTTAAAATTTTTGAGGTTAAAATCCGTGAAAAAAGAAAAAAAAATTAAAAAAAAAGAAGAAATTAATTCAAATGTAAATAAAACTGTAAAAGGAAAAGTAAAAGATAAAAAATCCGCTAAAAAATCCCATCTTAAGCTCAAATCAAAGAAAAGTATAGTCGGTTTTAGAGGAAGATTGAGTTTCGGATTTTTCTTGATCGTTGTATTATTTACATTGATATTGTTCCTGTTTATTTATTTAAACAGAAGAGTATCATCATTAAGAGAGGAATCTGATATAATCAGTAATTTTATATATTCTTGGGAAAGAATTATCAATTCAACTAATAAATTGTTGATATCAAATGTTGATGTTGGAATGATGACATGGGTCCCTCAGATAGATAAATTTGATAAGGAATTAAATGAATATATAGATAAAAATATTAAAAAATATGAAACTGCCGAGGAAAAAAATATAATCATAAAAACTATAAATAAACTGCCTGAAAATATTATGCTTTTTTTATCTCAAAATATTTTAAATAAAACAATTTCATCCCAGGAAGAAATTTATAATAAATTCAAAGGTTTAAAATATGCATGGGGGGACGGATCGGAAAGAGATCAGTTGTACTGGCTGATAAAAAATATTCAGATTGAATATAATGAGGAAAGTTTTCAGAATATAATAAAGGAAGAATACAGGATTTCGGTTCTCCAGCTTTATGCCGAATGGTCATTGCAGGATAAATATGATTTTCATTTCAGTAAATTTATAGAACATATTCAAATATCATTTCCTGAACGAAGTGCTACATTCAGTGAGTTTTTAAAAGGTGCTGTTGATATGATAAATAATAATGTTTCGATTCAGATTAGTGTTTTGAATTACATTATGGCCACTATTACCACTATTTTTGCCATTCTGTCAGCTTTTTTTATAATCTTTTTCTTCATATATTTGAAACAGTCGCTGGTTGATCCTCTGCTAAATTTGATCAATGAAACTTCAAGGATAAACAAAGGGGATCTTACGAGAAGTTTCGAAATTAAAAGAAGAGACGAAATCGGAGAACTGACAAACGCTTTCAACACTACGGTAACAGATTTAAAAAACTCGATACAGCAGATTTATCTAACAGTTATAGTAATCATAAAAACTTTTAAAACCCTTTTCAAATCGTCTAAAGTTGTAAAAGAGTCGGCAACTGCTCAGTCGCTCACCATTGAACAGATATTGGGTAATTTTGAAAAACTTGACAACATGGTTAAAACCATAACTGATGAAGCTTTAAGAGCAAATCAGTATTCTATACAGGCGTTAAACAAGGCAAGGGTAGGGATGGAAACCATTCAAAATCTCGAAAGGGAGATGTCCATTATAGAGACCAGTTCTTTGGAAATAACAGAAATCATAAAATTGATAAATGAAATTGCAGAACAGACAGAACTCTTATCCTTAAATGCTTCAATTGAGTCTGCAAGATCAGGTGAAGCTGGAAGAGGATTTAATGTAGTTGCAAGGGAAGTCAGCAAACTTGCAGAAAAATCTACGCAATCGGCTAATAAAATTTATGACCTTATAACGAGAAACAATAACATTATAAAATCCGGTGTAAAATATTCCAAAGAGGCAACAAAGGCTCTTGAAGATATTGCTTTATCAAATGAACTTTCAGCAGGTATAGTAAAGACCATCAGCGAAGAAATTCAGAAGGTAAAGCAGAGCTCAAATGAAATTTTCGGAGTTATCAACTATATTTTTGAAGTAACCAATGCCAACCTTTTGGAAAGTGAAAAGGTGTCTAAGGCAATAGATGATTTGGGGAATCAGATTTCAGGATTACAAAAATTTGTTAAGAATTTTGATGTAAGATCAGAAAATATAAAAAGCGATCAAAATCAGATAGAAGTACTTCTAAAGGCAAAAGTTAAAGATCTTGAAAACTATATTGAGGAAATGGGCGGAAGTATTCTGCCTTCCGGAGATATAATAAAAATCAATATTGAAGATTCGGGTGTTGAAGAGATAAATGAATTAAAATTGGGTGATATTAAAATAACAAGCAATGATGAATTTGCTTCTGTAATTTCAAAAAGAACCAATTGTTCGGCTTCTTTTTATCAAAGAGTTGGAGAAAAATTTGTTTGTGTGTCTTCTAATTTGCAAAATTATGACAATACAACAATAGTCGGAACACAGATCACCAATGAAGATATAATAAATAAATTACTTAAGGGTGAAATTTATTTAGGAAGAAATTTTATCATAAGCAGATGGTATGTTACCATATATGATCCTATTATTGATGAAAGCGGTTATGTAATAGGAGTACTGTTTTTGGGTATTCCTGAAAAAATCGATTTTGTTGATACAAGCAGTTATTCTTATATTCAGCTTGAAGAAGATTTGATGGAATTAGACACCGGTTTTAGACATAGTTATTAATAGGCATTTTAGGATATCAATATGGATTTAGATATGGGGAAGGTACTCATTGTAGATGATGAGGATATTATACTTGAAGTCGGAGAAAAGCTTTTCAGTTTTTTGGGTTTTGAATGTATAAAAGCCAAAACAAGCGCTGATGCGATTTCTTATTATAAAAAATCAATTGAAGAAAAAAATACATTCAAAATGGTAATTATCGACATATTAACTAATGATAAGATCAATACAGAAGAGCTTGTTAAATTATTGAATGAAATTGATAAAAATTTATATGCTGTAATTTCAAGCGGGTATTTAAATCATCCATTGATGCTTAATTATAAAAATTATGGTTTTAAGGCTTCAATTAAAAAACCTTATGGGCTAAAAGAACTGCAGATGCTTCTTGAGAATATCTGATTAAAATTATAATTTACGATTAATCTATCCAATTTGTTATTTTTTTTCCAGTTCACTGATTGTAAAATCAGCAAAAAAAACCGTTTCTTCGTCAGTTCTTAAATTTACGATATCGTCCAGACCTCTGTATATACCCCATTTTGGTCTGTTGAAAGTGCTGTCCTTTCGCCACATATCAATGTTGTTATTTTCGATGGATAATAATACGGTACTGTTTTCCATATTTTTAACAGTTAATTTTAAATACCCATTATCATGAGCATGCATTATGCTTTCTGCTGTAAGCCATTTACCTCTTGAACTTTCCCAATCCGTTCTTGCCAATACGATATCTTCCGATGAAGGGCTGTAGCGTATTTCAAGATATTTATTTTCTCCTGAAATACACCCTGTCAATGTCACAATCGGATGATCATCATCACCATCAACTGCCTTTATCTGAAAAAAATGTGTGAATTTTTTAGATACTGTCATTTCATTGTTTATAAAGAACTTCCATTGATAGATCGCTGCTTCATTATTGGAACACTTCAGGTTGTCATCAGATCCGTTATAGGTTTTTATTTCATTTCTCTGTTTATTGATATCTGATAATGGATACTGCCTGTCCTTATCAATATCTGTGTGCATAAAAAAAATAAAATGATTACCGATAACAGGATCGAAGCTTTCTTTAATATGTTGAAATCCGGGATGGTTATCGGGATATAAATCAGGTGCTTCTATACAGTCTGGACCGAAGCTGCTTTTTATCAATGCATAAGTATCAGTCCCTCCTTCACCATCGGCTTTAAGCTCAACTGTGCTTTTTATGTAATAATCATTGATATTAAAACAACTCTTGTTTAAGTTCTTTTTATTATCTGTTAAGTCTGCATTGCAGCTGATCAAGACAATAAATTGAATAATTAATAATATTTTTATTAATTTCATAAGATGATTTTAGCAGGTAAATGGATAAAAAACAAATTTTTTAAAATTTCTTTTAAAAATCACTTTAAAAAAATTTGATCAAATATTATATATTTTATAAAAATTTCAAAAAATATTGAATAAAAATCTTTTAATATTTTTTTTTTTTTGCTATAAAAAATATAGATTTTAAAATTCAAATTCTTTAATATTTTAAAGTCTGATAAGTGAATGAATAAAAAACAGGAGAAAAAAATGAAAAAAAGAAAAGCTTGTATTTTGTTTTTTTTAGCATGTGCACTGTCATTATTTATGGCTTCATGCGCATTGGGAAACGGAAGTGACACTGATAACAGAGCATTTACTGATGATATATCATCCAATGATATATCAAGCCACAGGTGTTCTTTAGATATTGGGACTCCCAATGACCCGGGTGTCAACGGCAATTATCCGGGGGTAAAAACTTGGCTCATGCCTATAACACCTAACGGATTACGCTGTACTCACAACAATTATTCGATCGGTGGTTCACCTAATGGCGATATTTATGCCAGCGGAAGCGATTACGCTACAAATTCGGCATTATACAAACTTGATCACAGGACTGACATTTTATGGTATGTAGGAGATGCAAAGTCTGCTTCTGAAAGAGCAGGCAACTGGCTGCCGGGTGAAACAGTTGAAAAATTTCACTGCAGACCGATTTATTATAAAGGAAGAATCTACCTTGCATCAGCGGATTATTCACCTGAGGATGCAGGCTATCTTGAACAGAGGGGCTTTCACTGGTATGCTTATGATATTAAGGATAATAATTTTATTGACCTAAGTGCTTCAGAACCAGAAGGAATAAGCGGAAGAGTAAGTATCATGGCTACTGAAATCGATGAAGATAACGGTATTTTATACGGCATTGGTCAGCCTGTACCGTATCTTTATGCATATAATATTGCTAAAAAAGTTACAACAAATCTTGGTGTTCCTCCTTTTGCACCTGAAGGTTATTATACATGTTCAAGATATCTCTGGCTTGATAAATACCAAGCTGTTTATTTTACGATAAAACCTTTCAATTATATCTGTTCTTATACGCCGGGTAGAGGCTTTGATCAGATACCTGAATGGCCTACTTTAAATCAGTTCTCAACCAACATCAGAAACGGTGTCTGGTCAATCGATAAAAAATATCATTTCCTTGCTGATTATGAAGGGCATGTTTATAAATTCAGCGTTGATGATATAACATGGGATTATATCGGTCAGGCATCTACAACAGAATCCGACCATTACAAACATTTCCCGTTAGGCGATGCCTTCAGGATCAGGTCAATGAGCCTTTCTGCAGACGGCAGGAAAATATATTTTCTCAATGATGAAGCAGCAAGATACTCTCTGTTCGAATTTGATGTAGAAACTCAAGCTACTATAAGGCTCTGCTACAGGGAAGAACTTGATGGAATATATCAGAATACAAACTACAATGACCATGCAGGTCATAATGCATGGGATCTTGATGGTAATTTTTATTTCAGCTCATTTGGTTATAATATGCCTGAGAAAGTAACTGTTACATTGACAAGGGTAAATCCCGTTAAATTAAAAGTTGCCTTAGGATTATTGCCAGAGTTGGTTAAGGTCAACATAGGAGCTTTAGGAAATAAAGTTGTTATATCAAGAACAGGAAGTACATCTCAAGCTCAGGAAGTAATATTAAGTATTGAGTCAAAATACAATAACAAAATTGTTTATAAAAAAGTGATAATCCCCGCAGGCTCATCATCCGTAAAAATCAGTATTAAAGAACTTTCAATTAATAAAAAAGATAAAGTAAAAGTCGTACCGAACGGTAATAACTATATAGCGGGTGAACATGATGAATTGAATTTTTAATTTTAATTTAAAAATAAATAGTGAGCGGTTCGGACCATGACCGCTCCTTTTTTTTGCGCAAATGCTGTCCGGAAGCAGCCGGTTTTCGTATTTGATTAAATGACAATAAATGATTGTTTGATTTTTTAAGACGATTGAAGATGATATGAAAATAACAGCTTATAAATTTGTTATTTTTTTTTAATGAATTATTTGTAAGATAAATTGAATGAATTGTTTTAAAGATATTTATAAAGATAGAGAAGTAATATGAAAAGAAATTAATAAATAATGTCGAAAAATTTTTATAATATGAATAAAAGTTTTATCAAGTCATATGGTTTGGGTTTTAGTAAAAAGTCAAGAAAATATCTTTTTTAATCATCAGTTACTCAAGCACTTTCTCGATAGTCCCTGCGCCCAAAACAATATCGTTGTCGTATTATTTATCAAATTTAGTGACTTTTAAGGCTGTTATGCCTCAAATATATTACCAGATGAAGCTAATGTTTTTTTAATAATGTTTATTTACAAATACCATCATTTTAATAATAAATTTTGAAATATTAATATTTTAGATATATAATTAGGGATATACAAATTTATAGATTAATGTTTTTTTAAAAGGAATCATATGAAGATTTTTTTTTTGAAAGTTTTTTCATTTTTACAGGCTTATATAAAGTCCATGAGACTTTATTATGCCTTTATTACTGGTATTCCAGGATGGCTGGGATTGTCTTATTATGAATTTATTGCTAAAAATTTTAAAACAGTTGAAATAGAGCCACATCTTGACAAAAAACTTATAATTTTATCTTTACTTTTTTTAAGCTGGGGTATAAATCAAATTATAAATGATTATTTAGGATTAAAAGAAGACCGTATCAATGCCCCCAATCGGCCAATGGTGACTGGGGAACTTAATCCTTTTTTTGCTTTATTATTGTCCTTTGTACTTATTATTATCTCAATTTTTATAGTAGCAGCTTATTTGGAACCTATTGCTTTAATACCTTTATTGATGGGTGTAATTTTAAATGTATTATATGAATATGCTAAAGGTTTTGGAATACTGGGGAACATTGTTTTTGGATTAATGATAACTTTAGCTCCTGTATTCGGATTTTTATCAGTTGGACCTGTTTCAAAACCCCTTTTTACTCCAGACAGATTATCGGTTTTATTTATGGTCTGGGTATTAAACGGAATTATGACATATTATACTTATTTTAAAGATTATCATGGTGATAAAGAAGCAGGTAAAGAGACATTGGTAGTAAAAGTCGGTTTAAAAAAAGCCGGATATTTGGGAATTATACTCTCATATCTGCCTGTGATAACCTTTATTATAATATATTCTAATGGTTTAATTCCTGCTAAGCTCAATAATGTTTTTATAATTCTTGGCATTTTAACAACTATAATGCATCTTGGTACAGGTGTAATGTTTTTTAAAAGAAAGGATCCAAAAAATTATTATCATTCTCTATTACTAAATTTCAGAGCATGTATTTGCGCACATGCAACTTTGATAGCGCTTTTTAATAAAGAACTTGCATTAATACTTTTTATTGTTGCATATATTTTAATAGGCTATATTTTTCATATTTATAAAAATGAAAAAGTAAAAGGTTTAATTTGATGATAGTATTTGAAAAAGTTGAAATTTCAAGTCTTATTTTAAAAAATCGTATTTTTCGTTCAGCAACCTTTGAAGGAATGTGTGACGATAATGGATTTCCTCTTTCGTCATATGAAAAAATGTATAAGGAACTTTGTTCAAATGATATCGGAGGAATAATTACAGGTTTTGCATTTATAAACAGACAGGGTAGTGCGATTCATCCGGGACAGGCAGGTATGGACAGTGAAGATAAAATACCATTTTATAAAAAAATAACTGATTTTGCACATAAAACCGATACAAAAATCTTCATGCAGATCGCTCATACAGGCAGACAGACAAAAAGAAAATTTACCGGTGAAACTGTTGTTGCTCCGTCTGATAAAAGTTCATTTTATTTTAAGGATAAACCTGATATCCTTTCAACAGATCAAATCCAGAGTATTATACATGACTTTTCCATGTCTTCTCTTTGTGCAAAAAAAGCCGGATTTGACGGGATACAGCTCCATGCTGCTCATGGTTATCTGATACATCAGTTTATACTGTCCTCCATTAATAATAGAAGGGACAGCTACGGAATTGATAAAAAATTTAATATAGGGACCCTGTTTTTTTCCCGGGTCATTGATGAAATAAGAAATGTCTGCGGAAGTGATTATCCAATAATCGTAAAGATAAGCGGCAGTGATGATTTTATAAATAAGTTCAATATTAAACAGTTCATCAACCTGATTAAATTTCTTGATAAAAAGAAAGTTTCAGCAATAGAAATAAGCTATGGTACAATGGATTATGCATTAAGCATAATGAGAGGGGATATACCTGCAGAGCTGATATTGGAATTTAATCCTGTTTATAAAACTGAGAGTTCAATTAAAAAATTTATTATAAAAAATTTAATGATTCCTCTGATAAGCCTGAAAATGAGGAAATTCACTCCATGTTATAATTTAGAATATGCTAAAACAGCCAGGGAGTATACTGATATTCCCCTGATAACTGTAGGAGGCATAAGAAAAGGGGAAGAGATAAAAAAGATCATAGAAAATTATAAAATTGACTTTGTCAGTTTATGCAGACCTTTTATCTGTGAACCTGATTTGGTTTTAAAATTATTAAATAATGAAAATTATGTTTCAAAGTGCATTAATTGCAACAAATGCACTATAATGTGCGATTCCGACCAGTTTACAAGGTGTTATTTAAAAAAAAATAAAAAATACAGAGTATAAAATGAAGATCAATGATTATAATAATAATTTAAATCTTGTTAAAAGGATTGGCTTTAATCCATATTATAACAGAGTTGAATCCGATCTCTCTGATCGCATTATAATCAATAATGAAAAGTTTATTGATCTTGCATCAAATAATTACCTTGGACTTGCCAATGATGAAAGGATCAAGGAGGCAAGTATCAATGCCGTCAAAAAATATGGAGTTTCATTCTGCGGTACTCCCATTGCCTGCGGTTATAATGATCTTTATGAAAAAGTTAATAAAAAACTTTCGGAATTTACAGGATGTGAAGATTCGATTTTACTGCCGTCCTGTTATCAGGCGAATAATGGTGTTTTTGCAGCATTGAGTGAAAAAAATGATATATTTATTTTTGACAGAATGTGCCATTCCTCGCTGATTCAGGGAATAATGCTTGCAAACTGCAGGATGAGGTATTTTCTTCATAATAACACCGAAGATCTTGAGAGCATCTTAAAGAAATCAGGTGATTATAATAACCGCTATGTTGTCATAGAATCTGTATTTTCAACGGAAGGAGCCATAGCACCAGTTGATATTATGCATGATTTATGTAAAAAATATGATGCCTATCTTATCATTGATGATTCTCATGGTATCGGTGTTCTGGGCGAAAAAGGTCATGGAGTAATTGAGCACTTTAAAATAAATGATTTTAACGGTATCTACCTTGCAAGTCTGGGCAAAGCATTAGCTAATGCCGGGGGTGTAATCGCAGGAAAAAAAGATATGATTGAATACCTGAAATATTATGTACCTCATCTGATATATTCTACAGCGATTGTTCCTGCTGTACTGGGTGGTATTGAAAAAGTTTTAGAAATTGTTGATCTGGAATTCAGTGTTTTAAGCGGCAGACTCTGGAAAAATAAAAACACAATACAAAATGCACTTAAAAATGCGGGATTTGATATTGTTGATTCTAAAGCTCCGATTAATTCGATTGAATCAGGTTCAACCGAAAATACTTTTCTTATGACAAAGAAATTTTATAACAACAGGCTGTTTGTAACTCCTTTTGTTGAACCCTCGACCCCTAAAAACAGATCAAAAATAAGAATGATTGCAGGTGCCAATTTTACGGAAGAAACATTAAATGATACTGTTGAAATAATAAGCAGTATAGGAAAGAATCTCTGATGAAATATTTTATAATTTTTAATCCTGCATCGAGGAATGGCAGGAGTATTTCAAAGAAAAAAAAAATATTATCACTTCTTAAAAAGTTCAGAATTGATTATGATATTTCTGAAACTAAATCTCTTGATGAGGCATATAAATATTCTTTGGAAGCAAATAAAAATGGATATGATGTAATTTCAGTTATTGGAGGAGACGGTACAATTAACCGTGTTATTAATGGTTTTTATGACAGCCAAGGAAAGAGGATTTCGAAAACAAAATTAGCAGTAATCCATACAGGAACAAGTCCTGATTTCTGTAAGAGTTATAATATCCCTACTGACTTTAATGAAGCATTTAATACAATGATAAAAAATTACAGTAAAAAAATAAAAATCGGCAAGATAAATTTTTTAAGAAAATATAATGCAAACTATGATTCTAAATTTTTAAATGAAATTAAAGATACTAATGATAATATAGTAACAGGTTATTTTGGTTGCTGTGCTAATGCAGGTTTGGGTGCTGGTTTGGCAAAAGAAGCAAACAGCGGAATAAGAAAGTATTTTGGAGATTTTTTAGGAACACTAATCTGTCTGATAAAAATATTGGTTAAATACAAACCTGATAATTTTTCAATCAAAAATGATGATAATTTAATCAAAGTAAATAATCTGTTAAATTTATCAGTAGGCAAAACATTTTATATTGCATCAGGTATAAAAGTTAAAAATGACTTGACTGATTTTGCTGAGAGATTTTATTTTTTATTGTCAATGAAAAATAACTTTTTATCTGTTTTTGATATTATCAGTAAAGTTTATAGTGGAAATAAAATAATTTCTAATAAAAATTTATCATTATCCTATTGCAGAAAAATTGAAATAGCAGGGAATAATAATCATCCCGAATTAGAATTTGACGGAGATCCTCAAGGCTATCTGCCTTGTTTTATCAAGACAGCAGAAGAACCTTTGGATTTAATCGTCAAAGAATAATCAAGGATAATATAGAATGAATTTTAAATTTAAAAATGAAAATGATCTTATCAATTTAATAAGCGATACTCTTAAAAGACCATTAAATCAGATAAATAAAGTTAATGAATCTGATGCTGAGATAATTGACAGAGGAGTTGAGAAATTACTCTTTAATATCGATACATTTTCCAGTGAAGATTTTTTTGATGAAAATGATCCTTATACTTTAGGCTGGAACATGGCAGTAGGCTGTATAAGCGACATTCTTGCTGGAGGTGTACAGCCTCAATATTATGCTCATAGTATGACAATTATTGAAAGCTGGGATAAAAAATATATTAATAAGCTCATTATGGGAGTAAGGGATGTACTTTCCAAATTTAAAACATCGTTTATAGGAGGAGATGTAGGATTTGGTAAAGAATGGAGCTATACTGCTTCAGCTTTAAGTTTTGCACAAGATAAGCTCCTTACAAGAAAAGGGGCAAAATTGAATGATTCTATCTATATTACCGGAAAGGTTGGACTTGGCAACTTCAATGCCGGTTTAAATTTATTTTCAGTTAAAAATAAATTTTTAAAATTTAATAAAAAATTTCCCATTAGGAAAAATGAAACAGAGATTATTAGAGAATTTGCTTCATGCTGTATTGATACAAGTGACGGAGTTTTTAATTCATTAAAAATAATATCCGAATTGGGAAATCTTGGATTTGAAGTCAAAAATATTCCGTATCATAAGATATGTTTAATTTTATCCGGAATTTTAAATATTGATAAATTATTGTTTTTCATCGGAGAGTGTGGAGAGTATGAGCTTTTATTTACAATACCATCTGATGAGGAAAGTTTATTTATAAAAAAAATTATAGGGGAAAAGTTGAAATTTTATAAAATAGGGAAAATAACAGAAAATAAAAAAAGATTTGTAATTGATAATGAAAGAATATATGATTTAACCGAACTAGATATATGCGCAAGAACTTTTAAAAATAAAAAAGATTATATATCTTACATAATTAATTATCTTAATAGGTTTAAAAAATGAGAGTAATTATTACAGGAGCAAATGGTTTTATCGGGAGTCATATAACTGAGTATTTAGTAAAAAAAAATATTGAAGTAATATGCCTGGTTAGAAAAAAATCGAATTTGAATAACATTAAAGATTTAAAAGTAAAATTAATATATGGAGATATAACAATTTATGATGATTTGGAAAAAAAGTTGAAAAATGCCGAATGTATTATTCACATAGCTGGATTGGCATCTGACTGGGGAGCTTATAAAGATTTTTATGATATTAATGTCAATGGAACATTAAATGTTTTAAAGGCTGGATATAGGAATGATATTAAAAATTTCATTTTAACATCAACAAATTCTGTTTATGGTGAAGAAAATTGTTATAAAAAGAAAAATGAGAGTTCAGATTTAAATTCTCATTATAAATATTTTTTAAATTGTTTTTTCCCATCGGCAATGAATTATTATAGAGATACAAAAAAGGAAGCAAAAATAAAATCAACTGAATATGCTATAAGACATGGATTGAATATAACATTTATTGAACCTGTATGGGTTTATGGTGAAAGAGAATTCAGTTCTGGTTTTTATGATTACATTAAATCCGCTGAAAAAATGCCAATAATGCCCGGAAATAGAAAAAACAAATTTCACATTATTTACGCAGGTGATTTAGCAAGAGCATATTATAATGTATTAACTAAAAAGCTTAAAGGTATTAATTCTTTTATAATCGGTAATGAAAAAATTGAATATATGTACAGGATTTATGATATTTTTTGTAAAGAAGCAGGAATAAAAAACATTATGAGACTACCGAAATTTTTATTTTATCCTATAGGCTTTATTTCAGAGTTATTCTATACAATATTCAAAATAAAACATCCGCCTTTACTGACAAGATCGAGAGTAAATATGTTTTATGATAATATAGAGTATTCAACTGATAAAGCTTACAGTATTTTAGGTTTTAAATCTGAAACAGGTATTAATGAAGGAATAAAAAAAACAGTAGAATGGTATAAAAATAACAATTTTATCTAAAGGAGTAAATATTATGAATAAAACAAAATATATAATAGGAACAAAAAAGAAAATAATAATATTAAGAATAAAGCTTGGCGTTTTTATTCATTTTTTACCCATAATATTTAAAATAGGTTTAAAAAATTTCATATTATTTTTAAAAAGGCTTTTGATTTTTATAAAGTTAATAAGTGAAAATAAATTTTTTAAAATCAACAATAAAATTAAAATTCATTTGTATATTCCTTTATATCCATCAAAAGCTTTTTTTTATGCAAGTAATAAATTTTTAACATTTAATGAAAAACCTCCATGTACTACAGTTTTAATATCTGTTACATCTGCATGCAGATTTAACTGCAAACATTGTTATCAAAGAAATGACAAAGGCAAAGATATTGATATAAAAAAATTAATTGAAACTGTAAAAAAAATACAGGATATGGGTGTGGCTTTTTTTAATATTGAAGGAGGAGATCCTTTTTTGGTTTATGAGAGATTAAAAAATGTATGTAAGAGTATAGATGACATATCTGAAATATGGATTAATTCAACAGGAGATGGTATAACATATGACAGGTTAAAAGAATTAATGGAATACAATGTTAAAGCAATTATGTTTTCACTTCATTATACTACACAAGCGGAAATTAATAATTTTATGGGCAGATCTGATGCATGGGATATTTTAAATAAGGGTATTGAAATCTGTCACAAAGTAGGCATGACAGTTACTATTAATTCATGTCTTTTAAAAGAGGATTTTAAGAATAATAAATTTGAGAAAATAATGGATTTATCTAAAGATTTGGGTGCATCTTTAATTCAATTGATTGTGCCGAAGAGAGCAGGCGCATGGCTTGAAAGTAAAATTGAGCATTTTAGTGAAGATGATTATAAAATTATTAAATCAAAAATATCCATTTATAATTTAAAAACAAAATTTCAGAATTATCCTGTTATTTCCTCTCAGGCAATTGAAGAAGATAAGGATCATTTCGGATGCACTGCTGGTGGAACCGACAGGTTTTATATAAATGCAAAGGGTGATGTTCAACCATGTGAATTTTTAAATATCTCCTTTGGAAATATAGCTAAAGAAGATTTTAACATGATTTATAAAAGAATGAGAACTGTTTTCAATACACCATGCTGCGGACTGATGTGCGAAAAGTTGGGTAAAAAGATTTTTGATGCTTATAAGAATAATAAGCTAAAAACATTACCCCTTGATGAAAATTTATCAAAAGTAATATACAAGGGATGGGATAGGGGAGAAGAAACGGAATTTTATAAAAGAATAGAGTTGCTAAAATAGTTTAAGATCCCTCACTCAAGCACTTTCTCGATAGTCCCTGCGCCCAAAACAATATCGTTGTCGTAAAATACCGCTATCTGTCCCGGAGTTATCGCATATTGAGGCTCTTTAAATTTAACAAGAGCCATATTATTTTCTTCAGGGATTATCATTGCCTCTGCTTCTTTGTGCAGATACCTGATACGTGCTTTTACATTTATGGGATCATTAAATTTGTCAAAAAAAATCCAGTTCAAATCCTTGACATAAAAGATTTTTTTTAACAGATCGCTTTTTTCACCTGCAATGATCATGTTGTTCTCTTTGTCAATGCCTGTGACATACAGCGGATGTTTATATGCAATACCCAGCCCTTTTCTCTGTCCGATTGTATATGAATAAATTCCCTTGTGATAACCCAGGGTCCTGCCGTGCTTATCAACAATATTACCTTTAACAGCAATTTCATCGATCAAATCACTGTTAGTGCCCAAATAAAAGTCCTGGCTCTCTTTTTTTTCATGAACCGGCAGATTAGCCTCTTTTGCAATTAATCTTATATCCTTTTTAAAATAGCCTCCCAGAGGGAATAAAAGTTTTGACAATTGTTCCTGACTTAGCATTGAAAGGAAATATGACTGGTCTTTTTTTTCATCAATACCTTTTTTTAAAATGTATCTTTTTAATGATTGATCATATTCAACTTTAGCATAATGACCTGTTGCAAAACGGTCGAAATTTATTCCTGCTTCATAAGTTTTTTTCATCAGCAGGTCAAACTTAATTTTCTGATTACAAAAAACGCAGGGATTTGGAGTCCTGCCTGCAGTATATTCATTTTTATAATATTCAAGAATGCATTTTTTGAATTCCTTTGACAGATCAATTGTATAATGGGGGATTTTAAGTTTTTCACAAACTTTTTTACTCTCAGCGATATTTGCAAGGCTATTGTAACCGAAACAACCGCTGCCTTTGATGTTATCGGCATAGCTGTCGTTCCAGGTTTTCATTGTTATTCCTGAAACTTCATTCCCCTGACTTTTTAATAAATAACAAACAGTTGAAGAATCAACTCCACCGCTTAAGCCGACAGCTATATGCATTAATTATAATCCTTTCAATTTTCGATCAACTGTTTATAACCGCATTCCGGATCAATGCATAGTTTGTACTCGCCGTGAATTTTATCATTTTTTTCAATCAGGAATTTATTGCATTTAGGGCATTTATGTTCTGTTGGTTTAAACCATGTAACAAAGTTACATTCCGGGAAATTAGTACATCCGTAAAATTCCTTGCTGCTTCTGCTTTTTCGTTTTGGTATAATTTTACCGTTACAGCCCGGATTGGGGCAATCGGCTAATGGTATTGCTTTTGAATTTCTGCATTCAGGGAATCCTGAACAGGCAAGAAAAAACCCGAATCTGCCTAGTTTTTTAAGCATAGGCCTGCCGCATTTTTCACAAGTTTCACCTGTTTGCTCATCAAATATCTTTTTATGATCCTGAAGATTTGCATTGACGTGGTCAATTTTTTCTTTAAAAGGATTATAAAAATTGTTCAACAAATCCAGACCTTTTAATTTTCCATTCTCAATGTTGTCTAAGTCTTCTTCCATTTTAGCAGTAAAATCAATGTTTACAATTTCAGGAAAGTGTTCTGTCAAGATTTTATTTACAAGTTTGCCTAAAACTGTAGGTATAAACTGTCTTGATTTTCGTAATATATAATATCTGGATATCAAAGTTGTTATTGTCGGAGCATAAGTGGACGGTCTTCCAATACCATTTTCTTCAAGGAATTTTATAATTGTAGCGTCAGTGTATCTTGGAGGAGCTTGAGTAAAATGTTGTTCTTTTATATATTCGATTAGTTCGATTTTGTCTTGTTTTTTTAGATCAGGCAGTTTTTTTGTAAGGTCTCTTTCTGATTGCTTAAGAATGTGCAGAACTTCATTGAATCCTGCTTTTATCAGGGTAGATTTGGATGTTTTAAAAATACA
>JAFGQB010000078.1 GCA_016935915.1 Spirochaetota bacterium
CTTTGGTACGGATACCAGCGCAGGCAGAGACGGAGTGATTATAAAAGTGACAAATCTTAATTCAGACGGACAGGGTTCATTCCGTGAGGCTTTAAATGCAAAAGGTCCAAGGATAATTATTTTTGAAGTAGGAGGTATTATAGACCTTGATAAAAAAAATTTATCTTTAAATGAACCTTTTGTTACAATAGCAGGACAAACATCACCCTCGCCTGGCATAACATTGATCAGAGGCGGTATGACCATAACAACACATGACGTCTTAATCAAACATATAAGATTCAGAATGGGCGATGCCGGCGTCAGTAAAGGTTTTGAACCTGATGTATCGACTTATGGTCCAGAAGCATATAATATTGTGATCGATCACTGTTCTTTTGCATGGGGAGTTGATGAAAACATGTCAGTATCCGGACCAAGGTTTGAAGGAATAAAGGGAACTTCCAGAAAAATCACTTTAAGTAATAATATTATTGCAGAGTGCCTGAATAATTCCATTCATTCAAAGGGCGCCCACTCAATGGGCACTTTAGTTCATGATTTCTGCACTGAGGTGGCAGTCATAGGAAATCTCTATGCTCATAACAGTGAAAGAAATCCATGGTTTAAAGGATATGCAACAGGAGTAATAGTCAATAATATCATATATAATCCTGAAAAATGGTCAATAAGACTGGGATATGTAGCCAAAGAATGGGCAGGACAGAAAATAAAACCTCGACCGCCCAGAGTTGTCATAATAGGCAATTATATGAAGCATGGTAAAAATACACCGGATTATCTGTCAATAATAGGCACAAACTCTGAAGGAGAAGCATATATTGAAGATAATATAGCTATTAAAAAAACAGGTGAAAAAGCTTCCCTGTTGGCTGGAAATATTAAAATTTTAAAGAAAAAACCTCTATGGCCCAAAGGACTGACTGCATTACCATCAAGTCAGATTGTTGATCATGTTTTAAAAAATGCAGGAGCCCGACCTAAAGATAGAGACAGTGTCGATAAAAGAATCATAAATGATTTTATAGAAAATAAGGGCAGATTATTAAACAGCCAGGAGGAAGTAGGCGGCTATCCGAAGGTTAAAGCGACAAAAAGAGCGCTAATCGTGCCTGATAAAGACATCAATGAATGGCTGGATAGTTTTACCAAAGAAGTAGAATAAATTATTATTTTTAATTTTCAACTGCAATTTCAGCCACAACAGGCTTAATTATAGTTTTTGATTTCCATATTCCGGTTTTATATCTGATAAAAAGAAGACACATGCCTATAAACCAGCCTAAAGGAATACTGTACCATATTCCCTTTACACCGATAAATCTTGATAAAAAAAAAGCAAATATAATTCTTATAGGCCATGTTGCAAATATAGTACAAAACATTGAATACACAGTATCCCCTGCTCCTCTTAATAAACCATTGAACATAAACATTATTGAAAATATAATATAGGAAGATCCTACAATCACCAGATAATCTGATCCAATGCTTATAACATTTTCATCACTGTTGAAAATGCCAATTAGCTGGAATCTGAATAAAAAAGCTATGATCGTTATGCACATTGAATAAATTACTGCAATTATTATGCTTGATTTTAAGCCCTTATGCACTCTCTCAATTTTATTTGCTCCGATATTCTGTCCGACAAATGATGCTAACGCAAGTGAAATACTCATTGACGGCATACTGGCAAATGTATCCAGTCTCCCTGCGGCTGTATAAGCAGCTATTGCATCAGTACCGAAAGTGTTCACAAATTTCACTAATATTATCATACCAAGTGCAACGCTCATCTGCTGAACACCTGAAGGTAATCCCATTTTTAATATTTTTAAAAAAACTTCATAATCAAATCTTATCTCTTTAATTTTAAATTTCAACAACTCATTGGTATTATATAAATAAATTATGCTTACAATAAAAGAAACCCCCTGTGAAATTACTGTTGCAATAGCAGCGCCGAATATTCCCATTTTTAACGGTATGACAAAAATCAGATCAAGGATTATATTAAGTATAGAGGTCAATAATAAAATTATTAAAGGAGTTTTAGAATCGCCAAGACCTCTTAATACAGCACTGACACCGTTATATCCAAAAATGCAAATCATTCCGGAGAACATAATCTGTAAATATAATCTTGCATTATCAAAAACCGCATCAGGTATCGACATCAATTGTAAAATAATAGGAGATAATAAAATACCGAAAAATGTTATAACTGTTGAACCGGCAAATAAAAATATAAATGTGGTTGTTACTGCCAACCTGACATTTTTGAACTGTTTTGCACCAAAATACTGCGATACGACAATTGTCGTACCTATAGTAATCCCGATAGCCAAGGATATTAATAGAAATATAATGGGAAAACTTGTACCTATGCTTGCTAACGCTTCCTTGCTTACAAAGTTACCCACAATTATTGCATCAACAGTAGAATATAACTGTTGAAATATACTGCCTAATATCATTGGTATTGAGAATAAAAAAATAAGTTTTAATTCATTTCCTTTTGTTAAATCTTTCATATATAATCTTTTTTTAAAATAAATTTAAATATTTAATAACTAAATTATTAATGTTTATCAATGATTATTTCTAATTAGATCATGGTGAATAATAATATTTAAGTAAGTATCCTTTTTTTCCAAAATATTTAAACTTCTATTCATTATATTACCTGTTTAATAACAACCATTCCGTATAAAAAATAAAAATAATCAAAAATATAAATATAAAAACTCTGCACTCAATGTGCTTTAAATAGTTAAATTTGATCTTTCAAAGCAGTCCCATTTAAAAACCATAAAAACCTATTCCTATCCAAATAGGCAATTTAATAACTAGGTGTTTGGAAGTGCCATATAATTATTCCTTTAAATTTATTACTTTCAAATCAGTATAAACAGGACCTGAAGGTTGAAGGTCTGATTTGTAAAGTATAACTTCGTTTACTTTAAAAGTATGATCCAATTTAATCTCAGGCATAATAAAATCATGACTTTCCATAAATTTTTTCCTTGCAACCGTGATATGATATTTAAAAGGCTTATTATCTTTAAATCCTTTTTTTCCAAGCTGTATTCTTAAATCATCTGCGAGTTTCATTAAGTCACCTAATCCTTTTTTGCCTGTTGCAAATATTATATTCGGATATCCTCTTTCAGGGAACTGCCCAAGTGATTCTATGGAAAGTTCAAAAATCTTTTTATCAGACAAGCTCTTTTCCATTATATTAATGATTTGAGGAATAACTTCATCTGAAGTATCACCTAAAAACAATAAAGTAATATGGATATTTTCAGGTCTGGTTATTTTGAATCCGGTCGGAAGCTTAATTTTGCCGATCAGTTCACTTTTGACATTTGATGGAATCGGTATTGCAATAAATAGTCTTTGTTTCATAATTTGATAAATCATTATTATTAAATTTTAAAAATAATGGCAAGCAAATAATTAACAATTACAAAATCAAATCATAATATCGATTAGTATGAAATTGATATTATTCATTTAATGCAAGCTCCATTTCAGCAAAAATCTCTTTAATGCCGGATTGACAATATTTTATCATATTTAACATCTCTTCAACTGAAAAATCATTCCTTTCACCTGTACCCTGCACTTCTATTAAATTAAGCTTATCATTCATTACAACATTAAAATCAACATCGGCTTTGCTGTCTTCATTATAATCCAGATCTAATAAAAGCCTGCCATGAACAATGCCGGCACTTATTGATGCAATTTTATTTGTTAAAGGATTATCTTTGATCAATCCTTCTTTCAGCATCCTCTGGACTGCAAGAGCAAGTGCCATATATCCGCCATTAATTGACGTAGTTCTTGTACCTCCGTCAGCCTGAATAACATCGCAATCAATTGTAATTGAAAAATTAGGTAATTTAGTTAGATCAACAGCCTGTCTTAAAGCTCTGCCTATGAGTCTCTGTATTTCTATGCCTCTTGAGTCAGGTTTATAAGTAGTTCTTGCTTTTCTTATTAAAGTTGAACATGGGAGCATAGTGTATTCAGCAGTAAGCCAGCCGTTTGTATTTTCCTTAATGAATTGAGGAAGATCGCCAGAAACAGAAGCAGAACATAACACCTTCGTCTTTCCGGTTTCGATTAAAACACTTGAATATGAATTTTCAACAAAGTTTTTTATGATTTTAATTTTTCTGATTTGATCTTCTTTTCTGCTTGTTCTTATTGCCATTTTATCTCCTGATTATTTTCTTGATAACACAAACAGAGTATCATGCGTAATGTAAACTACATCTTTTTTAATGTTCTTTGATAAATGAGCTAATTTTAATGTGGCAGGCAGTTCCTTTCTATATGAAGGAATACTCAAACTTTTTACTGATTCTGTTTCATATTTATTGTTCTTTTCATTATTGTAATAATACAGGATATCAACAGTGGCATTTTTAAAATCATGTACAAAATAATAAAAATCAGGATAACTGTCAGGTTTATATTGATCTAATGGAAGTTCCTCGACAAATGATGTGATATTTTCAAGCCTCACCTGAATGTCAAAGAGTTTCTTTGGATTTTTAATTTCAAAGCTCTCATCAGTTTGCGTATAAAGCATAAAGGGCACTTTTGCACTTCCCGAACCGGATAATAAAGTAAAAACAGTTAATAAATTAAACGGTATAACCGGTATTATAAAATCCTTTATTTTTTTATCTGTGATGTTAAAAAAATACGGCAGATTCAACGGAATCCCTTTGACTATGATCTTTTTGCTTTTATTTATCTTTAAGGAATTTTTATTAAAAAAATAAACATCGCCTATTGCCTCAAACCTTAACCTGGGCATATCAAGATTTGCACTTGAAATAACAACTTCTTTAATATCATCATTGTCAATATCCACAATAACCGGAAAAGCAAATTTAATATAAGCATCAGAGAGGAAATAAACATTGTCCTTCACCACATTCATAGATGACTTTAAAGACCATTCTGCTAAAGTGCTGAATCCATAAACATTAATAGTTCTTGGAAATTTTGTGATGACTTCCAATTTTTTATCGCCGTCTAAATCATTTAGCTGAATTATCGGTAATGTATAAAATATATAGTGAGGATAGAACTGACCCGGGATAAGGGCATATTCAAGTACTGTATCCAATCTGATACTTGCTATCTTTCGGAAATTTAATGTTTCATAAATTTCAATACTTCTTATATTTTCAAATATAAATTCATTTTTCCCGTCACTGTCAAGATCTATAATCATTCTTACGTCAGTTAATAATTCGGGTTGAGGAACGACTATTTCTGATTTGATATTTTCAATAAATCTCAATGAGTTTCTATTGTTTTTAACTCCGACTGTAATTTCTTTAAAATATAAGCCTTCACTTGATAAAAAAACAATATCACACTTTTTATCATTATCAATATCTCCAATATCAAAAAAAACGGTATAGTATGGCACTGCAATCTGATCGATCAAAATCAAATTACCGTCGGTAACCTTAAATATATCAACATATTTTTTTCTATCAGTTTTTCTGAAATGTGCAATTGCAACCTCGTCAATACCGTCATAATCAACATCTACAATAACACAATCTGTAATTCTGTAATATGAATCTTTTTTTGAAACAATCCAATCTTCTGAAATAAAATAAAAAACAGAAAAAAATAATGAAAGAAGAATAAAAAAAAGCTTTTTAATCATAAAATTTCCATTAAAATAATTAAAATCATAAAGTTCTGCTATATTATAACAGTAAATATAAACTGTCAATTTTAATATTAAATATTAAAAACAATTTACATAATTTAAAAAAAAAAAAATTAAAAAAGAAAAAAATAAAAAAATTTATTGCAAAATAATGTCAGTATGCATATAATATTTTATATTAAAATAAATATTAAAGGAAACATAAATGGATAAAAAGGTACCGATTGGTTTAAAAGATGACGGTACAAAATACAAAGTATTAATCATTGATGATTCGTCGTTCGTCATAAAACAGTTAACACAGATTTTATTATCAGAAAGTTTTGAAATAATTGATACAGCAGCTGATGGTGATATTGGACTGGAAAAATACAAAGAGCATCATCCCAAAATTGACTTGATAACTTTGGACATAACCATGCCCAATCAGGACGGTTTAACTACTTTAGAAAAAATTATCGAATATAATAAGGATGCCAAAGTTATAATGATCAGCGCTTTAGGCAAAGAAGATCTTGTAAAAAAAGCATTAATGATCGGTGCTAAAAATTATATCATTAAACCTCTGGACAGAGCGAAAGTTTTAGATAGAATACATTCCGCTATTATAGGAGTAAATAAATGAGAGTTGAATATATAAATCCCTTTGTTGAATCTTCAGTGAGTGTTATTTCAGAAGTTCTAGGTATTGATGTTGAAAGAAAAGAAATCAGTTTAAGAAGCAAAGCTGTTCCTGTACTTGATATTGCTGTAATTGTAGGACTAGTAGGACAGGTTGAAGGAAGAGTTATATTTGATATGGACAAAAAAACAGTTTTAAATATTGTATCCAAAATGAACGAAGAAGAAATATCCGACTTTGACGAGCTTGCAAAAGCGACAATAACAGAACTGGGCAATATGATAACAGGCAGAGCTGTTACAAAGCTGTCAGAAATGGGATATAAATTTGACGTTACACCGCCGGCAATTTTTACAGGCAATAATATGCAGATCTCTGATGTTAAAATGGAAGCCCTGGTGGTTCCTATCGAAACTTCTCTCGGAAGAATAGAAATAAATGTTGCATTAAGAGAAAAGTAAAAATCAAATAAATATAAAATATTTTTAATCACCGCACTTTATACTTTCAGGATATTTTGCAAATATTTCTCTTGTACTCACAGGAATTTTTTTAAGAAAATTAATGCTATTGCAGGATCTATTAATCAGATCAAAATTTGACATGTAATTGTATTTTTTAAAATTAATTCTGCCTTTTTTTGGTTTTTCTTCAATATCAGCATATAAATTTGATGCTTTACATGAAAAATCGAAGTTTTTAAAACTGATGCTTCTCACTTTCTGGTTTTTCTTTGTTTTATAATAAATTTTCATATTCCCGATATCATATACTATGCTCCATTGAGTCTGACTTCTGCTTCTTATTGAATTTAAAATATTAAATGAATAGCTTATAATATTTTTTTTGCCATCATAATTCTCAATCATGTTTGCCGCTACTGCAAATCTGTCCAGGGATTTATTTGTAAAATGCATTGATTCATTACCTCCGAAACCTGCAAATCCTTTTAAATAATTTATAGATTCTTTATAAGTATTATTGGTCAGCACTTTATATGGAAGATCTTTGTCTCTGTGATAAACAATTTTACCATTTATATATTCAAATGATGCGGTATCACCGTTCTTATCGCAAATAAAAAAATGTACAGGAGAAAATGAAGCTCTTGATATCCTGATAACTTTATCATTTGCAATTACCTCTTCAACTGTCGAGGAGTTGTCAAGCTGATACTCCACCCACTGAACCTCCATTAAGCCGTATCTTTTATCCATTTCAGGATAAACTGTTTCATTAAGCCATAAAATTTCTATAACAAGACCTTTTTCATTCATCCCGCCATACGGGAACTCCCTGCCTACCTGATTAAAAGTAATGCTTCCGTATTTAGATATCCATATAAGAGGAGCTTCGGTTTTAAGTGAAAAACTTTTTTTAACCATATTTCTCTTATTAATCGTGATATGACAATAACCTGTTGAAAAGTCAAAATTCCTTCCAAATACTAATTTGTTGTCACTTCTTATGGAAAAAGTAGTGCAAGGATAAACAGGCTTTAACAGGATGACAAGAATAAAGATAACTGAAATCTTATTTAAGAATTTATTCATAAAGTAAATCTCCTTTTTTATAACAAATATTCATATGATTTTAATATCATAATAGTCAATTATTTTATAAAATATTTTTTCTCTGAGTTTGATGTATTGTTCAATAGTTATAAAAAAAATTAAAAAAAAAATAATATAAAAATAGATATTAACTTTTAAATCAGAATAGAGTTTACTGACCTTTATCAGTATCAACATAATTACCTATGCCAGTAATCCTTATAGATTCATTGATACCGTTTATAGTGAAGCTGATGTGCATTACGGACCAGAATCTGTACGCCCACATCTCGCCTACAGCCATGGCAGCAATTTTATGAACTGTCGGTGTAAGATGAGCAAAAGCCTGTATCCTGTCTGTAATCCCTTTGAGCTGTATGCTTGCTCTTATAGTGTCATTCTTTTCATCCGTAAAATTGATAATGAATTGTGTAGGATAACTGAAGTTATTATTATCCTTTATATAATCAGACTGAATAAGTCCGCTGTTCAAAAAATATTTAACAAGCTTATTGTCTTTATAAATTGCAACCCTGTCTATCTGGCTGCCGTCTGTCAGTACTATTGTATGGACATGAACAGTATATTTATCATTATAAAACCAGAAGCTTCTCCACTTTCTGGGATTGTTAATTGGAGCCACATGACTGTAGTCATGACCTATTGACCCCCTGCCCTTCAAGGTAATTTTTTCATTATTGTAATTGAGCGCACCATGTACCTTTGCACCGACAACAGGCCAGCTGAAGCCAAGATAATTCCTGGAATTAATTGATATGATCCCGTCACCGAATATCTGAGGCGGGCTTACTACCTCATAATTCAAATTAAGGCTTAACTTATTATTTTCTATATGCATTCTGTAGATATTATTTTCATATTTTATATAACATTTACTGCCGAATCTGATATTGAATTTATCATTGGACGAATAAAAGTTTTCTTTATTAAAATCTTCGTTAAAAACATACCTTTCCTTATCCTTAAATGTAATAATGCAGTGAAGCTTACAGTCGTTTTTATCCATGAAAGTCTTTGAAAAAATTATATTTGTAAATATTGTAATACCAAGGTCGGGAAACTGGGCTTCATGAAAGTAGTTCTCATTGCATTTTTCATTTGTAACATATTTAAGTTTTAAAAGCGACTCAATTGAATATACAGGCTCATTCACATCATCTGAATAACCTCTGAAATACTCCAGGTTAAATGAATGTAAAACAATAATAAATGATAATAGCAAGATATAAAACAATTTCTTAAAAAACAATATCACTTAAATTAATTCCTTTAACAGAATAATAACAATAAACTGTAAAGTTAATAATATATCAAATTATAATAAAATGCAATAGTAAAACTTTTTTTTACAAAAAAATCCATATTTTTTCTGCTATTTTTAGTTGAATTTTAGAGATTTATGAAATTTTTCAGTATGATTTCACCCCATTTCTGGCTTTTTTCAGGATGAAATTGTGTACCGTAAATATTATTTTTATAAACGACCGCAGGTATTGTTTCACCGTACTCTGTAGTTGCCGCAATGTATTTCGCATCTGTTTCTGCTCTGTAACTGTGCACAAAATAAACATCACTCTTATCTGAAACATTTTTTAAAACAGATATCTTTTTTATAATCTTCAGATCATTCCAGCCCATATGAGGAAGTACCAAATCAGTGCTGATTTTTACAATTTTACCTGGAATCAAACCCAGTCCTGTGGTCTTTCCGAATTCTAAAGACTCTTCGAACAATAACTGCATGCCCAGGCAAATACCCAGTATATGAGAACCTTTTTGAGAAAAATCCTTTATCTTATCAATCAACCTGAATTTTTTCAAGTTTTCCATAGCCTTAGGGAAAGCTCCGACTCCAGGCAGAATAAGCCTGTCAATCTTATGAAATTCCTCAGGTTTTGTGATCACTATATAATCTGAACCTAGTTTTTTAAGCATATTTGTAAGGCTGAAAATATTACAGATCTTTGAATCAATAACGCCAATCATAAAACGCCTTTTGTGGACGGAATGTCTGACCCTGTTACTTTAATGGCGTTCTTAAAGGCTTGAGCAAAAGATTTGAACACAGACTCAATAATATGATGAGAATTATTGCCTCTTACAAGGTCAATATGAAGTGTAACATCTGATGATGATACAAGACCCCTGAAAAACTCTTCAAAGAGGTACGGATTGACATTGCTTCCGTCATCGCATCTAGTAAAATCAACATTGAAACTCAAATATGCCCTTCCGGATATATCAATTGCAGCTTTTGTCAGTGCTTCGTCAAGGGGGACAGAGACATCGCAAAATCTCTGTATCCCATTTTTATCTCCCAATGCTTTTTTTATGACGCTTCCTAGCACAATGCCGGTATCTTCAATCGTATGGTGATAATCAACCTCAATGTCGCCTCTGACAGTAATGTCAAGGTCAACTGAAGAATGTTTGCTGAAAGATTCAAGCATATGATTAAAAAAAGGTATCTGGGTATCTATTTTATATTTGCCGCTGCCATCTAAATTGATAGCTATTTTTATATCTGTTTCTTTTGTTTTTCTCTCTATCGAAGCTTTTCTCATAATCATTCCTTGTAAATTTCCTTTAATGCTTTTATCAAGAGTTCATTTTCATTTTTATTCCCTACTGAAATCCTTAAACAGTTGTCAAGCATGGGATAATTTGAAAAATCCCTTACTAATATATCGTATTCTAAAAGCTTATTATAAAGGAATTTGGAATCTTTTATTTTCACAAGAAAAAAATTGGTGCTTGTTGGAGTGAACATTACTGCATTGATCTTTGAAAACTCCTTTTGAAGATAATCTCTAAACTCAATAATTTTTTTTATTGTATTGTCAATTATTTCAGGACTGTCAAGAAGAATATCAAGAGTTGCAAGCGTAAAAATATTTAAATTATATGGCAGTTTGACTTTTGACATTTCAGTTATAAGTCCGCTGTTTGATATCATTATGCCGATACGCAATCCTGCAAGTCCGAAAGCTTTCGAAAAAGTCCTTAAGATAATAAGATTGTCATATTTATTGATAAGATCAATGACAGTCTCTCCCCCGAACTGAATATAAGCCTCGTCAATCACAACAATGCCTTTAGATGCTTCAATTATCCTTATAAGATCAGCCCTTTTGGTAAATGTTCCAGTGGGGCTGTTAGGGCTTGCGATTACTGTCAATGATCCGGGTATTGCAGATTTTTCTGCGATTTTATCAACCTTATTGCTGAAATCCTCATTTTGAAGTATGGAAATAACTTCTGCATTAAGATTTGATGCAACGAGTTTATAAACGGTAAAAGTCGGTTCCGATATTATGAGCTTTTTGCCGGTCTCAAGCATTGCCGCCATTACAGTAAAAATCATCTCATTGGAACCGTTACCTAAAAGTATATTTTCTTTATTGATATTCAAATATTTCGCCACTTTTTCATAAATGTCTTCAGGAGTAAAGCCAGGGTATATATTCCAGCTTTTTTTCCTCAGCCTGTCCAGTATCTTATCCTTGACATCTTCAGATAGATCGAATGGCGACTCGTTCTGGTTTAGCTTGATCCTGGTTTCAATGGGTTTAAGCGTATAGGCTTTGTTGTTCAAAACTCCCTGTTTTAAGGATGAAGTAAATTTGTCTTGAGATTTCATAAGTCCGCTCTTTGTAGTTTTTGCCTGAATTTATCAAAATAAGACAAAATTGTAAATATAATAATGAATTAGGTTTTTATATTTAAATTTAAATAATTTTATTGAATTAATATATTCAAAATGTTAATAAACCTATAAATTTAAAACGAATAATATTCAAAATTCAAATTAATTTATAAAAGGTATATATGGCAGAATGGGATGATCTGTATTTAGATAAAAATTATATTCCTCTTATTCCTCAGATAGAAATTTATAAATTTTGCAAAAAACTTGATGTTTCTTTCAATGAAAAACCTCTTAGTATTTGGGATTTCTGCTGTGGCGCAGGCAGACACACTATTTTCATGTCCAAACTCGGTTATAATGTTTATGCAAGCGACTCATCTGTTAACGGTATAAATTATCTTAAACAATGGCTGCAACATGAAAAAATTAAAGCTGAAGTTTCCATCAAGGATATGACAGAAAGTCCCTGGGATAACATTAAATTTCACGGCATTGTCTGCTGGAATGCTCTTCATCACAATACTCTTGATAATATAATGAAAGCTGAAAATGTTATTTACAATCATACTTTACCCGGAGGTCTTTTTATTTTAAATCTCATGTCAACAAAATCAGATTATTACGGACACGGCATTGAAATCGAAAAAAACACATTTATATCAGAAGAAGGGGATGACTCTGGTGTACCTCACCATTATTTTGATTATGATGAAATTAAATCAGTCTTTAATAAATGGACTTTCCTTGTATTGTCAGAGCAGGTTTCAAATTATATAGAAACCGAACCTGAATACTATAAAACAAATCCATTTTCATATACAAAATGGAATCTGTTATTAAAAAAACAATGAATACATTCATTAATCAGAAATGAAAACCGATACCTTCCGGTCAGTCTTAAGCGCCAAAAAACAGTGCAGTCTTTGAGTAATTAATGCAGATATTAACCTTCCATATTAATTTCTTAACAAAATTTTAACGGCAAACATTAAAATTTAAACA
>JAFGQB010000079.1 GCA_016935915.1 Spirochaetota bacterium
CTCCTTAATTATCATCAATTTCAAGACCTTCATGGGCTATTTCCATGCTTTCAATCGCAATAGCTCTTTTCCTAAAGTCAAGTAAAGGTCCAATCCATCTGCAGGGTATAGCTCTAAAAAAATTCCATCTTTTGATCTCTTCACCTTTGGGATTATACATTATTATGGACCCATTTTTTCTCTCAATTTTTTTATCAGTTGAAGTTGTTTCTTTGAACCATTTGATCAAATCACTGTTTTCAGTTACTCCGTTTTTCAATATGATATTTGGATATTTAGTTTTGCCAATAAATTTATGAGAATTAGTGTTTAAACCACCTTCATTTATCTCAAATACAGCATTATATGCTTCAAGTCCTTCGCAATATAAAAATTTTGCAGATTCAATCCCTTCAAGTTCAATTGAAAAATATTTGGCAAACAGCGAGTCATTACTATTATTATTCATAACTTTGTCCTTATTTACACTATTTTTAAAAATCAAAAATATCAATTTTTTCTTTATTCGATCTAATATTTATAACAACAAACTCAGCAGGTTTTGTTAATGCAACTCCGATTTCTATATTAATTATCCCGTTTTCATAATCTTCAATTGTATTATTATTTTCATTACAGATCATATAAAAAGCATCCTTCGGTTTTGATCCAGCCAGCATGCCTTTTAACCAAAGCTTTTGAAAAAATGCAGACAGTTCCCTTTTAATCTTTTTTATTAAAATTTTACTTATATTCTCAAATAAAATCCATTGCAATCCTTTATGCAATGCTTTTTTTATTTTGATCATATTGATCGTATCAGATATATATCTAAAACTTTTTTTATTTGATAATGTTCTTAATCCCCATAATTTCACTCCATTTACAGGGATATATTTTAATGAATTAATGCCGTGTTCATTAAGCAGTTTTAAATCATTACTATTTATCCTATTATTTATCCCAACAGCTTGATTTAAAAATTTATTCGAAAACGAATCATTATATTTAATATTATTTATATAATTTGAAATTAGTCCGGCTGCATGAGCTGAACAGGGTATTTCTATTAATGATTGTTTTATTTTATCCAAGGGATTAAAAATCACTATAAAGGGAAAAAACAAACATGCAAATTTAGAATTAAAATCTTTAATCTTTTTTAATAATACATTCAAATCATCAACAGGAGGTAAATCAATAATAATAATTTTATCTTTTTTTATTTCACAAATTTCAATAGCTGCTTTATAGATTTTATTTATAATCTCTATTGCTTTATTTTTATCCGTAATTTTATTATATAAACTTAATACATCAGGCATTACAATTAACATAACATCATCAAGATTCTCTATTATTCTTAATCCAGTTTTATTATTATAATCCTTTATTCTGCCGATAAAATCTTCTTCATTAAGATCAATTAAACCGTTTGATCCTTTACTTAGATATTTGTTAAAAATCTCCACAGGTATGCATATTTTGTCTGTTTGTTTTTTTATTTTTATGAATTTTGATCTCGCATTTATAACTTGTACAAAATAGTCATTATGATCAGGATTTATGGAGAGATTTAGAAAATTCTCAGTTTTATCCCCATACTTAATATTAAAATAAATTTTAATATCATTTATTTTTAAATCTTTTTTTTGATTCTTTCTCAGATCAAGACTGTTTGAATATCTTAAATTAATACCGATATTGTTGCCCCATGATCCGCATGACAATGCTTCAATTGTAAACATTTCTCTGTTGTTTATTTCATTAACTATTAATTTTGACTTTAAACTTGTTGATATACCATTTTCTTCATGAACAATTCTTATTACAGCACATTCTTTTCCCCCGCAGTTAAAATAACCGTTAACAGAAAACGGCAAATAGGAATAATCTGTAAATCCGCCGAAAATTTCAACAAACTGATTAAAGCTTTTTATTCTAATGGCTTTATTTATCGGTCCTTTTTCAGTTATTCCTATAAATGCCGTAATAAAATTATTATCAAATGCAACTGAGTGATTAAAATATGAATTATTTTCAATATACAATCCAGGTACTTTATACATCATCTTTATTACTTTATAATATTAATCCCAGTTTGCATCATCAAATGCAATTGTAATACTTTCCTGCAGCGGTGTATTATCCATGCTGTTTAAATCAGAAAGATAATATGAACAGGGAATGCAGTTCATAAGATTTCTTCTTGACAGTTCCTCTCCAGTAGTATGATCAATAAAAACAACCGAAACATTTCTTTTTTCAGCACTTCCCTTTTCAACCGTTTTCCACCAGTCTTTTAATACAGTACTTCTCGGATCACAGTTTCTGGTAAGAGTCACAGTATCATATTTTACCTTTCCAGCTATCTTTCTTCCTGTTTTATCAAGACCTCCGACATCTTCAGTGACTTCGCAGGATGACACAAGTCCGGAAACAGAAATAAAATTTGCATAATCTGTTCCGTCTATTTCAACTTTAAAATTTGTTTTCATTGAAGGATAATATTCAGGCATAATTAACTCCTATATTTAAATTATTTTTATTCTTCCCTGCCCAGCGCTTTCTGTGCAATTCTAAAAACTACAAATTCAGCAGGTTTAGCAGGAGCAAGACCTACTTCGCATATTACATATCCTGCATCAATAGACTCCGGGGGATTCAATTCATCATCGCACCGAACAAAAAAAGCTTCTTCTGGTGTATTTCCGAACAATGCTTTATCTTTCCATAAAAGAAGGAGAAAAGCAGTTATATTTCTAACTATTTTTTTCCAAAGATCTCTGGTATTTGGTTCGAAGACAACCCAGTTAGTTCCGTTCTGAACAGCTTGTTCTACCATACAGAAAAGCCTCCGTACATTTATATATCTCCATTCAGGTTTAGAACTGAAAGTCCTTGCTCCCCATACCCTTATACCTCTGCCTTTAAAATCTCTTATACAGTTAATACCTTTTGGATTCAAAAGTTCCTGTTCTCCGTCTGTTATGTTATATTTTAATCCAGTAACACCTCTGTATATCTCATTAGCAGGGGCTTTGTGTACACCTCTTGTTTTATCGACTCTCCCGTAAATACCTGCAATGCCTCCTGAGGGTGGTACATACACATCAGTTGACTGCACCTGATCATACATTTTCACCCAGGGGAAATAATAAGCTCCCATTATCGAATCTCTCGGCATCGGAATCGAATCGATATTTTTATCAATATTTTCCGGAGCATCAAGAATTGCAATCCTGAACCTGTTTTTTTCACAATGCGATAAAATCGCATCCTGACTGGCTTTGTCTGTGACTCCCGGAGCGGCTACAATTGAAATATCAGTGATCTCATCAAATGAAAATAATCCTGTTCTTTTACCTGGGCCTTCATCTCTGCCTATGATAAGCTTTGCAAGGTCATCAGGATTACCAAATTTTTTCATCTCTTTTTTTTCTTTTGAACTTTTAGTAATCTCAGATTTCCCTTCAGATGCAGCCTGCTCTGAATCATGCTCAAAACTTGAACTGTCTGATTTTTTAAGATTATAAACATAACATTTAGTGCCACCGTTCTGAAAAAAAAGATAAACTGCATGACCAAGATAACCTGAACTGTGCATGCTGCCGAACACTCTGTTATAATGTGCCCAATTTGTTATTAAAACCGGTTCATCAACAGGCCCTTTTTCAGCAATACCGAGAAATCCTACGGTATTTGTGGCACCAGCCTCAATAGGTTTTGACACACTGTCAACCTCTTCAACATAAACTCCTGGCGTTTGATAAAATGGCATAAAAACCTCCTTTAACTTTTTAAATAAAATATTAATTAAACTTTTCTGATCTTTAGAGATCTTTAATGTTATAAAATTAATTTACATTTTTAATTTAATCCTTTTCTATTCTCAATCACATAAAAATTCCTTTTAATGACTTTTTTTACCTGCTCTTTATAATCATTAGGTATTTCAAGTCTGGTCTGCAAAATAATCGAAGGTTTAAATTTAATATTAAGAATTTTAAAAATTTCTGCCTGTCGAAAAATATCATAATAAATCACTTCAATTTCAGACTGTTTACCATCATTATAAATATTTGGTTCATTCTTGAAATCTTTCAGTATATGCTCAAATATCTGAATGCCGTCAATTATACTCTTATGATAAACCGTTATTAAAAATTTTATATTATATTCAAACGGCTTTTTAATATAGTATTGTTCAATCATCCCTGCCGGACTCTTTTCCTCAATTAAAATCTTTTCATTGGAATTATTGTTTAAAACCTCTTCAAGTTCCAAAAATACAATTAAAATTACAGGATTACTCTTTTCTGAAATAACTTCACTGCTTTCAATAATTATTTCAGTATCAGGGTATAATTTAACTGCATTTTTAACTTTTTTAACTATCATTTCTAAAATGCTTTTTAAGGTGCTTTGCTTTTTCATTATTAATTCCAGTTTTTTTCTATAATTATTTCAATTTCTTTTATAAAAATCAGTTCGTCTTCCTTTAATATAACTTTTTCAATCTTTTCATTTATTGCACATTCAAAAAAACTGATTTCTTTTATAAAAGATATCTCATCAATTTTTCCGAGTATATAAAAAATATCATTCTTTAGTATATCCCTGTCATCCGGCCAACCTGATCTGTCAACACCTCCGGTTATCGGATGAAAAAAATCCTTTATATTTTTGATTATCTTATCCTTAGTTTCCAAAAAGTCGGATATGATACCTTTTAAAGCAAGATTAATCTTTATTGATATTTCTTTATAAACAAATGCTTCAGTAACGATTTTAGTGCCAATGACCTTTTTTTCTTCAAGATAATTCTTGACTATTTTTAAAAGTTCAGTGGTCGGAAATGATTTAACTGCAAAAAAGTCTTCATTGTCCTTTATTTTTGGCAGTATCAATATAACAACTTCACCTTTACTGCTCAATTTTGAAAGACATTTAACCTTGCCTACAGAACTCTCTGATAGAAAAGCTAGAGTCTCATAGTCTTCTTTTGTAACAGCTCTTACGATGTTTTTCAGAACACTACCTGCTCTTATTTTTAAATTTTCTATGCTTTCAATATCAGCACCACCTTCAGCAGGATAATGGTTCGTCACTTCATTTATAAAAGGTATATTTTCTCTTAAAATACTAATTTTATTTGAGCCGATGTTGCCTTTAACTCCTCCTCCGCTTCTGTAGCATAAAATCTTTATATTATTTTTCAATCTCGGAACTATTATACCGTTTATTCCATTGCCGAATATAATTTTTGAGTTTTTATAATCAACCATAAAATGTCTGGAATATGATTTTGATTCATTAAAACTCTCCACACAATGATATTTTATCCAGACTCCTTTTTCATCAGAATCAACATCTGATACGGCTTGTTTACCCTCTTCACTGATTATCTGGTTTTTTTCAAATTCAGAAGGCATTTCATTTTCTTTTACACAAACTTCAACACCGTATAAAACAGGCTTGTTTATTAAATCATATTCCTGTCCCGGCATTCCGCTTCCTGATCCCAACAGTTCATTAAAGTGTGTTTCATGATTGTATGCATAAACGGAATTAAGATGAATATTTATAATCTCAGGATTTGATGCAAAGCTTCCTGATTCAAATATAACTCTCATCCAATAAAGCTCTTTTCCAAATTCCTTTTTGACTTTCATGTCAACCGGAGAGATAAACTCAATAAATCCTGATTCATTAAAATTGTTATTATGATTATTTACATCAAGTTTTACCCACTTTTTGCCGTTCCAGTATTCCCATTTTAATGATAAATTTTCATTTATAATGCAATTTGTTTTATTTTCCGAAGTTATATATCTTTTTTCTGCCAGTCTAAAATATATGGCATTATTTCCTCTTGTAAAATTTCTTGTAAATCCTAAATATGAAACAGGATTCTTACTGCAGTCAATCTGCATTATGGTAAAATAATTGTTTTTAATCTCATCATCTCTGTTTATAAAACTGTTATTATTAACCAAAGTAAGATCCATAAAGTTATAATCATTGAATGATAAAAGCTTCTCACAGCAAATTTTTTCTGAGATATATTTAAGTCTTATGTTTGATAAGACAGGCACTCTCACAGGTTTTTCATAATACCAGTTCCATTTTCCGTCATCAGACTCAAGATATTTGCCTCCTGAACCGAAATCACCTGAAAATATTCTTATTCGTATCCAGTAATTATCAAAAGAATTTATTTTGCATTTCTGCATATCATGAGGTCTTAAAAAACTGATTACGCCTGATGCGGACAGTGCAGAAGTTGTGTCCAAAAAATCAAAGTCTCCACTCTTTACAAAAACGCCTGATTTTGTTGTATTATATATTTCATTCCAGTTGTTTCCGTCCCAGTACTCAAACTTCAAAACAAGATCACTGCCCGGTTCAGGAAGGTCTTGATTGTCTGATTCGGATATATTTATTTTAATTTGAATTTCCGAATCATTTTTTGAAAAAACTTCTTCTGATGAAATGTAAAAACAGTCATTGTATTTCGGTATTTCATTAAAAAGCTTAAAATCCTTATTAAGATCGATCTTATTGAAAACCATATTAGCTGTATTTTCAAGACATTGATCGGGAAGAATCCCTTCCTGCTGAAATATCAGTTTCATCTGAACCCTCACGATCTCAAATGTACCTCTTCGTTCGGGAAGATTTATAAGCCTTGATCTTAAAAAATAACCTTTTATACCGTTCACTTCTGTTTCTTCAATATCAAGAGGTCCTGTAACAAATATTTCATTGTCGGCTTTTTGATGAGAGTTTAAAGAACGCAAGTGTTCGACAACGCGCCACTTTCTGCCGTTCCAGTATTCCCATTGTAAAAAATTAACTATCTCATCTTTAATGCTTTTAATTTCATTATATGCAACAAACTCTATGTTCAGCGCATTATTATTCTTCAGGTATTTTAATGAATCATCTAGGATATAGATAAACCTGCTGATCTCATCTTTTCCGGAAAAAAGGTAAAAGCTCTTTTTTTGATCTAATAATTCCAGATTATCAGTGATCCTGCCATCCAAAATACTGAAAAAAGCCGCAAGTCTGTTGTCATTTATAATTAGATCATTTGCAGTCTCAAAAACAAGAGGCATTTTATCACCGCCGTCTTCTGTTGAAAATTGAGTCCCTTTTTTGACAAATATCTCTTTTGTACATCCTGCAGCCGGTGTAAATGTCAATAGAGTTTTTGCTGCACGCGGCGGTGTTAAGCTCAAACCTATAAGATCGAGAAAAGCAAGATAGTTTTTTTCAGGAACCTTATTGAGCCTGTAAATTAAAAGCTCCGTCATCCATGCAAAAAGTTCGATAAGTGCTATACCGGGATCTGTTGGATTGTGATTTGTCCACTCTGGACAGTAATGAGGTATAAGCCTTTTTGCCTCATCGACAATATCCTGAAATGTTCTGTCATCTAAATTGGGACTGGGTATCATACTCACCTCTTTCCAGATAAAAAGGATAAACCATATTAAAAGCAGTGTTTACAATCCTGTTAATATAACTTATATTAACATCTATCCTGTTATCATGGTCAGGGTTTTGATGAGCCTCGATTTTTTCAATGATAATCCTTGGTTCCCATTTCATCAATGCTTCTTCAATGTAATGGCACAATAAGTTGCATGTTGAAGAATTAAGCGGATAAAATACAAGTTCACCTGCTTTACAGCCGAAATCAGGTCTCATAAGCCTTTCGCCACAAACAGTATTAAGTATAATATAAATCGACTGGGCTATGCTTCTTTCACCCGATGAAAATTTAATGGAACCGTAATTATCAATTGTTACTGGGAAAGAAAAACCTTTCCCGAAGAAACCGTCTGAAAAAATTTGCATAAGTTTACACTACTTTTTAAATAATTTATCTTTTTACTTTTTTATTATTTTTTTACTAACATATTTGTTTTTTATTTGTCAACAATTTTTTTTAAAAATTTTAAAA
>JAFGQB010000080.1 GCA_016935915.1 Spirochaetota bacterium
AGTTTTAAAGAAAGCACCTGTGTTTTTTAAAATTAATAGGGATGAAATAATATAAAAATTTTCACATCTTGTTTTTACTTATTACTTGTATTATAATTCTGTGAATAATCATTCTTGAAATTCGATGATAAAGGAAGTTCTGACATTTTCAATACTTTCAATCTTAATAAAAGCCTTATGGATATCCAGAATTCTTTTAGTAATGGTCAGACCGATACCGAAACTTTTTGTATCCTGACGGGAAGGATCTATTCTAAAAAATTTATCAAATATTTTATCAATTTTGTCCTGAGCAATCCCTATGCCTGTGTCTTCAATTATTATTTCTGTTTTGTGGTCTTTCTTTTGGGCAGATAATGTTACCTGCCCCTTGTCAGTATATTTAAGTGCATTTTCTGTTATATTAAACAGGGCAATATATAACAGTTCTCTATCGCCGATAATATTTATAGTTTGATCATCCATGTTTAAAAGGAATTTAATATTTTTTAAATCGGTAATAGTCTGCAGATTATTCATGATTGATGACAGCAGCTCATACAGATTGATTGATTTCGGATCAAATTGAGTGGTGCTTGATTCAAGCAGGGACAAATAAAGCATTTTCTGGATCAATACATCCAATGAATAAAGCACCTCCAGGGATGAACTGATTTTATCAATTTCGTCATCCGTTAAATGGGGATTATTGCTGATATTATCAATGTTAAGTTGTAAGATTGAAATTGGGGTTTTAAATTCATGAGAAACATCTCTGATGAACTGTTTTTCCATATTAAATGCTTTTTCGATCCTGGTTAAAAGATTATTTATGGAATAGGAAATAGCGGATATTTCATCCTTATTATCCCTGTTTAGTATGATCCTCCGGGCCAGATCATTTTCAGAAATTTTATTAAGATCATTAATTAATTTATTGATAGGACTTAAGGAATATCTGGAAAACCACAAACCTACGAACATGATAACTGTTATCAGAAATAATATGGAAATCAGAGCATTTAAACTGGTTTTTTTTAAATAATCCACATATTTATTCACCGACAGTATAAAAACAATATAAAGATTTTCATTTCCTATTTTAATTTTTGTGGTTTTCCCATAACAGAAAAAATGATAGTTTCCGTTTTCAGGATAAAAAATCATTTCTGTCATAAAATTATATTCAGGTGTAAACTGCGGTTCTATTGAATTAAAATATTCTTTATTAAGGTTTAATTTTGTTATAAAATATTTTTTTTTTAAAATTGACTGTAAATCCTTTAAGGGAAATTTATTTGCAAGTTTTGAAATGATAACTATATTTAAATTTTCATCAAAGATGGCAATCCATATATAATTACTTAGAATTTCAGCTATTTTGTCTCTTTTTGTAAACTTGTTAAATCTCTCTTTAAAACTTTTTACATCCGGAAAATTTGAAAACTTATTTTCCTCTAAAAATCCTGGAGGAAATCCCGGGGGCATTAAATCTAAATATTTAGTACCTTCAATTTTTAAAATGTGATATAATCTATACTGATACCAGAGGGTCAGTAAAACTACCATGAAAAATAATATAATTGTAAAAAACACGGTTAATTTTGTTCTTATTTTCATTTTTTTTCACCATCTCTTAAAATAACCCCGAGTCCTCTTTTTGTTACAATATATTTTTGACTGCCCGGGGGTTCTATTTTTTTCCGTAAATTACTGATATGGACATCGATAAAATTTGACATGGTAAAAAGGTCAAGTGTTTCTCCCCAGATATGCTGACCGATAGCAATTTTTGATACCACATTATTTTTATTATAGGCAAGAAATTCCAGCAGTTCATATTCTTTTTGTGTTAATTCAATTTTTGTATCTTTTACAAAGACTTCCTTTTTATTGGTATCAATTAACAGATTATTTATTTTTATAAGATTTGATGAAATGCTGTACATCCGCCTCATCATACTTTTTATTCTTGCCAGGAGTTCTGCAGCGGCAAAGGGCTTTACAATATAATCATCACTTCCCAGATTTAATGCTTTTACTTTGTCCTCAATCTGTCCTTTAGCAGATAATACCAGAATGGGTGTATTAATATCATTGGACCGCAGACCTTCCAGTATTTCAAATCCGTCCATCCCGGGCAGCATGATGTCCAGTATGATTAAATTATATTCATTATCCAGTGCTTTTAAATAACCCTCATCGCCTGTAGAAGCAACATCATAATTATAACCTTCGTTTTTGAGGATCATGGCTATATTATCAGATATCCTGATATTATCTTCAATTATTAATATATTCATTGTTAAGCATTTCCCCTGGCCAATATTCTTTTGGCCCTTAATTTTATTTTATTAAAAAATTCTATCATGTCAAGTCTTATTAGATAAATTGAAGGTATAAAAAATAATGTCACCAGCGTTGCAAATAACAGTCCATAGGCAATGGCCAGAGCAATGGGAGTTACAAATGGACTGGACCCGCCGAACCCGTAAACTGTGGGTATTAATCCCGCTGATGTGGTTACCGTGGTCAGAACAATGGCCCGTAATCTTTCCTTTGCACCTTCGGAAATCTGATTAATAATTGATGCCTTGTCTGAAGTATCAGCTTTTTTAAAATGCTTGTTTAAGAAGTCAATTATAACAATACAGTCATTCACCACTATGCCGCTCAGTCCGATAAAACCTACAATTCCAAAAAAATCAATAGCCATATTATGGAGATTAAAAGCAATGATCGCACCGATTATTCCAAAGGGAATAGAGAGCATAACCAGTATGGGCTGACTGAAATTTTTAAATAAAATCACCATGGTAAAATAAATTAAGAGTACTGCCATTAAAAAGGCAATACCTAAACCGCTAAGAGCCTCCATGGATTTTTCAGCCTCGCCGCCGATTTTCATGTCTACATAGGAATTTTGTTTTATTTTATCAGCAAATGCATTTTGTATCATCCTGTTAATCTGAAGACTTGTCAGTTTATGATTATTTTGCGGTCCAGGGTCTCCGGACATTTCACCAGAACCTGCCGGAGGCTGTGAAAAATTGTTGCTTTCCAGGGAAATATCCGCTGTAATTTCAAAGACCCTGTAGCCGTCTTCATGAATGATAGAATAAACCGATTTATTGTATTTAATATAGGCAAAATCTTTTAATTTAACCAGTTTACCCGAGTTGTTAGAGACAAGCAGATTTAATAGGTATTTTTCATTTCTTGCGATCTCATTTTTTTCTGAAACCAGTACCCTGAAATCAAGTTCCTGTGAATTTTGAATTAAAGTGGTTGCCACGGTACCGTAGTAGGCTGTACGTACTGTTTTAGCTACTGTTTGAACATTGACGTTAAGCATTGCCATTTTTTTATAATCAAATTTCAGTGTGAGTTCCGATCTTGCCTCCTCAATATTATCTTTTACATTGATAATTCCTTCAATGTTGTTCAGGTAGGCTTTGATTTCATTCATAAATTTCACCGCTTCATTATCATTGGTACTTAAAAGTTTTAAATCAACCGCGCTGCCCGCATCGGGCCCCCTCACTACTGTTTTGACGGTCATTTCGGTAAAATCTCTATAGTTCTTCGTATTTAAAATATTTTTTAGTTCTTTGACAATTGCACCTGCTTTACGCTTTCTCTCTGTCTCCGGAACCAGATTAACAGTGATAATTGCTTCATTTGTATGAGATCCGGTTAATGACATTGGAGAGGATTGGCTGTGCCCCACGCTTGACTGGATCGAAAGGAGCTCATTGGAAGTTAAATTTTTTTCTATTTCCTTTTCAATGGTATCAACATAAGCTGCCGTTTCGTATATGGTTCCCCCCAGTTTTTCATCAAGGGTTAAAGAGACCTGGAAGGAATCGGACACGCTATTATTCATCAACCTGAATTTTTTAAGGCTGTTTCCGGAAATAAATATGATAAAAATAAAAATGAGAATGAAAAATAAAACCACCAGGTATCTAAATTTGAGAATTCCTTTGAGTGATTTTTTGTAGGCATTTTCCAGCTGATTAAACCAGTTCTTTTTTTCGGGCTTATCGGTTTTTTTTGGTTTTTTATTTTTACCCAGCACAAGGTGGGCAGGCAGCATAATAGTTGCCTCGATAAAAGAAACGGCCAGGGTGATGAGCACCACAATGGGCAGGACAAATACAAATTTACCCATCATACCTTTAATCGTCAAAAGCGGTAAAAATGCGACAATTGTCGTAAAAACAGAAACAAAAACAGGCGCGGCAACTTCTTTAAGTCCGTAGTATGCAGCGTCAATGGAATTATATCCATTGGCTTTATATTTAACAATACTTTCGGATATAACAATGCCGTCGTCTACCATGATACCCAGCAGCATGGCAATTGTACCTAATGTCATGATATTCAAGGTAAAATCAAGAGATGACATAATGGCAAGTGTCATAAAAGTTGATGTGGGGATACCAAAGGCGACCCAGAAAGAGACCTTAAAGTTTCGCAGAAAAATAATTAATAAGATAAATACCAGGCAAAATCCAAGAAAAGCATTGGATTTTACCACTTTCATTAATGATGTGATGGTCTGTGATTCATCACTGATGGATATTATTTCCAGGCCGGCAGGCAATTCTTTTTTTACGTCCTGGACAAACTGCTTCACTTCCTGTGCTGTTTTAACGATATCCGATTCTGCTTTCTTTTTTACTTTAATATAAACTCCCTTATTTCCATTGATACGGGAGAGTACAGTTTCATCGGTAAAACCATATTCTACATCGGCGATGTCCTTAACGGTAACCTGTTCCTGTTCAAAGTTGCTCCTGATTATCACATCTTTGACGTCCATGGGATCATCAAATTGACCGATACTGACTATATCATGTGTTCCTGTTACCGATTCTATTGTACCGCCTGCTTCACGTACATTCCGTGATTGAATACTGCTGGTGATATCGGCCAGTGATATTTTGTAATCACTCATTTTTTTTGGATCCACACTTATTTTTACCTCTTTTTCCCGGTCGCCTTCAATAGTCACATCGCTGACATTTGATAATTTCAATAATTCTCTTTCAAGCCTGTCAGCATAGAGGTAAAGGTCTTCTTCCGTTAATTGACTATCTTTTTCGAGATATAAGCCGATTTCGTAGACGCTTATATATTCAGGGCTTAAATCTTTTACATCTATGTCTTCCACTTCACCGGGCAGACCGCTGATGGAAGTCATTTTTCTTCGTATTTCATCTTTAACTTTCTGGGTGTTTTTTAAATTTTCATCAATGCGCACAAATATACGGCAATTGTTTTCTACGGAAGTTGAATTGTATTTATCAATTCCCGATATGGTTTTTAATTTATCTTCAAGGGGTCTCGTGACATTGAGTTCCACATCCCTGGCACTTGCTCCGGGATAAGCAACACTTATCAGCATGGCATCGGAATCGGACTCGGGAAACAAATCCTGTTTAATTCCTGATGCCAGGAATATACTGCCGATGATGATTCCCCAGGTTATCAGGTTTACCAGCAAACTGTTACGGGCAAAGAAATTTATTAATTTTTTCATTTTGTTCTCCTATTCAGTCAGGTATTCATAATCAAGCAAATTATTGATTAAATTAACTTTTATATCTATTTCATTCATTTTTTCAGTTGTTATGGACGTATCGGTATCAACAATATTCTGTAAATCAGTCATTCCCTTTTTAAATTGGTCTAATTGAATGGTATATTTGCTGGAGAGACTTTCCAGTGACTGATTGTTCAGGTCGATTAAATTTTTAATATATTGGTGACAGGAAAGGACATTCATTAATTGATTGTCATATTTTTTTTTAGTTTTTTTATATTCCAGGACGATGTTATCAATAAGGAGCTGGGCTTCCTTTAAATTGCTTCTTGCATTAATATTTCCAAGGGGGAGTGAAAATTCAATCCCTGTGGTAAAGTCCACATTTTTGTAATTATTATCATAAAATGTATAAGTTGTTTTTTCCCCATCGGAGATTTCTTCTGCATAATAAAAATTAATGTCGAGGTTTGCAAATAAATTGAAGTGAGGCAGGGTTTCATTTTTCCTGGCTTTTTTTAATAATTCATAATTACTTTTTGAGATATTTAATATCTGGGAATTTTTTGTTTTAACAAAGTCAATGAAGTCAAAGTTTTTATTTAAATATTCTTCATATTTTTGATTAAAAAAAGTATCTTCCGGTTGATAAGACTGGATATCAAAGAAGCTGGATAATTGGTTTTTTAATTTTTCATAATTAAATTGATATTCTTTTTTCTGTTTTTCATATTGCAGTAATGAGTAACGAATTGTTTCAAGACAGTCTTTTTCCAGCAGTCCCAGATTAACTTTATTATTTATCAAGCTAACCTGGAGTTCCGTATTTTTAATGGTTTTATCAATCAGTTCGAGTTTTTTATTCAATGCAATCCACTGGAAGTATACTTTTTTGTAATCATTAAGAATATTTAGATTATTCAGCTCCTGGATAATTTTTTCAATTTTTAATTTATTCTGTTCATTTTTAATACTGTAACGGTCTAAAAAACCGAACCAGTTGTACAATAAGGGCTGGGTGACCACGATGTTGACTACCGGGTTATAAGTCGTTTTTTGCCATCCTGCTGTAGTACTGCTGCCGGTCATAGTGTTAGCTGAAGTCACTTCGCCGCCGGAATAGGTCTGGCGGTAAGTAACCCCAGCAGAAAGCTCTGTCCCCGAGGGCAGGGTATTGGTCAGGGTCAGGGCAGAGCCGAAACCGGGGCTGTAGTTATAAATTGTGTTTTCATTGTCCGGATAGGTCTGACTGCCCTGTCCGTAAAGCTTGATGCCGGACTTAACATCAAAGGCGGAGTAGGATTTTTTTACTTCCAGTTCCTGCATGGTCACTTCATTATTATTTAATTTGATTTCAGGTAATTTTTCCGAAATAACTTTAACATATTCATCAAATGTTAATATTTCATTCCCATAAAATAAAGCGGACAAAAATATCAACACTATCAGGATAATGGTTCGTTTCATGTTTTATGCTCCTGCTTATTTGACTGATTTACTATTGGGCACCTCTAAAAACCTCATTTGGTTTCTAACTCGATCTTTTTTTCAGCTGACTTCGTCGCCGCCTGTATCGCTTCATTATATTAAGAAAGCGATGAAATGCTCATTTAACAATGTTAAACTCCGCTTTAGGCTCCTTGCATCTGCAAAAATCTCTTCGTTAGAATTCCAAAGCAGGTATTTCGAGGAGTCCTATTATCATTATAGAATACTGTTCATTAACAAAAACTTAATCAAACATTAAGAATGGATTAAGGAGAAGATTAATTTAATATGAATTTTATGGGATAACGAATCCTCGCTGCCACAGGAATACCATTTGATCTGGCGGGAATACACATTATACCTGATAAAGCTTTTACAGCGGCTTCAGCAAATCCAAAACCAGGGTCTTTTAATACCTTGATGCCCCGTATTTTACCGGACTGATCAATATAGAGTTCCAGGTAGACAATTCCCTCGATTCCCTGTTTATTGGCCAGAGGAGGATAAACAGTCCGGGATTTGATCAGGTTCACAGGGAAGACCGGCATGGCACTGATTTTATGCTGGGGCAGATAGTCAATATCCAGCTCTTTGATTTCTTTATCCGTCTCAATCACCTCTTCGATATATTTTTCCTGCCTTGAAACTTCTACTTTATTTTCTTTTTTAATCTCAGGCTTGCTGTATTCCGAAACATCAACAATTTTAAAAATACTGTTGTCTGTCCGTCCGGCTTTTTGTCCCTTTGGAAACTGTATATAAACCAGCAGTGCCAGATGGATCAAAATAGTGACCGCCGTAATAATCAGGGTTTTGGAATGATTGATAAAGGCATTTACAAATAATTTTTTTGTGAACATTTATTCAGTCTCCTTTACCACCAGTGACACTACTCGATGCTGCAGCAGCTTGAGTATATTGATCACGCCATCCACATTCTTATACTCTGTGTTTTTATCCGCTTTTATATGAACCATGGTATCAGGGTTTTTAGCCAGAACATCAACCAGGCAACCTTCCAGGGAACCAATGGTCACAGTATTTCCTTTGTAATAGATGTCCCCTGTCCGGCTGATATATAACTCAAAATTTTTATCTTTCTGGGTCACTTCCTGGTATTCAGCTTCGGGATATTCGATCTTGATTTCACGCCGGTAATTGATCAGAGAAAGGAGCATAATAAAAATAAGCAGCAGGAATGCGATGTCCGACATGGAGTTAATCGGCAGAAGGGGTTTAAGTTTTTTATGTCGTTTGATCTTCATTTCTTATTCCTCTATCATGGCAAATGAAAAATTTTCCACATCCAGTTCCCGCACCATATCAACAATGTTGACTACATTTTGATAAGCAGTTTCCGGTTTTATCTTTAATAAAAAAGTCATATTCGGGCGGATTTCCAGACGATCGGATACCAGGATTTTCAATTCATCTAATGTGAGTTTACGGTCTTTATATAAGAGATCGTTATTTTCATCAAGGCTGACCTTGATGATCTCTTCCACATTAACGATCTTGGTAGAACCTTTTTGCGGTAATCCCAGGATAAAGCCTTTATTAATGTTAAAAACTGCTATGACAATAAAAAAGACGATTAGTAGAAAGGCCAAATCGCTTAAGGCCCCGGAGTCTGCAAAATCCAGTCCTTTTTTCCCTTTTCGTTTAATATTCATAATTATTTCCCAGTCCGGCGGTTCATGAGAAGAACTGCTGTTACCATATCACTGCCGGCCTGCTCGATGTCGGCTGTGAATTTATCAACAAAGTAACTGAAGATATTGTAACCGGTAATGGCCAGGATAGCTATGGCCAGACCATAGGCGGTGGTAATAAGAGCTTCAAAAATCCCGCCGGCCACAAGCTGTGCATTCACGTCGGCTGCATTGGCGATTGAACGGAATGCCGATATCATCCCCGATACTGTTCCAAGAAATCCCGTGATAGGTGCGATAGAACCCAAAGCAACCAGCAGGCTGAAACCACGTTCCAGCTGGTTTATTTTTTCCGTTGCCTCTGATTCAATGGCCTTTTCCATTCTATGCTCACTTAATCCGGCCATATTCAGCCCGGAAAGCAATACATGAGCGCCTATATTTTTCCTGTCACAATCCATACAGGTTTTTTTTGCAGAAATGATATCTTTATTGTTAAGAAATCCTAAAACATTTTTATGTACGTCTTTTACAGACAGCCTGGTCAATAGAAAAATATTGATGAATCTCTCAATAATAATACTGATGGTGGCAATGGAAAAAATCAGTAAGGGCCACATGGCCCAACCCCCCATCTCAAAAAATTGCAGCAATGTTATTGTCTGATTTGCTGTTTCCATAAGTTTTCCTCCTTATATAAATCCTTTAAAAATAATTATTATTTTTTAATAAAAACGTCCCCTGATAATAGATGATTAAAAAAATAGTCCAGATTATAGAGGACAAAAAAAATGTCCAGAGATTCTTCGTAGTCCTTATACATACTGCCTGTATTTCTTATCTCCTGCAGATACTCAGGAAATATCTGATCTGTATAACTTTTGCGCCAGATCATTTCATCTGACAGGAATCTGTCTGTTTTCTGTTCCAAACAGACCGGATCAAAACTGTTATCGAGCAGGTTTTTGTTTTCAAGATATTTAAATCCGAATAATTCAGGGAATAAAAGTGCTTGAGTATCTTTTTTAAAGGACCCTTCGTCCCCGGGTTTATTTCGTGCATTTTTATAAAAGGGCTTCAAACGTTTTGTCTTTAAAAAATCTACTGTAGCCTGTATCCTGTCCAGCCTGTTTTTAAATCTTATAGTCCCCTCCTTGCCTTTATAATAATAAATATCATATCTGATTTTTCCTTTAAGGACGTCCAGTATTGCAAATTCACCGGTCACCTGGCTCTCAAAATAATTTTCCCGGTTTTTGAAAATAATCTGCCCGGCAGCAGAACACTCGCCTTCTGTATATCCGTTAAACCAGCTGGTCATGAATTTAATTTTTTTAATAGTAAAAACAATGTCCTCTGTATGATCTGTGATAGTTAAATCTCCAAGTAAAGATGCTCCTGAGATATAAGGTGACTTTATTTCCCCCTGTGCCCCATTTTTTGTTTTCTTTATTAAGAATGTTGTTTTTCCGTTTTCTGAAACCAGTTTCATTCTGTTTTTATTTATTTGATTTTCCCCGGAATATAGAGCTGAAATATTGATCAATATCATAAAACCAGGTACTAAAAATAAACTCTTTAATTTATCCATATAATCCTCCTGTTAGAATTCAATTTTAAATCCGAAATTCGGTATAGGTATCTGACTGCCGTAATTTGCACCGGATGAAGATTGACTTTTACCGGTAAACTGGTTGACCATGCCCCCCCGGGAAGGACTATAGAGAAAGACAAATAAATTTTCCACCGACATAAATGCCTCCCATTTGACCTTGGTTTTGGGGAAAAATGAACTGAAAGATACTTTTAAGTCAAACTGCATGTTAACGTCATCCCGGAGGGAATCATTATACTCGGACTTTGTGGTATACATTTCCATCACCTGTCCGTCCTCCAGGACCCCGTAGGACTCTTCAGTACTGGTTTCACTTCGCAGGGCACCGGAGGACAGGACAAACTTGGGTGTGATGGTGCACCATTGTGCAGGTCTGATATTCAGGAGAATATTAAAATTATGAAATTTGTGATAGGAGGGATAATACCAGTTCCCGTTGGGCGCGCCGCCCATGGAGCTGTCTGCTTCGGACCCGTCGGTTGAAGGGTTTAACAATCGTGCATAGATAAAAGAGTATGTAATGGAGCCATCCAGCCAGCGGGAAAAGCTTTTTTCCACAGTCAAGTCAAACCCGCTGGCATGACCAATCCCGTCGGTATGGATGAGGAATTTTGTTTCCTTTCCCGAGTTGTCCCTATTGATATAATACCGGTCATAGACATATTTATAATAACCTTCTATTTTAAAAGTCAACCCTATGGGAAAATTCAATTCCGTGCCGACCACAGTGGTTAATGTCTTTGGAATAGTGACCTCAAAGTCCTTTATTCCCATGTCGCCGGTAATATTGGACACATCCGGTGATTTGGAGAACAGTCCCACTCCGGCGCTGAAGGATAGGCTCTCGAGATATTTAAGGTTTTTAAAAGGGGTATAGGTCAGATTAAACCTTGGGCCGGGTATGGGATAGGTGTTTATATGGTAATCAGGTCCGTATATGACATTATGGTCTATCCTGCAGCCTGTTTCAATTTTTAAGGTATCGGGGATGATGTTAAAATTAAAATTAACATATAAAAATGTTTTTAATATCTGCTTGGCTTCATCCTCGTTATTGAAGGTCATTTTTTTATAAACCGTGTTTCCATCTTCACGGACAAACTGCCACATTTCGCCGCTGGAGCCGGATTTATTAAAATCAAAGATTCCCCCACCGCCAAAAGACATCATTATTTTATCATGAAGGGTGATATCCACATCGCCCCTTGTCTGGATACTGTGGAGTACCTGTTCGCTTTTCATGGAGGAATTAATGTCCAGGCTGAAACTGTCTATCCCTGTAATGTCCGGTAAGGAAGGATTAAATAATCGTAAGAAATTATAGTAATTTTTAAATGCTTCTGAATAATCCTGTGTCCCCTCATAACCTGTACTTCCATTATATCCCTGGACGAGACATTCATATCCTGTAAAAAAATGAATAAAAGTTTTATCATTGGGCAGGATTTTAAAACCCATGTTCCAGAAGGTATCGTAATTATAATAATTTAAATTAAACTTATTTGTTATACCGTCATCATCAGTATTCATATTGAATCCGCCGGTATTCATATTAACGCCGTCACTGCCGAAAAATCCGTTGATGTACCATTCCGCTCTGTCCGATGGTTTCCAGAACCATTTAAAATAACCGTCTCTTAAATACTGGCTGTTTAAACTGGTGCCCATGCTCCTGGCAGCACCGCCCATCATGAGATTGACCAGGTCATAATAGATAAACCTTCCTCCCAGGAGGAGCCCGCTGTTTTTCCATAAAGAGGTTTGAATATAAATTTCACTGTCAGCCAGGGATAGCATGGCGGTTATTTTAAATCCCTGGTCCGGTGTAAGGCTGTTGACTTCCATAATGGCACTGGTTGCCTGACCATATTTTGCTGAAAAAATACCGGAAGAAAATTTTACCGAGTCCACCACATTGGGTGCGAAAATAGAATACATCCCGCTCCATTGATAGGGATACCGGACGATAAAGCCG
>JAFGQB010000081.1 GCA_016935915.1 Spirochaetota bacterium
TGAATCTAATGGCTCTTACAAGCTCCTCATGAGTAAGTTTTCTGTCATTTTTCAATCCTGAAAACGGAGATACAAACTCAGGCATAAACAAACTCCTTTTTTATAATTTTATTATTATATTATACTTGATTTAATTTACAATAATTAATAAAAACTATCAAGCTTTTAATGCATAGGGACAATTTTCTGATCTAATTGATATTATCATATCCCAATATCGAGAAACACCGTTTCTCCTTTGCTGTCGTCAGGGTAATTGATTATTATTTTATTGATTTCGTTCTAAATTATTTACTTCGGGACGTTCTATGCTTGAAAAAACTTTCCTTATTAACAAAACCTTTATAATAATATGGACTTTCATAACTAAGGATATTAGTCGTATCATTACTGAATGTGTATCCAGAATGCAGGCTTTAGGCGGATAATTTTTTTAAGGATCATGCTTATCATTGGTTTTAAGATTGGTAATTAAAGATAAAAAAAACAGTATTAATTTTTTTTTTATCAAATACCGCCTATAATGTTATAATACCATAATAGATTCTATTTATTAACTGACTTTTTTATTTGTTTATCTATAATTATTTTTTTTCCAATGTTTTTAATCAATTTTATTAATATTATTGTAACAACAGCAATAATAATCATTCTTATTATAAAATCAATCTGCACAATTGTCCATTCCATTTTACAGTTTGTCCATTCTGGTACTTTATCAATATTTCCGATATTTTCCGATATCAAAATTCTCCTGCTCAAATAATCATGAAAAATATCTGTTAATGCCATAAAAGTTAAAACTGCCGAAATAAAAGAAAAGATTGTTAATAAAAGTACAATGAATAATATTTTTTTCGTTTTTTCCTCCAATTATTCAGATAACACTTGATAATTCTTCACGCGCGTGAAATTATTTAGACATATTTTATATCAGTTATTTTTGTTAAAATCAATAGATATGTAAAGTAGAGAGCAAAAACAGACGCTAAAAGATCCTTTATTCAATATAGATTGTGTCAAGAAATAACAATCTGATAAAGAATATGATAGCGCATGATGGTCCGCTCTATTGACTCATTATACTTTAAAGTGAATATTATAGAAATAAAAATTAAATGTTTATTAAATTTTAATTTTTTATCCTAACTATTCTGCATTTTTTAAGATCATTGTATTTGTTTTCATTTAATGTAACAAATTCCAGATAAGGATGTCCTACCCAAAACCCGGGAGTAACACTTGCCAAAAGATAATATTTTTTACCGGCTTGTGCATTTATTGAAACTGATTTTTCAACTTCTGTTTTTGCAGTAAATGTATATTTACCGGGATTTACAACATAAGGATAATAGGTGTTTCCTTTTAATGCAATTAATTTTTTACCGTTAACTTTTATATCATAATGAAGAGTACCTGCCCACATCGAAGGTCTGTATAAATAGATAAGAGCCTTACCTTTCGGTACTCTTATTTCTTTAAATGCATCACCTATTTCTACCTTTACCGTTGACAAACAGGATAATGCTAATGTTATAAAAAATATTAAAAATAAATAAACTCTCTTTCTCATTTTTTACCTTCTTAATAATTAATAATCAAAAATTTAAAATTTTTTACTATTGATAATAAATATACTGCTACATAGCAAAAAAAATTATTGATATATAAATTTTTTAAATTTTAATTTTAATTCCAGTTGAACAATAATTTTTATCATAATTATTTTCCATATAAAAACTTACTCTGTTTTTATAATACATTCTGACAGCCAAACCAACAATGAGCAGCGGTAAAGATGCTAATACTGTAAAAATACCGACTACAACCAAGCCCAAACCTGTAAATGTCATAGCTTGAATCCCTAGTCCTTCACTTTCCTCACTGTAGTCAGCCGACCAAACACTGTAGCCCTGATTTTCCGCATGAACAAGACCACCGACATATAATCCCACTCCTGTATAAAACAATACCTGGCTTAAACCCAATAAACCGCCTCCTACTGCTGCCATAATAGTCATACTTCTTATTCTTGATTCATATTTTGATGACTGTGCATATTTTGTTAAATCAGTTTTAAAAGAAAAAGTCTTATTATTTATATAAGCAGATGATTGTGAATTATTTACTATTGAATCATCGAATGTTTTTAATGCTTTTTCATTTGAAAATAAACTGATTGAAAGAAATAAAATAAATGTTAATGCTAATAAAATTTGTCTCATTTTTTCTCCTAAAATTAAAATAATATTATAATTTTAAGAGAATAAACTAATAAAAACATCGTCCAAAAGTATTAATATTGATATTTTTTTAATTTATATAACTGTTGAAAATATTAAATAATTCCATTTTGCTGTTAATACCCATCTTATTATAGATATTAGTAATATGAGCCTTAATTGTTCGTTCTGATATTTTTAAATAATTTGCAATATTTTTATTGCTTAAGCCAGACATCAACATTTTAACAATTTCAAATTCTCTTTTTGATATTTTATATTTATTAATAAATGAACTGTGATTTTGAATTATCCTTCCTATAATTAAATATCCGGTTGTATCCTGATATTCATCAATTAAAATCGACAGATTGATTTTTGACGCTATATTATAACCTGATTTATTTATAAAGCTAACTTGAAATAATGATTCCTGCCTGCTGTAATTTAGAGTTTTTAATTTATTGATAAAAATGTCATATTCCAGGATCAAATCGTTAAGCTTGAGATTTGATTTACTAATTTCCAATAAATTTTTGATCCTTTCATTAATAAATTTAATGTTTAAA
>JAFGQB010000082.1 GCA_016935915.1 Spirochaetota bacterium
CAGGTACTTAAGAGCTTCCTTAAGACCGACTCCGCAGGTGGTGGAGATTGCCACTGCGTACTTATCAGTAAATCTCGGACGATGGCCGAGATAGGAAAGTCTGTCAATCAATTTTTTCATAACAGCGGGAACATTGTACATATAAGTCGGTGCAGAGAATATCGCTCCATCAGCTTCATCCAGTTTTTTAAGCACAAGTTTTACATCATCATTTTTGTTGGGACAAAGCTCTTCGCCTTTTGTGATACAGTTAAAGCAGCCCCGGCACATCTTTATGTCCAGTTCATTTACAGACAGGTATTCAAAACTTGCTTCTCCGTATTTCTTTACGGCTTCTTCAAATTTATTTGTAAGTTTCAGGGTATGTCCCTTATGCGGACTGCCGTGAATCACTAAAACTTTCATATAACCTCCCGGGTATTTTATTATTAGGCTGACAGTTAACTGGCGTTTGCGCCTTTTAATCTTTTTCAAACAAATTATCTTCAATCATTGGATAATGTTTTTTATTCAATGTCCATAATTTCATTTCATTTATTATTGCTGCAGCAGCTATCATTGAATCCGATAATGTTACATTAGTTGATTTGCCAAAATTATTTAAAAAATTACCAGATAATTTCCCTATTTCAACATCAATATCTATAATATTAAAACTTTCTAAGAATTTTTCAGTTATTAATTTTACTCTTTCTCTCAAGCCTGCAAAAATTTCTGCTGTTTGTATGGTAATTATATACATTATTTTATTTTGTTTTTCAACTTTTTGATTAAATAAATTTATAATTTCTTCTTTCCCTCTTAAAATCCAAATTAAAATATCAGTATCTACAATTATCATATTAATCTGTCTTTTCTAATATTATTAATATAGTTATCAACATTAAATTCATTATTTTTCCAAATCCCTGCAACTTTATTTAAATATTTTAATAAATTTTTATTATTATTACGAATTTTATCCTTGATGCTTTCTCTTATAATATCAGACATTGTTTTATGTTTATTTCTGCTTTCAGAAACTAAAAATTCAAATATTTCTTCATCCAAATATATTTGAGTTCTTTTCATTTGCCGCTACTCATATAATGTATATATACATTGAATTAAAAACTTTAATAATAATCAATATTTATTTAAACTTTCATTAAAACCTTATTTTTAAAATTTCATACTCTAAAGAAGGAAAAGCCGGCATAGGGCACAGCAGTATTTATTCATATTTATTGTACTGTCCTTTTAATAAAAAATAATAAATCTGCCCGTAAAAGTCAATTTTTAAATAAATTTATAAAAGTTATTTTGAATATTTTAAAAGTGAGTCAACCTTCCCCTACTCATACCTCAATGCATCAATGGGATTCAACTTTGACGCCTTTCTTGCAGGATAAAAGCCGAAGAATATGCCTATAGTGCCTGAAAAGCCCACTGCAAGTATTATTGTCCTGTAGTTTATAACCATCTGCGTGTTAGTGAAATTATTCAAAATCAGTAATACCATAAAAGAGATCAAAATCCCCAGAGCGCCTCCGATAACACTCAATACAAGTGCTTCAATAAGGAACTGCATTAAAATGTCCCTTTTCCTTGCGCCTACTGCAAGACGGATGCCGATCTCACGGGTTCTCTCTGTTACAGATACAAGCATTATGTTCATGATACCTATGCCGCCCACAACTAGAGATACAGCGGCAATTGAACCTAAAAGAAGGGTCATTAAAGAAGCAACGGATGTTGCCCTTTCTGTTATCTCTGTCTGGTTTCCTATCCTGAAATCATCCTCGCTTGAGTCAGGCAGTTTATGGCTATTCCTAAGTATATCCCTGATCTCCTCCTGTGTAACAGAGAGATCCTTTATACTTGATTTTATATCAATGGACCTTAAAAATCTATTTTGATTAATCTTGTTCTGGAAAGTAGTATATGGCATCATTATCAAATCATCCTGGCTCATCTGGAAACTTCCCTGACCCTTACTTTCCAGTACACCGACGACTTTACATGGAACTCTTGAAATCCTTATGCTTTTACCTACAGGTTCATCATCTGGAAAAACAGCATCAGCAACATCCTTTCCCAGAACAACAATGTTTTTGCCAGCTTTAACATCCTGTTCAGTAAAAAAAACCCCGGAAGCAAGTTTATAGTCCCTTATTTCAGCATAATCTTCGGAAACACCGTAAACCGTAGTTCTCCAATTGTTACCACCGCCGATCACCTGTTCATTTGACGATATGACAGGAGATACCGCTTCAACAAATTTTGAATAAGTCTTTATATTTTCAACATCTTTAATCGATAATCTGTTGAATGTACCTGTACCCTGACTGACCCCTCCCCCTCTGAATGCTCCGGGATAAACAATGATGAGGTTTGTTCCTAAACTTGCGATTTCCCTTTCAATGTTCCTCTGAGTTGCTTCTCCGATGCCCACCATTATTATTACAGAGCCCACTCCTATTATTATGCCGAGAGAAGTCAAAAAACTTCTGGTTTTATTTTTGACTATATTTTTAAATGCTATTTTTAAAGTATTGCTAATTTTCATTGATTATCCCTGAATCAAATATTTCCATGCTGCTATTCTTGAATCTTTTTTAAATCTTGTTTTGCACTTCTCTGTTTTGTTTTTTTATCATCGATTATATGACCGTCTCTCATATTGATTATACGTTTAGCATAAACTGCAATAGACGGCTCATGCGTAACAAGTACAATAGTTATTTTCTGTTGGTTAAGCTGTTGAAAAATCGATATTATATCAAGAGAGGTAGCAGTATCCAGATTTCCGGTAGGTTCATCTGCAAGAATGACTGAAGGATCATTCACCAATGCCCTTGCAATCGCCACTCTCTGCTGCTGACCGCCTGAGAGCTTATTTGGATGATGATGCAATCTGTCCTGCAGTCCAACTTTTTTAAGAGCCGATGCTGCCAGTTCTTTAAAATTCTTCTTCTCTTTTTTTCTGTCATAAAAAAGGGGCAGTTCAACATTCTCGATTGCTGTGGTCCTGGGAAGAAGATTAAATCCCTGAAAAACAAAACCTATCTTATTGTTCCTTATTTCTGCATATTCGTCATCATTCAACAAATTTATATTCTTATTTTCAAAAAAATAATCTCCCTCGGTAGGCTTATCAAGACATCCCAAAATGTTCATAAGGGTTGATTTACCTGAGCCAGAAGCGCCCATTACAGCGACAAAATCCCCCCTGTCTATTTTGAGATTTATCCCATGGAGAGCTTTAACAATATAATCTCCCATATAATAATTTTTTTTTAAATCCTTTAATTCCAGAACTCGCTGCATATCTTTTAACCTTTTAACCTTTTAAAACATTCTCCTTAATCTCAAAGAATTATTAGTTGTTGTATTCTTTTTAACAGTTGTTGTACCTGTTATTATTTTCATGCCTTCCGTTATTTTATCGCTGATTATTTCAGTTTTCTGCCCATTGTTAAGTCCTGTTTTTAATATGATGAATTTCAATTTATTGTCATTATCAATATACCATAATCGTGAACTTTTTTTGTTATTGGTTTTCAACTGACTTCTTAATTCTCCGTTTCTCTTATTTTTCTCCTTGTTGTTTGATATTTTATCAGGATTGGTGTCTTTGAACTTCTCAAGCATTATTTCAGTTGGTTTAAATCTAAATGCGATGTTAGCAATTAAAAAAACATCTTTTCTTTCATCTAAAATAATATCAATTGTAGCAGTCATACCGGGTTTAAGCATGCTGTTTTTATTTTTTGCATTTATTATAGTAGTATAATTTACTACATTCTGCTGTATAGTAGGCTTTAAATAAATATCATCTACAATACCCTCAAAAATCTCCTCAGGATACGCTTCAACTGTAAAGGTCACCTTTTGACCGCTTTTGATCCTTCCAATATCCTGTTCTGCAACCAAGGCTTTTATTTGAATGTTGGAAAGATCTTCTGCTATTGTAAAAAGCACCGGTGCAGAGAAAGATGAGGCAACAGTCTGTCCCTCTTCTATGTTTTTTTCAATAATTATACCGTTAATCGGGGACCTTATTAATGCATAATCAAGATTAGTCTTTGCTTTAAGTAAATTTGTTTCTGCTGATATTTTTTGAGCATAGCTTGAATCCTTTGTTACTTTTAGCTTCTCAAGTTCAAAATCGGAAATCAGTTTATTTTTATTCAATTCTATATTATTTTCATATTCCTTTAAGTTAAGTTCATACTGAGTTGATGCCTTTAAAAGATCAGCCTCCGCCTGTTTTACTGCAATTTCCAAAAGCTTTGTATCAAGTATAGCCAGAAGCTGATTCTTTTTTACTAAAGAATTATTATCTACAAATACCCGGGAAATTGTTCCAGAAACTTGCGTCCCTACTTCAACGGTTTTTTGTGCGTCAATATTGCCGGTGCATGAAACCACTTCCCTGATGTCTCCCTTCTCTATTTGTGTAAATTCAAACTGTTCTTTTGAATTATTCAGGGAAAAATAAAGCATGACGATTACCATGATTAAAACAGTTCCAATTAAAACTGAGTATAAAATAATTTTATTTTTCACTTTTCATAACCTCGTTAATATCTATATTCAACAGGTCATTTAAATCAATAAAATTGATTAAATATTGATATTTTGACCTTAAAAGCCTTACTTTAGCATCAAATAATGCATTTTCGGCATCTTTCAGCTCAAGATAGCTTTTACTGTTTGCATTATAGAGCTTTTCGGTCAATTCATAACTTGTTTCTGCAATTTTGATATTTAGATTCAATGTGTTTATATCATCCTCAATGCCTTTTAAGTTATAAATGATCTGTGCAATGCTTTTTTTAATGCTTTCTTTCTTATCAGAAAGAATGTTTAATTCCTTTGCAATATTATATTCCTGTTTGATTATATTATTTTGTACAGTAGAAAACGGGAACAGGGGGTCAACCGGTATTGAAAGCTGAAACCTGAAAGTGCTTGTATTGTTCCAGTCATCAATATTGTTAAAATTCCAATTATCCTTTATAAAATCCTTATTGAGCGCAGATGAGAGATTATATGAAACAGAAAATGTAGGGGACAAATTAGATATATACATATTTCTATTGTTTCTCAAACTCTTGATCTGAAGATTTAAAATCTGTAAATCAAGATTTTTTTCAATGGGAATCTGTTTTATTTTTTCATAATCGATTGTTTCTGTTTCAGGCATAGAACTTGTCAGTACCACATCGCTATCCTCTTCAATGCCAAGTATGAATTTCAAATCTAAAAATGTTAAAGATATATTATCTGCCATCTTTTTTTGATCAAAATGAATTGATTTGTAATCATATTCGCTTTTAAGCCTGTCGATCTCTGAAATTAATCCGGTTTTAAATTTAATTTGATTGGCATCATATCTTGTTTTTGCATTCTCCAGCTTACTGTTTTCAATGTTAAGCTCTTCCTGCATGATCTTCAAATTATAATATAATTTCTTAACACTGCTGTTCAAATTTCTTTCAGCAGCCAATTGATTGATCATGCCGTTATGATAATCAAGAACAGTCTGCTTTACATCAAAAATCATTTTTGCACTCAAACTTAAAGAAGTTGTGAATCCTGCAGACAGGGAATTGTGATCATTATCAGTATCATCAAAATTCCTGTTGAATCCCATTGAACCGCTGAAACTGGTGTTAGGCACGAACCTGTTCCATGAACTGTATAAAGCAATCCTGTTGTAATCAAGGTCAAGTGTGCTGTTCTTAAGAGTAAGATTATGCTTTAGAGCTCTTTTTACGGCAGTATCAATATCAATCTCTATTTTTTCATTTTTTTTAACCGTACTTTGAGTAAATCCGTAAAGATTAATAACGATCAAAAAAATAATTATAATTGGTTTGTTCATAGAAATTTTATCCATTGTTAATAATCATATTAGTATAATTTAAATTCAAAAAGTTTCAAAATTTAATTACCATTTATACAAATATTGCGGTCTTTACTATAATGGCGGTTTTTATTTCTGCAAGCTATAATTTTTTTATTTAAATTAAAGATAAAGTAGTATGGTCGCGGTAGATTTTTGCGCCAAAAAAAACGTTTAAGCAATTTCCGAAGGAGATACTTTGTGATAGCGCTTAAAAGCCTTTGAAAAGGCATTCTGGTCATTGTATCCTAAGAGATAGGAAACTTCTTTGATCGGATATTTATTAATTTTAAGAAGCTCCTTTGCTTTTATCATCTTGACCCTTAAAATAAAATTCTGAACGCTCATACCTGAAATTTTTTTAAAAAAAGCACTGAAATAATTTGTAGATAAATTAACAAGCAGTGCCAGTTCCTGTACTGATATCTTTTTATTGATGTTTTTATAAATATATTCAAATAAAACCTGAAATTTATTATAATCATACTCAGAAAAATTCAATAAAAGTTCATTTTCACTCATCTCTTCAAAATAATAATCAAAAATTTTGCTTAATATGATCAAAATATAGCCTTTTAAAGCAACCTTCGATATATTTTCATCATTAAATCTGTTTTTAAACAGTTCCTTGAATAAAACTGCTTCCTTTGATAATATTTTATCTGGATAAAAACCTGACATGTTAAAAACCTCAAGAAGATGTACACTGTTTTCAAAGTAAACATTGAAATGAATGGATCTTAAAGAAAAGCCTTCTTCTCCTGAACTGCAGGTAAAAATTTTATTGGGGTATGAAAAAAAAATATCTCCCTCATTTAATACATAACTTTCTTTATCCATGGCAATATTCAACGAACCAGTAAGAAGATACCATAGAGCATATTCATTATGATACTTAATTGCCTTCCAATCCTTATCTTTATACATTAAGTCATAAGAGTTGATCCTAATGCTTATATCATTAATATTTTTATAGTTATATTTTCCCAAGCTTTAGCCCTTTCTCTTTAGTAAAATTATAGCATATAATAAAAATCATTGAAATACCCATTCTAATCTATAAAAAGTATATTATATGATCATGACAAAATTTTATATAAAATTTTACCAAAATGACAAAATTTTATATAAAAAAAAGTTAAACATTAAAATACAATCAATAAAATTAATAGGTTTGAACATAAAAAACAAAAATTCAACCATAGACTTTCAGTAATTTTTTTATATAATTATAATTGAAAATAAAATAAATAAAATATTTATTTTATTTAGATTTTAATTTCTATAAATATTATAGA
>JAFGQB010000083.1 GCA_016935915.1 Spirochaetota bacterium
GGGATTAACCTAAGAAATTTCATGAGATGCCGCCTCATTCATTGAAATTACAAGTCATTGCTTCAGGCTTTCAGCCTTCGCAATGACTGAAAAACTGAATGTCTAAAAGACTATCTGTTTATTATACTTTTATTCGAAATTTGACCTAAATATATAAAAAGTTAAATTTTATTATTTTTAAAATTAAAAAATATTTAATATCCAAAATGTATGAAATTGTCAATCTTAGTAATCGAAAACGGCATCAATAATATTAATCATTTCAAAAAAGTATTTAAACCGGAATATGCCGAAATTTATTATGCTGACAGCTTTTTAGATGTATTTGACGCTATACTTGAAAATAAGGCTGCTATAATATTATTAAGCGACTACAAAGGTAAAATTCTTACTTCAGAATATATAAAGACACTGATTTTGGCAAATCCGGATATTAAGCTATTAATTTTGACTGATATTAAAATCATTAATCAATATCAGAAATATTATTACATTCAAAGAGGCGCCGACGATGTCATAGAAAGAAGAAACATCAAAACATTATTAAATAAATTGAAATTTTATTATTCTATAATGCTTGAAAAAAGAAAAACAAAAAACAAATGTGACGCTGTCACAAAACAGATTATTACTTTTCTGACATTAAATTATAACACATCCTGCAATGTAAAAAAACTCCTGTCACAAAAATTTTCAGTTTCGATGTCTTTCATCTATCATAATTTTAAAAAAAATACAGGTATAAGTGTCGGTAAATGGCTCAGATCGATTAAAATAAATAAGGCAAAAGAATTACTGATAAATACTAAAATGCCTGTTAAAAAAATTTACAAAGAACTCGGCTTTAAGACAGTTCAGGGTTTTATAAAAATGTTTAAAAAAGAAACAGGTAATAATCCAATTGAATATAGAAAAAAAGTAAAATTTTAATTTTTTTCTATATTCATGTTAATTGAGTAATCTTTTATTCCGAAAATTACATTGAAAGTAAAAAAAGGAATTACAATGGCAAAAAAAAGATATAACAGGTCAGGCATTTTATTCATTATGATAATATTGGTTTTATTAGGATTAATATTATATGCCTATAAAGATAAACTACAGGTTTTTTTCAACACAAATTATAATCAAAGCAAAGATTATCTTGCAAAAAAATTTAAATTCAACGATAAAAAACAAAATGATGGAATAAATATCATAGAAAAGATCGATATACTGGAAAAAAAAGCGAATAAAAATAACAGTACAGTTAAAGTTTTGCCAAAAGAAGATCAAAAATTTGAAAAGACTTTAACGGAAAATAATAAAACAATTAAAGATGAAACAAAAAAAGTCATAAGCGGTAATGAAAAAGCCAAAAACGAAAAAAACAGAGAAAATGAAAAAATCAACAATCAAGTAAAAAAAATATTTTTCTCAAAATTAAATTCAAATGACAATCTTGAAATGATAAGCGTAAACAGAACTGTTTATTACACAAACATGCCTCTTACTGAAACTTTAAAACTGTTGTTAAGCGGTCCTACTGCTTCAGAAAAATCAGGCGGGATTATAACAAATATACCTGAAACATCCGGTCTTATATCCGTAAGCATCAGGAACAATATTGCCTATGTTAATTTAACAAAGGAATTTGAATACAACAGTTACGGCAAAGAATCAACAATCGCTCAGATAAAACAGCTTGTATTTACAGCTACGGAATTTCCGAACATACGTTCTGTTCAAATTCTAATTGAGGGTAAAGTAAAAACCTATCTAGGCGGTGAAGGTGTAATAATCAGCAAGCCTATTTCAAGAAACGATTTTAACTGATAATATCATTTTTTCATTTGACATAAACTGAAAAATCATATATAAACTGAATAACTGAGAAACGGATTTGTATCTTTTTCGAAGTTTCAAAAACTTATTCCGATCCAGAGGAGTATTCTGATGGAAAAGAGACTCGGCGTAATCGCTGTACTTGTAAAAAAAAGAGATCATGTTGACATCTTAAATTCCATTTTTTCTTCTTATAATGAAATCATTTTAGGCAGACAGGGCATTCCTTTAAGGGACAAAGGGATTCAAGTCATCTCACTGATCGTTGAAGGAACCAATGATCAGATAAGCGCTTTGACAGGTAAAATCGGGAAACTTGAAGGAATACAGGTAAAATCTGTTCTAACAACTTATAAGGAGAATACTGATGAAGACAAGTCAGCTGGTTAAAAAAAGAACAAATTTCATCAATAAGAAAAAACTTTATCAATTATTGGATCAAAAGCCGATAAGCGATTCACAAACAGATCAAATATTTAATAAAGCCTTAAAACTCAAAGGTCTGTCCCTTTCGGATGCGGCTAAACTTTTGACCATCAGCGATGATGAAAAGTTAATAAAACTGTTGAACTGTTCAAGTATTGTTAAAAACCAAATCTACGGTAAAAGGATAGTATTATTTGCCCCATTATATATTGCAAATAAATGCAGCAATAACTGTTTGTATTGCGGTTTCAGAAAAGACAATAAAGATTTAAAAAGAGCAGTTTTATCTTCCGATGAAATAAAAAATGAAGTAACATCACTGCTCAAAGAAGGTCATAAAAGAATATTGATGCTTACAGGGGAATCTAAAGAGAGTGATATTGATTATTTTATAAAGGCAATCGATACAGCTTATTCGGTGAGATATAATGACAGTTATATCCGCAGAATCAATGTTGAAATAGCTCCTTTGGAAATAAATGATTTCAAAAAGTTAAAAGAAGCTAAGATCGGCACATACGCATGCTTTCAGGAAACTTATGATCCGGAAATTTATACAAAATATCATATTTCAGGACCAAAATCTGATTATGAAAAAAGGCTTTTTGTAATGGACACCGCAATGGAGGCAGGCATCGATGATGTTGGTATTGGGGCTTTATTCGGACTTGCGGATTACAGGTTTGAAGTCTTATCATTAATTGAACATGCAAAACATCTTGAAAAAGTATTTGGCTGCGGTCCTCATACTGTCTCTGTTCCAAGGCTTGAGCCTGCTGACAATGCTCCGATTGCAAATAATGTCCCCTATCCTGTTAATGATGCAGATTTTAAAAAAATCATAGCAGTTTTGCGTCTTACTCTTCCTTATACAGGAATAATTTTAAGCACAAGGGAAAATGAAAGCTTAAGGACCGAACTTTTTAATTACGGTGTCAGTCAGATTTCAGCAGGTTCAAGAACAAATCCCGGAGCATATTCCGAACAATGCAAAAACAGCGGAAGCCAGTTTTCATTGGGAGATCACAGGTCCCTGGATGAAGTGATTTCCGGTTTAATTGACATAGAACATATTCCTTCATTCTGTACAGGATGCTATAGAAAAGGAAGAGTCGGAAATGATTTCATGGATCTTGCAAAACCGGGTTTAATAAAAAAATTCTGTTTTCCTAATGCAATTTTCACTTTTAATGAATACATTGAAGATTATGCACAGATTGAAACAAAAAATAAAGGACTAAAACTTATAAAAAGGCTTGTTAATGAAGAAAAAAACATAAATCTAAAAAAAAGAATAACCAATGTGCTGGATAAAATCAATAATGGAGAGAGGGATATTTACTTTTAATTTATGAAATGTCTTAAAGATATAATAAATTTCTATAAAAACACCTCTACCGATGATCTTGCAAAGACTGCTGATAATATATGTACAATTAATTACGGAAAAAACATATTTATCAGAGGATTATTAGAATTCTCAAATTATTGCAATATGAATTGCCTATATTGCGGGATTAGAAAAGACAATAAAAAAGTAAACAGATACAGGATGTCCATTGAAGATATAATCAAAACAGTTAAAAAAGGATATCAATCAGGCATAAAAACTTTTGTATTGCAAAGCGGAGAAGATCACTATTACACGATTGAAAAATTATGCTTAATAATAAAAAAAATCAAAGAAAGTACAAACTTTAATGCAGCCGTTACATTAAGCTGCGGTATTAAAACCAGAAAGCAGTATTTGGAATTAAAAAAAGCCGGCTGTGACCGTTATTTACTTAGATTTGAGACATCCGATGAAAAATTGCATAAATATTTAAGAAACGGAGTAACATTAAAAAAAAGGATAAATGCAATAATGGATTTAAAAGATTTGGGATTTGAAACAGGTTCCGGTTATATGGTCGGATTGCCAGGTGAAAATGAAACAACAAGAATAAACAATGCTTTATTATGCAAAAAGCTCGAGCTGGACATGGTTGGAATAGGTCCGTTCATTCCACATAATGATACTCCGCTTAAAGAATCAATACAGGAAAATATTGAACTTGTTGTCAGGGCAACGTCTCTTGTCCGATTATTGCTGCCTTATGCGAATATCCCCGCTACAACCGCAAGCGGTACACTGGATAAAATCGGAAGAGAAAAAATGCTGAAAGCAGGAGCAAATGTTTTAATGCCAAATATTAATGATGAGAAATATAAAAAAAATTACCTTTTATATCCAGGTAAAATCTGCATTGAAGAATCCGGCAGTCAATGCTTGAGCTGTCTGAATAAGAGAGTATCAGACATTTCAAAAAATATCGTAATGGACAGAGGTGATTCTTTGTCATTTTTAAATAAAAACAAATCTTTAGTTAAGGAAAAAATATGAGTTTAAACACAACTCTTTCTGAACAAAAAAAAATCGTAATTACAGGATTAAGAAACAGCGGTAAATCATCACTTATGAATAATATTTTTGAAAAAGAAATATCGATAATTTCCGACAAACCCGGCACCACCACTGACCCTGTCTTAAGAACCATCGAACTTGGCGATTTAGGACCATCGGCAATCATAGACACCGCCGGTATTGATGATGACGGAGAATTAGGAAAATTACGAATTAAAAAAAGTTTTGACAGAATAACCTATTCTGATATTGTAATATTTGCCACACCGATCAATAAAGTACCGTCACCTGATGAAAAGAAAATTTTAAACGAAATCCTGAGTATAAGCAAGCATGTAATATTCGCTTTAACGTTCTCAGATGAATTGGAAAATGATGAAAAGATAAAATGGGTTCAAAAATATCCATCCGTTAAAATAGATAATCTTAAAAAAACCGGAATAGAACAATTAAAAAGTACAATGATTGATTCATCAAAAAAAATAATCCCTGAGATCACTCCTGTTGAAGGCATAGTGAATAAAAATGATTTTGTTATTCTTGTAACTCCTATAGATAGTTTAGCACCTAAAGGAAGATTGATTTTACCGCAGGTTGAAACAATAAGAGACCTTCTGGATAAAGAGTGCGGAACATTAGTCGTCAAGGAAACAGAATTACAATATTTTTATGACGCTTTAAAAATAAAGCCAAAACTTGTTATCACAGACAGCCAGGTTTTCGCTAAAGTTTCTTCGGTTATTCCGGAGGATCAAATGCTGACTTCTTTTTCCATTTTATTTGCGCGAAAAAAAGGCGATCTTGCTTATTTCATAGACGGGATAAAAAAAATTGATAAATTACCTCCATATTCAAAAATATTAATAATCGAGTCATGCTCTCATCATATGCATGAAGATGACATCGGCACAGTAAAAATACCAAAACTTATTAAAAACCTGGTTAATCCTTTTATAAAATTTGAATGGGCGCATAATCTTGATGAAAAAAAAATAAAGGATTACTCAATGGTAATAAATTGTGCGGGCTGTATGATTACAAAGCAGCGTATAGATCAGAGAATAAAAATTTTAAAAGAAAACAATATACCTGCAACAAACTACGGGATATTTCTGGCATGGGCAAACAAACTGCTTCCCCGGGCACTTAAACCATTTAATCATGAGTATAAACTGTATTTGGAAAATAATTAGGTCGAATGTCGAATAAGGGATTAACCTAAGAAATTTCATGAGATGCCGCCTCATTCATTGAAATTACCAGTCATTGCTTCAGGCTTTCAGCCTTCGCAATGACAGAAAAACTGAATGTCTAAAAGACTATCTGTTTATTATATTTTTATTCGAAA
>JAFGQB010000084.1 GCA_016935915.1 Spirochaetota bacterium
CTCGCAATGACTTGTAATTTCAATGAATGAGGCGGCATCTCATGAAATTTCTTAGGTTAATCCCTTATTCGACATTCGACCTAATAAGATAACCTAAAAAAGATAAAAAATCAAGCAAACAAAATCATAAAATGTCATGTAAGGTTACAAAATTTATTTATAACGTTAAATAGTGTTAATGTAAGTTTACAAAAGAATTTCTGTAATATTTTTTAAGATAATATTAACCTGGATATTTCTGTGATTATTTAAGGAAAAACTGCAGTTTTCATCTGTTATTCGTTCATTTTTTTAATGATAAGCTCGATATATTTGTCTTCAAGCAGTTTAAAGTTATTTATGGTATCATTGGTCAGATAATTAAAAGTATTATTCAATGCTGCAAAATAATATTTTCTCGCTTTTTCATAATCCTGTCTGTTTGAGTATTCAAGGTATTTTTTGTAATCCTCTTCGAATTTGGACTTCAAGTTATTATTATAATCATCAATACTGTTTTTAATCATTTGTTCATTGATGCTTTTGCTTGTTTCAATTGCATTGTTTACATAGTTTGAATACGGATAATCAATTATAAGTTTATAGCATATATCAATTGCTTCCTTATATTTTTTTTGTTTTTCCAAAGATTCTGCATTTTTTAAAAGCTGAACTGCATATTTATTGGCAATCTCTGTTCTATCCTTATCACTTATTGAATTTGATATTTTCAATAAATCGGACAATGCTTTATCTGTATAATCCGAAAGAGGATTCTCTCTTATGAGCTGGGACATGAGTCCGTAGGCTTCCTCATATTTTTTATTCTTTATAGATATATTTGCCCTGTCGTATATTTCCTTTGCATTATCGTTCTGCATCTTTTTTTCAATCTCGTTTATTTTCTGGAATGATATTTTTATTTCATTAAATACATCTATGGCTTTTTTAAACTCGTCTTTAGCATTGATATGTTTATTGCTTTTTATAAGATCATTTGCATTTTTAAAATATTCAATGATCCTGTTAAAATCATTTATCGTCTGTGAGTATTCCCTGTGGAAATTTCGGTAAAATTCTATAGATGTCTTAGATTCGTCAATATTTGTTTCAAGGCTTTTTGCTTTGGTTTCAAGCCTTGCTATTTCCTTTTGGAGGTCGCTTAAGTTTTTTGAACTGTTCCTTGTCAATTCCTTGATCTGTTTGTCCTTCTCTGAAATAATATTATAAAAATCAGAATATTCTTTCAGCATTAACTCTCTGCCGTTATTAACCGTAAAACCCTTTTCTATTTCATCTTTCTTTTTTATATTAAATTTATAATGGTCAAGCATGATTTTCTTGATTTGATTAATATATTCCATCCAGTATTTTTTACTGTTTTCATTATCCTTCATTAAGTCCTGATATTTTTTATTAAGATCATTAAATTGTTCACTGGTAATATTTGATGTTTCCCTGATTGTTTTAAGATTTTCCTCAATGTCCATCTTTTCTTTTTTGGTCTGTTCGAATTCCAGATTTAGCTCTCTTCTCTGATTTTCAATTTCTTTTAATTTTCTTTCGATCTCGAGTTTCTCCTGATATGTTCGGGATTCTTTTTTGTCCAATAAAAGTCTTTCTCTTTCGCTCTGCAGTAATTTTTCCTTATCCTTTAGTAGTATTTCATAATCGTAGCTCAATTTTGTCAATATGTACAATCCATCGTCAACTTTTGACTTTGATTCCTTATCAATGAGTAAAAACTGAGAAAAATAATAGATCGAATATATCATGACACTTACTATGATAATTGAAAAGAATATAAATCTAATTATAATGAAAATATTCGATTTCATGGTCACTTATCCAATTCTATAAATCCCAGCCTCACCCATTCTTCAGATGGCTGTTTTACATTATATCCGCCTTTATTAAACCACATTTCTGGTCTTTTCCTGAATTCTTCGAATTCCTCAAACTTCAATAAGGTTTTTATAAAATGTTCGGCAGGAGGGAAATGCGATTCGTGATAGAATTTTGCGAACTTTAATGCAATATCGCCCCATTGCTTTTGAGCATCCATTTTTAATAAAACAGAATTTTCTGTTTCCATATTACCTGCTTCCTTTTTTACGCTTTCATAAGCCTGCCAGTATTTAATGCTATCATGAAAGATATTAAGAAGCCTGTTATAATCATCAAAAAAGTTATTTTTAAAAACTTTATCTGAACCTATGAAGTTGTTATCCATGCCTTTTTTTATTAAAACTGTATATAACTCTTTGGCTTCCTTTTTGCCTTTTGGTCTTGCCTTGTCTATTATAAAAAATTTAATTGAAATATCATCATCAACCTTGACCATGTCTGTGATATTTATCTCTTTTGCGTAATCATAGCCGATATTTGAGAAAATATTTTCAGTTATCAACAGATTGGTATGATACTGTTTGCACAAAGCTTCAAGCCTTGAGGCTGTATTTACAACATCTCCGATTACTCCGAGTTCATAATTATTTTCAGTTCCGGTCCTGCCGTAAGTTAGGTCACCATAGTCGAGCCCGACCCTGAAATTAAAATCAATATCAAGTTTTTTGCATATATAAGGTACTTTCATTAAAAGCTCTATGGATGAATACAGTGCATTGCGGCTTGAATTATGTTCGCCGTTGATCTTAAGGTCCCTGAAAATTATCAATGCCGCATCGCCCATAAGTTTATTGATCTTGCCTCCGTTTTTTGAAATAACATTCTCGACTTCTGTCCAGATCTGATTGATTATACTGATTATGTTTTCCTTATGCTTTTCAGTTATTGTTGTGAATCCCTGTATGTCCAAAAACATTATTGTCATATTTTCATGATGGGGACTTAAAAGAGTGTTGTCATTCTTTAATGTGGCAATGTAGAGATCCCTGTCCGCAATACCTGATATTATATCACCGAGTTTATTTAATGATTTGACAAGTTCTACAAAGGAAGAATCTAGATTGTCGCTTTCAATAAATTTTGTCTTTAATGGATCCAATGATGAGCTTACAACACCGTTTTGCTGGATGCTCTCATTTATTTTCATCATTCTGTTTCTGATCTTATATATCTCTCCTGTAATGACCATTGTATTGTAAAATTTTATCATTGCTGTAAAAATGAATATGATTGCTATGATGATAAAGAAAATGTTCCTGATCCTGTTTATGATAAAAAAGAACTCATCTTGCCTGTCTGCCAAAACTATAAGAGGAAAAATTTTTTCACTGTTTTCCCTTTTTAACTGACTGCGAATGCCTGTACTCATAAATTCAGCCGCACCTATATATTTTTTGCTCTCAAAACTGAACTCTATGTGTCTGTTGGTGTTTTTTCTGGGATTTGTGTTTTTAATTTTTTCAAATTTATTAATGATATCTTTGTACAGAGCCTGACCTGGAATATTTCTTATTTCAGGATTGTTTTTTTTACCTGCGATCCGGATATTTTCATTTTCATCTGAAATTATTATAAAAACACTGTTGTCATATTTTGATCTTTTTAAAGCTGATAATTTTGCATAATTCAATATATCAATTACATATTCTTCATAGGACATCTCCTCTTTATTTTCAAGATAATCCATAGAATTGGATATGTCAAACTGAACAGTCCTTAAGTTTTCGTAAAATTTTTCAATATTGTAATTTAACAGAATGTTCTTAATGACAAATTCAAACAATGCGCCAACTGCGAAAAAGAAAGCGGCAAATACAAAAACATCCATAATGATAAGAGATAATTTAATTGTGGTTTTATTTTTTATTTTTTTATTCACAAAAACAACCTCTTAATCATCATAATAGCCGCCTTCGGCATAATCATCAGAATCACTGCTTCCATATTCAAAATTGTTAGGTTTGCATCTTAAGGTAATAAAATATTCACCGTCCTTTTTAAATATATCACTGTAAAAATAATAATTGCCTGCAATCAAATTATATGTTCCTCTTCTTCTTACTATGGTATATTCATTGACCTCAAAGTCAGAAGCATATCCTGCAGATAATGCTTCGTTTGATGTTAAAGGACCATTAAGGTCCCATGAAAAATAATAGTTATATGTAAAACCGGGACTTAAGCTTGCTAAAATTATTGTATTTCCAAGTTTGATATTCGTTATTGCGATATCGCTTTTGTTTGTAAATGTCCACAAAGATGTATTATCATTTACCGTACAGCAAAATAAAAGAGCCAGTATTGGAAAAATTAATAATTTTTTCATAAAAAACTCCGATTCTTCAAAATTAAATAAAATATTTTTAAAAAAAATTTATTTAATCCTAATTTATTTGACTCATTATCATTTATCATATATCATTATAATAAATATTAGAAGAAATTTTAAATAAAATTAAAAATAAGAAAAAAAATGAAAAAAATTTTATTATTGGCATTATATATTTTATTCATAATCGATACATCAGAATCTAAAATTATAAAAAAAGTACAAAAGACAGCTGATATCGATGGAAAAAGTTATCTTGTAATTATTGCAATTGATAAATATTTAAACAGGCTTCCGCTCGACCGATGTATAAAGGAAGCCGGAGATTTTAAGAATATTGTCTATGCAAATTATAAATTTGATGAAATGATAGAATTGTATGACAAAGATGCCTCATTAAATAGCATAAGAGAAACATTTAAAACTTTGCAGAGAATATCCAATGAAAATGATTTTATACTGATCTATTTCAATGGTCACGGATATATTGACACTGCCACAGATGAAGGTTACTGGATAGTTTATGATTCGGGGATAAATGAACAGTTAAAAGAAAACTGGATTTCCAGCACGGAATTTATAAATATGATCAGTAAAATTAAATCAAGACATATAGCACTAATAAATGAATCCTGTTTTTCAAAAAGTTTATTGACAGAAGAGGAGAAAATAATACCCAAAGAGGATGAAGAATATTTTGCAAAATCTTATGAAAAGAAAAGTGCACTTGCGTTATTATCCGGGAAAAAAGAGACAGGAGCAGAGGAATCAGAAATGACAAAAGAGATTGTAAAATCATTGAAGTTCAATAAAAAACCTCAGATAGATCTTTTGATCATTTATAATGATATAAAATCAAAGGTCAAAGGCAGCAGTATTTTTTTAGGGGGGTTTAAAAATCTTGGTCATGAAAAAGAGGGTGGTTTTATTTTATCTTTAAGGGAAGACCCCATTAATATGAAGGAATATGAAGCGAAGAAAAAAGAAGCTGCATCTGTAGATGAAAAAGATAAAAAAAAGGAATATGAAAAGCCGGAAAAAAAGGAAGAGGTTGTAAAAGAAAAAAAAGTAATTGTCCAGACTCCCCCTGATACATTAAAAAATCTCAATATTACTTCATTGGTTTTCCTGATAAGCGGTTCGGCATTAGTTACTGTAGGTTCATGCATGTTCATTTTTGATATGTTATCTGTTTACAACGATGTTAAGGATATAATTGATAACAGCGACTATTATTATACCAATTATACAAAATATGAACAGAGGTATGAACTCTTTATAGCTCTGTTCTGCAGCAGTATATCTATAGCAGGGACTGGAGTCTGTCTGCTGGCTGCATCATTATCATTAAAAATTTATACAAATATCAAAAAAAAGCAGGTCAGCTTAAGTATTAATGTTAGGGATAAATTGGAATTTGCTTTATGCTTGAAATTTTAATCGGGATAAAGGTTATGAAAATAATAAAATTTATTAAAATTATTCCTATTGCCTTATCAATTTTGCTCTTAACACAGTGCGATGTATTAATTAAAAAGAATGAAGAGGAACTCAGAAATCAGAATATTGATGAGGATCATAAAATGTCAATGATGCATACCTCACCAAATTTCAGCAATACTCAGGATGATTTCATTTTTTCGGTTGATAAAAGACATTTATATGCATTCAGTAACAGTTCTTATACTTATATAACTGTATTAAATACCGAATACCCGGGCTCTATCTGGGAAATGAGAGAAATAACAAGTGTCGGCAGCACCAGATGTTTGGCTGTTTCTAGCGACAATAAATTTTTTTACGCATCAGGAAGTTCTGGAACGATATATATTTTTAAAAAAAAATCTAATGGAGATTTAGTATATTATAATTCATATATAGATACACTGCAAAGTGTTAATTATTTAATGGTATCTCCTAATAACAGCTTCCTTTATATATTAGGTACATATAATGCAACTTTTGCCGTTACATGTCTGAAAAAAGATATATCAAGCGGGCTTTTAAAGTTTAACAGGGTGATAAATATCAGCAGCAATGGAGATAGAATGCTGTTTTCTCCGGATGCAAGGATCATGTACATATCGTCAAATACATATTTACAATGGTATGAAGTAAATTATGATAACGGTGAAATTAAATTTAAAGGTTCTTTTGCAATTCCTGTCTATGGATGTTGTATCAGCCCGGATGGCAAATATTTATATGTATCATCTGGGACATTTACAATAGATGCTTATGAAAGAAACAAGGAAAACGGAAATTTAAAGTATAAAAATACAGGTTCAACCATATCGGAAGTTAATTATCTGCAGGTCCATCCAGACAGGAATTTCCTTTATGCGGCGACCGGTAATACAGCAGCTTCGAGCTATATAGAATGGTTTTATATAAAAGATTCCGGATCATTATCCATGCATTATAATTTATATACAAATTCAACATTGAATTTACCTGGAAGAATGGAATTTACCAGGGGCGGTGAGTTTCTTTATGTTTTGAACTATAATAATAATAATATTGCTGTTTTTCATATAGAAGGTATAAGATAGACAAACTGGTGAGAAGTATTTAAACCGGCAATATGTAATACGGTATTGACGACTGCGGTTGAAAGCCGAGTTTTTGGGCTATTTTAACAGAACCGATGTTTTCCTTTCTGCATGCCCATACAGGCTCCAGTTTTTTAAAAATACAGTGTTCCATCAAAGCAGCAGCAGGATATATGCTAAATCCTTTTTTTCTGTAATTTGCTATGGTTTCGATACCGAATTCGAGTTTATTGCCGAGGATAAATGAAGAAAAACAGATTGAAATGATTTTATCTTTGTTTGTCAATGCAAAGCCTATTCCGTTTTTAAGAAAGTCTTTTTTACTGTTCCAGAAATATTGAGGCATTATTGAGCCTGATATATTGTCATATATTTTTGAATCAATTCTCTTCAGTTTTAATCCGTCGGGTATTGAAAGCTTTATTTTAAAAAGTTCAGGTTTGAACCTGAAATTGACTCTTACTGTTTTTATAATATGTTCTTTCTTTAACTCATGGAAAGACTTTTCATCAATATCAGTTAGTTTAATTAAATCCCTGCCCAAGAGCAATGAAAGTTTATTATCCCAATCTGCGGGGTAGGCAAAGAGCCATTTTGCAGAATAATTATTTACCTGATCGTTTTTCAAAAAGCCTATCAATTTTTGATTGAAAAATTCGCTGCCCATACTGCCGCATAAAAATGACAACCCGTATTTATGAACAACAAGGCAGACAGTAGGGTTTGAAGGATTATCGACAAAGACCCTTCCTTCTACATTACTGTTAACAACAACTTTTGCAAAGATAATATTATATGGGACATTTTTAAGAAGGAAATCTACTTTTCCGTAATTTTCAAGGTTTAATTCAGTCATATTTTTTTACATTATCCCTGCACTTAAGTAGAAGTAAATGTTCCAGCTTGGAAATAGATCATTGATCCTGTATCCTAGAGCATTGCCGAATATCAGTGTAAATGTAATATTGCCGTAAGCAACAAATAGATTTGCCCCAAGTTCGCATGATGTGTCAAAAAGAATATTGTGTAATGGATCAGAGTTGTATAAATATACAAATTCTACAAAAGGTCTTAGATACAACTCCTTAAAGCCCATTGTTAAAAAATGCCAGTATTTGCTCTTTTTATATAATGATATATTAAATCCCATATCCGCTGATATAAATTTACTTCCGTTTACAGTTAATCTGTTTGGAAATGCTTTTGTATCGATTACATTGAATATCGTTTTATATTCGTTTAGTACAGAATCTTCCCAGCGTATAATATCAGTATTTATATAATAATTATTATAATTCAATAAATCTATACCGCCCTCAATATATAAAAAGAAAAAAGCGGCTTTAACCGGAGCTCTCAATTCAACACTGCCTTTCAGCAGATAAACTGGAAGGTTGTCTAAAATCTGTCTTGGATAAAAGTAAAAATCAAGACCTGCAAGAAACCCTCCATCCCAGCGGACTGATTTATTTCTTCTGGTTATATAGCCGTAATCTGTCGACAGATAAAAGCCCAGCCGATTTTTTATTCCTGTTTTTTCATATTGTTTGGTGTTATTATCATAATAAAGATCAAATTGATGGAAATCATGCATTATTTTGGCATTCCATCCCAATGAGTTATATCCCCATAATCTGTAGGAATAATAAAACTCTAAATCATTACTGAAGTTAATGGGATACTGTCCGTTATAGTCAATTGAGTAGAGCTGGTTGTTGAGGAAAAATTTGGTTCCGCCTTTCCAGTTTGACCATTCATATATTACATTTATAAAAGGTAGTTTTAACCTGAATGAAAAAGTGTTGTCAGGATACAACTTCATGTAATCAAAGCCGACTGTTGCCGCATATGTAAATCTTCCCAGAGGAGTGGTGTTTAATATAAAAAAGTAAGGGGCTATAAGAACGGGTAATTGTATTATGGAATTTCCAATTGAATAATTAAATGTGGAATTTAAAAGATATGGTAAAAAACCCCATATCCCGGGATATAAATATCTGAATCCCGAATAATTTTTTATTTTATATTCTTTTATTTCTGCATTGAACCGGCTGATTTTTTTTTCAAAGTTATAATAGATTTCTAATTCAGCCGGTGTATTTTTATTTGAAAGATATGTTTCAAATATATGCATACCGCTGTAAGTTAAATCAACAAAATAAGCCTTATCTTCAATAACAAGCCCGTTATAAATACAGCCTGCAGTTTCAGCTGCTTTGGTTATCTCCATTGTATTTAAATTGCAGATATATAATGAATTTGTTGTGTGATCACTGTCTGCTGCAACAAATGAAACAGAATGATCATCGATCCATTTGACATTTTTCATTATTATACTATCATTTAAAAGTATTGTTTCAGAAGTTATTAAATCCGCTATATAAAGCCTGAAAAAACCGCTTTTATTTCTTGCACTGAATACAGCCATGTCTCCTGTATCATTTACAGAAGGCTGGTCAATGAAAACAATATCAGAAGGTAAATTTATTTGATTAATATTGAGTATTTCTCCGTCTTTAAATTTAGCACTATAAAGTTCCGCCCCTTTCGATCTGTTGGACACAAAAACACCGCTGTCGCTTTTGGGGCTGAAACTTACAAACGATATTCTTTTTTTATGAGTGAGCTTTTTTTCCAATCTTTTTTTCTGGTTGAAACTGTATAGTTCATAATAGACAAAACCACCTGCATAAACCGATGTTCTGGTATATAAGATATAATCATCATTATTGGTTGCGGATACTGAATTAAAGTATCCGTATTTTATTTTTTTCAGTTCTTTGGTTTTTGTATTAAATTTGTATAAATATTTATCATATTTTGTACTTGAATTGGAAAAGTATATAAGTTCATTTTTTTTTGAAAAGCTGAAAATATCTCCACCTAGATTAGTAAGTTTTTCTGATTCCTTAATATTTTCTTTTTTTGTTTCATAATATTTTTTTGCCTGTTCTATCTCATAATCGCGCCATTCGTTCCAGAGGACTTTCAAAGGTTTCTTGTATATTTTTTTAAATTTAAAGACAAACTGAAGTATAAATGGCCAGAAGTCGTTTGAAATGTCTGTATAGAACATTTCAAATTTTTCTTTGCCGTAGGTTGTATAGATATAATTGATGAATCTGGCACCGTATTGATAGGCACCTTCGGTCACACCGACTATTTCATCAAAATTAGGCAGATCGTTTTTTAAAGCGTCATTTCTTATAATAGCGTCATTGTAAGTAGAATTTAATCTTCCATTTGGAGAATTCATTGATTCTGATAGCACTGCAGTTCCTTCCATATACCAAGCAAAACTTCCCGAGTTTGGGGAATATAATTTTCCATACAACACTCTCCAGAAAAATGCTCCGCCTCTTATCTGGTCAAGATGAAGCACATGTGTATATTCATGAACAATTAATGTATAGAGAGGATCATGAATATCCTGAAGTGATAATTCCATGTCAAAAGGGGATAAATAAAGTACCATCGTATTTCTGAAAAAAGGAAAGCCCAGACCGTTGGGATAATCGGTATGGTCGCTTAAGACAACCGTAGTTTTTTCATAAGGTTTCCATTTCATGAAAGGTACAAGTTTTTTATGTACATCTTCACAATAGTTTGCTGTTTTCTGTGCTATGTCTTTGTAATCCTCAGGGAAAAGAATTATAAAATGTTCTGTTACAATCTTTTTTGTTGTCCCCTGATACGGTATAAATACTATATCAAGCCCTACGCTTGAAAGCTTAAGCGCCAAAAAAATAAGCGCAACTGTGATAAATTGTTTTTTATTTAAAGTCATAGAAGTTTTCTCTCAATCCAAGGTAGGATATTTTATCCGACTTGTTCATATAAGTTCTTTCGATTACTCTTAACTTAATACCATTTTCATCGTAAATTTCAATGTTTTTTATAATATTATTTACATATATATACTTTTTTTTCAAAATTATCCTTTTTTTATCATCCAAGTGCAGTTCTTCTATGATTTTATTATCATTATATATAAACTTTCTTTCGCCCTGATATTGATTTTTAGCACTCCTTAATTCCAGCTTGGCGAGTGATCCGGTTTTGTCAAATATATAGATATGTACAAATAATATCTCTTCATCGGGATTATAATCGACCTTTTTAGTAATTTTACTGTTAGTATAATAATAAACTGAATAACCGAGCATGGTTTTGCTTGATATATAATCTTCGGAAACAAGAAGCTGATTGTTATCATAAATGTACTCTGTTTTTGATTCAAGCTTGTTGTTTTGAAAAGTATAAATCTGGCTGATGTTGTTCTTTAAATTATAAATAAAATGTTTTTCACCTATTATTTTTTTATCCTGATCAAAATAAATTTCCTTTTCTATAAGATTATTAGAATATATCTTGACACTAAATATGAAAAAAAAGATCAAATATTTTTTTAGCATTTTTATTCCTTTTTATTATCAGTACTAAAACAAGGGGCTAAAAGCCCCCTGTTATTACAATAATTCTTTCTGATTATTCAGTATAAATAATATTTATATCAAATAATAATAAAATTCCATATATAATTTAATTTTTTTGTAAAAAATTATTTTTAAATTTTTCATTTTTCAGTAAAAAATTGTAAAAATGATTAGTAAAATTATTCAAAATAAATTATTGTTAAGTATATTTCATTAGGAGGAAAAAAATTCATGAAAAATAAGCATAAGGTATTTGTTATACTGACTATTTTAATATTTTTTGTTTCTTGTAAGGGAACATCAATTGAAAATAAATCAGATGAAAAAGGTGAGACTCCGGTTTTTGATCCTAAGATGTTTTCTAATGTAGCTTCGTTACAGGAACAGCTTCATTTGATAGCTAAAAATGAGACTCCTTCTGTAGTTTCAATCAGTACAGAAAAGCTTGTTTCAAGTTCGGACAATTATGATTTTTACGGGCCCTTTGATCCGTTTGACTTTTTTTTCAGAGATGACAGAAGAAATAGAGATGATGATCAAAATAAAAGAAAGAAAGAATACAGACAGGGAGGTCTAGGGTCCGGTGTAGTATATAAGCAAAAGGGCAATAAATACTATGTTTTGACCAATAACCATGTTATTGAAAATGTTGATAAGATTAAAATAACTATAGATCAGAATAAATCTTATGATGCCAAGCTTTTGGGCACTGACCCTGATGTTGATATAGCTGTTGTAGAAATTACAACCAAAGATGAATTAAGAGTTGCCAAATTCGGCGATTCAGATAAGCTTAATACCGGGGACTTTGTAATTGCCATAGGCAATCCTTATGGTCTTCAAGGCACAATGACATTCGGCATTATAAGTGCGCTGGGGAGAAGTGATTTGAACACAGGCAAGGTAAATCTTACAAATTTTATTCAAACGGATGCGGCAATAAATCCGGGTAATTCCGGAGGACCTCTATTGGATATTAATGGAGAGGTCATAGGAATTAATACTTTGATCTATACACAAAGCGGAGGGAGCATCGGTCTTGGTTTTGCAATACCTGTAAATGTGGCAAAAAAGGTAGCAGAACAGATCATTGAAAAAGGAAAAGTTGAACATGGATGGCTTGGAGTATATTTTGAACAGCTGAATGAAGAAAAAATCAAAACTTTAAATTTAAAACAGATAAAAAACGGTATGCTGGTTACTGAAGTACTGCAGGACAGCCCTGCTGAAAAGGCAGGTATAATTTCAGGTGATGTGCTTTTAGAATTAAACGGAGTCAAATTGGTCAATTCCAGCGATCTTGTGATAGCAATTGGAAATTCAACTCCAGGCACAAAAGTGAAATTAAAGATATTCAGAGATAATAAAATACTGGATAAGGAAGTGACCCTGGGAGACAGAAAAGATTTTGTTGCTTCGTCAAAAACAGAAAAGGAAACCGAATCACAGATCATGGAAGATTACGGTTTTAGACTCGCAGATATAAATGACAGTTTGAGAAGTAAGTACAAGATTGATAAAAATGTAACCGGAGTTGTTGTAACTGATATCAGTACAGGTTCTCTTGCAGGAAGAGCAGGAGTTAAAGAGGGGGATGTTATTTTTAAGATAAACAGCGATTTAGTAAAAACTGTTAATGATTTTAAAAAGATATTAAAGGACAAGGAAGGGAGAAATTATTTCTTTATCAATAGAAACGGCAGGGAATTCATTGTTATTATGTAGAAATAATAATTTCAAGTATCAAATAAAAAAACCGGTAGATTTAATCGCCGGTTTTTTGTTTATATATGTATAAATATCTGTAAATTATGCTTTATAAACTCCCTTAATGAATATATCATTTCTTTCGCTTAAATCTATTATTTCTCCTTCTTTACCTTCTGCAATGACTTTTATAATAGGCTTCATTGCTGCTTTTGATGTACCTATAACAATTGCCGGGTTATTATCTGAAAGCATTACCATAGAGCCAATTGGATAAAAAGATATATTTTTTATCAGATCTCGTAATATGCTTGAATCATAAACAGATCCGCCTTTACTCAACAGTTCCTGTAAAACAACTTTTGCATGCTGAGGATTTTCCTTAAATGGTTTACTAGATATTGCAGCACAGTAAGCATCAACTACTGAAATAATTTTTGCAATATCCGTAACTCGATCAGGAGTCAACCGTGAAGGATAACCTTTACCATCTACTCTTTCATGATGTTGTAAAGCTCCTGATGCTATTATAGCTGAATATTTGGCATCCCTTAAATATTTATAACCTATTGTTGTATGGCTTTGAATTACAGTCATTTCAGTCGGTGTTAATTTGTCTGCTTTTTCAAGAAGCGACATTGGAATTTTCAACATTCCGAAATCATGAAAAAAAGTTGCTAATGCAAGATTGGAAGTCGCTAATGGGGAGAGTTTTCTTGTGTCTGCGATTATATTTGCAAGTATAACTGTTTCAATGGTTTGAGGGAAAACATATAAAACACCCTCAAATTTTTTACCGAAAAGCAGAAGTGCATTATTTCTGTTTTTATTGGATATCTTAATTATATCATCTACAAAATTTTTTACTCTTTCCTTATCGACATTTTTTTCTAAAAGAAAGTTTTTAAATATCTTTACTGTTTCTTTAATCCAGTATTTATATATTTCTATAAAGCTTTTTACTGAAGAATCCAGAATTTGTATATTTTTATTTTTATCGTCTTCATTAGTATAAGCAGTTTGATTTTCTTCAAGAATTGATTTATCAATTAATTCTAAATCCGGGCTTATTTCTGTTTCATTAATAGTTTTATCTATTTCATCATTAAGCTTTGAATCTTCTGCTTCTTTGAAAAATTTCATCGGATCTTTAGAATTATCATCTTTAACTACTAATTTATCCATTAATATTGAGGATATTTTGCCTTCTGTTTTTATATCTGAAATATTCCATTTTGATAAGAGTTCGATATGATAATCATTTATTGGTAAATTTTTTGGAAGAAAAAATAAATTGTCAAGAATAAAAGAATCTTCAGAAAATGAAAAATTTTCTTTTACCTGATTTATTGTATAATTATTCATAATAAACCTACTTTATATTTCGGATATTTTTATATTTTTTTAATCTTACAAAAACGCCCTTTTCAATATTAACATAAAAAGTCATCTTTTGGCAGTTATTTCTTTTTTTACAAAAAAAACTAACTCATTTTAAAATACATAGTTAGTATTTTTGATTTTTAAGCCATATACTGACTTTTTTTCATTTTCACAATAATTATAACAAATATTTCTATATATTATATAACTTTTACTAATTAATTTCATTGTTTTTTTGAATTTTTTCAAAAAATGCTGTATTTTTTGTATAAAAATCAAAATTAATTTAAGAATTTTGTTTTAATTTACAATTTTTTATTGTATAATTTATATTATCTATAAAAATTATTATCAATAAAAAGTTTGGGAGTAATATTATGAAAAAATTTTTTTTTCTATCCCTATTTTTAACTATTATGAGTTTATTTTATTCCAAAGAGTATTTAGTTAATTTCAGAATGTTTGCGGATGCCTGGTCATTACCTTATTATTATGAAGGCATAAATGAATTATACGGCATTTCATTTAATGGCGCTTTTATGGGCGGTGTAAAACTTAATAACATGACCTTCGGCGCAGAAGTAACAGATAATTATTTTTCTATTAATGAAATTAATTACAGAATAGGTTATAAAGGTGCATGGAACATTTTAAGAGGTTCATTTGATTACTATATAGAACCTTTTAAATGGCTTGAGTTTAAAACAGGAACAGGAGCAGCATGGCTGGGCTCTGCATTTACAGAAGATACGATTGGAACTGTAGGACATCATCAAGCTGGTTTGTCTTTTCTTTTTGATGTGAGATTTAGAACGAAATGGAAATATCTTGATATAAAATTGGTAAACATGCTGGATCTCTTTTTTTCTGATACAGACGTAAGTCCTTTTTATTATGGCGCTGTCAGATATGTTTTTCATCCATATTTTAATTTTTTGGATATTTATACGGAAACCGGGGTCTTAGTTTGGATATATAACGGCGATCCGGTAGAAGTTAAAACTGCGATTTTTACATGGAGCTTTGGAATTTCATTTGATAAATCATTAGGAAAAGGTTCAGTGTCTGAAGATGAAAAAATAATAAAATTCAGCAAACTAAAAAAAACAGTTGAACCTGAAAAAACAGTTGAACCTGAAAAAACAGTTGAACCTGAGAAAATAGCTGAACCTGAGAAAATAGCTGAACCTGAGAAAATAGCTGAACCTGAGAAAATAGCTGAACCTGA
>JAFGQB010000085.1 GCA_016935915.1 Spirochaetota bacterium
CCGCGCCAAAAAAAGAATAATTTATTGTCATTTTTTTTTGATTTTTTATATAAACTGATGCTTTTGTCTTTTGAAGTAAAAGATAATCTTTTTAATAAAAAATATGAAATAATAGCAATAATTATCATTCCAAGGATAAAGATCGGATAAGATATTATCCAGCTTATGTTTTTTGTCATCATGGTCCATTCAGACATTCCTCCGATGCTTGCAATAAGGGTCAGAGGCATAAATATCGTTGTGATGAATGTTAATCTATGGATTGTCTGATTAAGGTTGTTGCTTATGATTGATGCATGTGTGTTCATAATGCCTGAAATAATATTTGTATAAATCTCAGCCTGTTTATAACACTGGGCATTTTCAACGATTATTTCATCAAGCTTATCCAAATGGGATTCGGTAAAACCAATCTTTTTTGATATATTTCTTATTTTTTCAAATAATACACCATTGTAATTTATTCCATTTAAATAATAAACAAGACTTTTCTGTATCGCAAACATATGCCTCAGGTATATATTGTCTATGGAAGCATCGATTTTTTGCTCAATTGATTCTGTAATCATATTGATTGTTCTTAAATGCCCCAAAAAATGAGAGATTGTCCCCATAATGATTTTTATCAGGACATCCATAATGGTTTTCATTTTTTTAGTCTGCTTAAAAGTTATGATTTCCACATCATCAGACATTATTATTACCAATTTTGATTTAAATATAAAAAGACCGATTGAAAATATCTGGAAAACAAGATTATGCTCAGAAGAATAATTTTTAGGGCGTTTTATTAATATCATCTTATAATCATCTTCAAATTCGAGTCTGGCAAGTTCATCAGGGTCCAATGATGAACTGATGAGATATTCATCTATTTTATGTTTTAAACTGATTTCTTTGATTTCTTCAGTTGAAGGTTTAATATAAAGGATCAATCTTGCATTTTTTTCATCTGAAACTATTATTTTTTCATTTTGTATCTGATAATACTTTATCATTTTTTCTCCTGATTAATAAATCGATAAAAACAACCTAAAAATTTAAAATTTATAATAAATTTATTATATATAATTAGTGTAAAAAAAATTATATTTTTAACATGTTATTTTACATAAAATATAATTAATGATATGATTTTTTCAAGAAAAGAGGAAATAATGTTTTATGGTTGAATATGAAGACATGACTGCAGATGAAAGAGACAGATTTATTTATCTGATGCTCAACGAAGATGATCTGAAGGCAATTGTTTTAATAATGAAAGAAAAATATGGAACTGATGTAACCTTGGATGATATAATGAAGTTCGCTTTTAAGGTTGCCCGCAATAAAATGATCCCCAGAGAGGTCAGAGATAAATTTAAAAATAAAAATAAAAATAAAACGAAAAAAAGCTCCAACAATCCTTCCGATATAGCCATGCTTTTTTCAAATTTGTTCAACAATTATAATAAATAAAAAAACATAAAAATATTTTTTTGGATTTTGTATAGAATTAAACATGAATATACGATATTTTAAATATTGAGTTATGAAGTTATATATATTGATATCAAATAATAATTTAAACGGTTTTTCATTTATGCCCCGGGGTGAAAATGTACTGTTGTATGAAAATTTACCGGAAGATTTAAATAAATTGATTATAAGAGAAAAAAATGATTACACCGGCATTTTAATTTATACTAATGAAGAGGAATGGGGTTTTGTTAAGGATTTTTTAAAAAAACTTAAGATTTTAAGAAAAGTTTTAATAAAATGCGTGCTTCTGGTTAAAGAAAATAATTATGAAAAATATTATAAGGATCATGAGTTTTTAATTGATATCAGGAAATCAGGAATAACTTGCGGAGAATTTGATTTTATCAATAAAAAAGCCAATATTATAATCAATAGCAGATTTATAAAAAGAAACAATAAAATTAAAATAGCGAACCTCAAAGATATATCAAAAGATAATAAGCTTTTCATTGATATAGGTAAAAAACTCATAAAAGAACGTAATATTGATAATTTATTTGCAAAAATTCTATTATATTCAAAAGAGATAACAGGTGCAGATGCGGGTTCTATTTATTTAATTGAAAAAGATAAAAACGGTTACGATATATTAAAATTTAAATTTTCAGATACTTATTCAAGAAACATAAAACTTGAGGGTGAATCACTGCTGCTGGACACATCATCGATAGCCGGTTTTGTTGCACTAACAGGTGAGGTTTTAAATATAGAAGATGCTTATAAAGTTTCAGATAATTTATTGTTTGATCTTAAGCATAATTATGATTTTGACATAAAATTTAATTATAAAACAAAGTCAATGCTTGTTGTTCCTATCATTAATCATAATGATAAAATAATCGGTGTAATCCAGCTTATTAATTCAAAGGAAAATTTGTTAAGGGGTGAATATAAAGGCAAGGAAGCTTATAATGTTAAACTTTTAAAACCTGATGATTTTGAGAAAAAGGTTTTCCCTTTTCATAAAAGATATAATGATTTAATGATCGCACTTGCAAGTCAGGCAGGCATTGCAATAGAGAACAATAAAATGATATCAGTAATAAATAATTTGTTTGATAATTTTGTCAAAGCAAGCATAGCAGCAATAGAATCTAGAGATCCTTTTACCTTCGGGCATTCTTTCAGGTCTGCAAGCCTCTGTCTGGAAATTGCAAAAGAGATAAATAATGTCAATAAGGGTCCTTATAAGGAATATTTTTTCAGCGACATACAGTTAAAAGAGCTGGAATATGCCGCATTACTACATGATTTCGGCAAGGTAAATATTGATCTTTCAATTTTACTTAAAGCAAATAAACTTACGACTAAAGAGTTAGATTATATTTTAATAAAAATAGATTATTTATATTTATCGTATCAGATCGATTATTTAATCAAGAACATTAATAATTATAACGAGAAGAGATTCATCAGTGAATCAAATATATTTTTAAAAAAAATAGAGAAAATTAAAGGAAATATTAAAAAGATCAATCTGTCAATATACAATCCCAATAATACAAAAATATTAAAGGGAATTATGGATGATTTAAAAGTTGTCGACTGCTTTGATATATCAGGGAACAGACTTGAAATAATTAATGAAGATGAGAAAAAAAACCTTATTGTTGAAGACGGCACATTGAATGATGAAGAAAGGAAAAGCATAGAAAATCATGTGATATATTCTTATGCATTTACAAGAAGGATACCATGGCCTGAAGATTATAAAAATATTCCTGATATTATTTATAAGCACCATGAAAAACTGGATGGTTCCGGTTATCCTCAGGGCTTAAAGGGTATTGATCAGATCCCTGTTCAGTCAAGGATTTTGGCAATTGCAGATATTTTTGATGCATTAACGGCTAAAGACAGACCTTATAAAAAAGTTACTGATTATCAGAATGCTTTAAAGATATTAAAGCAGGAAGCAAAATGCAACAAGATAGATAATGACATTCTTAATATTTTTATAAATAATAAGATATATGAAAGAATTTCACATGAAGAGTTGACATATAATTTTTAATGAGGTAATTCTTGTGGCAAAAAAAAACAGGACAAAATGTGTAGGAATTTTAACTTCAGGAGGCGACTGCCCGGGATTGAATGCTGGAATAAGAGCACTGGGCAAGATGCTCTTAAAGTATAATATTAGCATAGTTGGCATTTTAGACGGTTTTACAGGATTAATTGAAAACAGATATATACATATGGGTTTAAATGAACTTACAGGATTGCTTACCCAGGGCGGTACAATTTTAGGCACAAGCAGAAACAAGCCTTATAAAATGCCTTTAGAGGACGGTACATATCATGACATGACCGGTGCAGCCATAGAAAATTATCATAGGCTTGGACTTGACTGTCTTATATGTCTTGGCGGTGGAGGCACTCAAAAGAATGCTTATCACCTTATGAATAAGGCAGATATAAATATTATTACAATACCTAAAACAATTGATAATGATGTTTACGGTACGGATGTGTCAATCGGTTATGATACAGGGCTTACTATTGGCGCAGAAGCTATCGACAGGCTTCATACTACGGCTTCCAGCCACCACAGGATAATGCTTGTTGACATGATGGGACATAATGCGGGCTGGCTTTCTTTAAGTTCGGGGCTTGCTGCAGGAGCAGATATAATATTGATTCCTGAAATAGAATATGATATAGAAAAAGTTTTTGATGAATTGTTAAGAAGGAAAGAGCATGATAAGAGATTTAGCATTGTGGTTGTTGCCGAGGGTTCAAAAATGAAAAAAGAAAAAATTGACAAAAAAAATAAGGGAAATAATAAAAAAAAGAATAAAAATAACAGTGATAAAGTGTTTTTCCCTCATAAAGTACCTGAGAGCGAACTTTTGGCAAATAGAATTGAAAAGAAAATAGGGCTTGAAACAAGAGTAACTTCACTGGGGTATCTCCAGAGAGGGGGAATACCGACTCCTGCTGACCGGATGCTGGCTACTCATTTAGGAACAAGAGCAGGGGAGGCTGTTTTAAATGGTGATTATGGTGTAATGACATCTTTTACTAAAGGTAAATATGTGTTGATTCCATTAAAAGATATTGCTGGCAGGAAGAAAATCGTTGAGATGGATGACCCGTTGATCAAGACTGCAAGATGCCTGGGTATATGCCTTGGCGATTAATTTCATTATTCATTTGAAAAGATTATAGATGTAAGAATATTTATTTTATCTCCTGCTTTTAATCCGACCTTATCAAAAAAACCTCTGTTTACTTCAAGAGCATATTGAGCTTCCTGGCTTGAAGTTATCGAAGTTTCATCCAGAGGATACATCTGTCTGATTTCTATGATTTTTAAATCACTGGTGATAAATGCAATGTCAAGCGGTATAAGAGTGTTTTTCATATAAAAGCTCAAAATTGTTTTATTGGGATATACAAAAAGCATTCCGCTGTTGGAAGCAAGCTTTTTCCTGAGCATCAATCCTTTTTTTCTCTCTTCCCTGGTTGATGCAAGTTCAAAAGTATATATTTTATTTTTAATTTCGATTTTTACTTTTGACTGTTTTGTATATAAGCAGTTTGAGATCAGAAATAAAATTAATAAAATCAGTAATATTTTATTTTTCATTTTTTAAATTATGTTATATATTAATAATATTTTTTTAAGGATAATATAATGAAAACATGGAAAATTGTATATTTTTTTATATTTTTTTTACTTATTAATTGTACAACGGTTAAATTCGGAGAGAAAGACAATATTTTTGATTTGAAAGAAGAGGGCATTAAAGGCATAAAAGAATTTGAATTAAATTATGCTTATAAAGTAATGGGTGTGCCTGTAAGCGGTAAAGGAATAGCTGAAAAGGTTTTTTCAATGCAGGATGACGACTTGCTTTTCTTCTGCATAAGTTTTCCGAAAGTCGGAATAATTAAGACGGACAATTACGGCAGGACATTTACCGGGCAATATTTTAAATTAGGATATCTAAATAAGTTGTTCGGATATGATGAAGAAAAAGGAGAAACGAAAAAAACGGATAATGAAAGGATTTTAACAGACAGGATTTTTTATAAATTTGCATATTCTCCAAAAGATAAAAATAAGATTGTTATTACTTACGGTCCGTACATATTTTTATCGGAAGATAAGGCAGATAACTGGGAGGTTAAAAATATTTTTTTTGACATTGAAAATACTGTAATAAGGGATGTATTTATTACAGAAAAAGAAGAAATCATAGTGATTACAGCCAATAATATTCATATTTCATCAAATTGGGGTAAAAAATGGTCTAGAAAAAGTATTAAAATTGATAATATAAATAAATTTGATTATATGTCCGGATTAATTATAAATAATATTATATATGCTTCAATGAAATATGATGATGAACCTGATGAATTGTTATCCAAAAGTTCTTATGATTTTTTTTATAATAACATTAATGGCGCTTTAAAAAGCGGCATTTATTATTCTGAAGATATGGGAGCAACATGGCAAAAAACCAAGATAAATATACCGGCTGTTTTATGGCGCAATAATAACGCGATATACGCAGGCCCCATCTACCCTCTGCATCTATATAAAGCTTTTTGGAGTGAAGAGTTTAAAAAATCAGAACTTTATAAAAATGCAGTTTTAAATGATTCAACAATAAATTTTGCCCATGAATATTTTGATTTACTGTTAAAACTAAAACCTGATGACTATGACATCATCTCTGTAAATAATAACAGGATTATAAAAGTAAAAGATTATAATGAATATGAGGTCTTTGAGGAGAAAGATTTTAACAATTTAGTTGGCGGCATTATTAAGCTTCAGGATATGGATTATGTTCAGTATGATAAAAATCTTTACAGAAAGAAAAAAAGCAATAATTTTTTTTATGAATATAATTTGTACAGATTGATTAAAATTTGGACAGGCATGAGGACAAACTCTCCTGTTTTGTATGCAAAAGATTCCGATTACTTTTACAGGATAACTATGGATGATGAGTTTTTTAAAAAGTTTATTAAATATTCCATTGATAAACAGATAAAACTCAACAGCATAAATCCTTTTTTAAGAAAATCCACAGATATAGAGTTTATTGATCCTGCAGTTGATCCTACTAATGGTTTTCCTGTAAAGATCGAATATTCCGGGGACGCAGCTGCATGGAATAATTTATTAGACTCAAAATATATTAGAAATATTATCGATCCTTTGAACAGCAAGAGATCTGCATTATACTGGTACAAAAATGTTGACCAGAAAAAATTATTTAAGCTTCAGTTGAGTTTCGGATTTGACAAAGGTGTTGATTTTATGGTATATCCCATTGATTTTATGATTATTAATAAAAACATTCTTTTAAATATTAACTATTTTTCTTTATCAAAAAATTATAAAGAATTATATTCCATACCAATCAATTTAAAAAAGGATAAATAGATGAGTTTAAAAATTTTAATTACAGGTGGTGCAGGCTTTTTGGGAATTAATTTAGTCAGATATCTGTTAAGCAAAGGAATAAAGGAAATAGTTTCTTTTGATGTTGCTGAGTTTGATTATATGGATGTAAAGGATAAAATTAAAATAATTAAAGGCGACATCAGAGATAAGAAAAAAACAGAAGAAGCAATGAAAGAAGTAAATATCGTAATTCATACTGCAGCAGCATTGCCTTTATATAAAAAGAAGGATATCTTTTCGATAGATGTTGATGGCACTTCCAATTTACTTGAATCTGCTCAAAAAAATAATATTGAGAGATTTATCCATATTTCTTCAACCGCTGTTTACGGGATACCAGATCACCATCCTTTGCTTGAAGATGACAAACTCGATGGTGTAGGCCCTTACGGAAAAGCGAAAATAATGGCGGAAAAACTATGCATTGATTACAGGAAAAAAGGATTATGTGTCCCGATATTGAGACCTAAATCATTTATCGGTCCTGAAAGGCTGGGCGTATTTGCACTTTTTTACGACTGGGCAAAGGATGCTAAGGGTTTCCCTATGATAGGCAGCGGGAAAAACCGATATCAGCTTCTTGATGTTGAAGATCTCTGCGAGTCGATTTATTTGTGCATCAAACTTGATAAAAAAATCGTTAATGATACTTTTAACATAGGGGCGAAAGATTTTACTACTATGAAGGAAGATTATCAAGCTGTACTTGATTATGCAGGTTTTGGGAAAAAAATAAAGAGTTTTCCTGCATGGCCCATGATTTTTTCTTTAAGATTGCTTGAGTTTTTTCATCTTTCACCGTTATATAAATGGGTATATGAAACTGCGGGCAAGGATTCCTTTGTATCAATTGAAAAAGCTCAAAAAGTTTTAGGGTTTGATCCCAGATATTCAAATAAAGATGCACTTGTGCGAAATTATAAATGGTATCTTGAAAATTTAAGTTCATTTGAAAATCAGTCCGGCATATCGCACAGAGTGCCCTGGAAACAGGGTATATTGAAGATATTTAAAATGTTTTTTTAAAAGTAAATTTTATTGTAATGCTGATTTGATCCATAAACCTGTATGATTGACATATAGGTCAAATTTCGAATAAAAATATAATAAACAGATAGTCTTTTAGACATTCAGTTTTTCTGTCATTGCGAAGACTGAAAGCCTGAA
>JAFGQB010000086.1 GCA_016935915.1 Spirochaetota bacterium
CCTCTTGAAAAACCGAAAAAAAATAAATTAATATTGTTTAAATTAGTTATTTTTTTAAATAGATCATTAAATAAAGTTGAATAGAAGTTCTCAAGGGATTTTTGATTATTATTGTATAATCTGTGCCAGTCAAATTTACAGTTAACTACATCAATAATCAATGAATTTGACCGGAATTTATCATATAAAGCTGATGCCAAACTTGTTTTATCAATACTGCCTGGTTCTCCGGGAGTTGATTTGTAAATTTTATATTTTCCATTCCAAAATAATCCATTGTTCCATTTTTTGCTTAATCTGTCAGCCCCTGTCAGTCTTAAACCGAAAAGCAGGTCAAAGTCAGCGGTTGCCAGATTATGAAAACTCTGCTGTCCTGAAAAAATAATAAAGATATTTTTGAAATTTGGAGTATTGTTCGCAAAATCAATTGCTTCCTTGATGCTGAAATTTTCAATTTCATTTAATATTGAGAATGTCGGCTGATTATTTGCTATTTTCTTTTTAAAATTATTATATATCTCAGATGAAAAATATATACTCATTATTGACTCCCCTTATAGATTGTTTATAAATAATAAAAGAAAATTTGTAAATAAAAATTAAATAAATTAAAAAATTTGTTTAAAATAGGGGAAAAGTTGACTTTTATTTTTTATCTGATATAATTACAACTAAATCTATTGATTTAGTGGAGATTAAAATTTGAAATTATCAACAAGGGCAAGATATGGTTTAAGATTATTATTTGAGCTGTCACTTGATTACAGAAATAAGAGTTATTTGTTTTTAAAGGATATAAGTGAACGCCAGAATATTTCGGAAAAGTATTTGAGTAATATTATCATTCCTTTAAAAGCTGCTAAGATAGTTACTTCTGCAAGAGGGGCGCATGGCGGTTATTCTTTGGCAAAAGCACCTGAAAATGTCACGATAAAAGAAGTTGTTGATATATTGGAAGGTAATACCATAGTAGTTGAGTGTCTCGGTAACAGTGCTGTTTGCGGTAAAGTCAATGAATGTCCCACTCAGGATTTGTGGAAAAAACTGGAAACAGTGATAAATAACTTTTTATCAAGCATCACACTTAAAGATATTGTTAATGATTATCAAAAAAAACTCAAAGAAAAAAAGAACATGTATTATATTTAAAATGGAATTTTAATTTATGTTGTAAACATATAAATAAATTGCAAGTATTTTATTTGTATAAAACTCTTTGTAAAAAAAATGGAGGTTTTTATGAAAATAGCAAATAATATCACGGAATTAATCGGCAATACGCCTTTAGTAAGAATCAATAAATTAACTAAAGACTGCAGTGCAAATATCTGGGCAAAACTTGAAATGTTCAATCCACTGTCAAGTGTAAAGGACAGAATAGGTCTGTCTATGATAGAGGATGCGGAGAAAAAAGGACTTTTGAAAAAAGACACTATTATAATTGAACCTACAAGCGGCAATACAGGTATTGCACTATCTTATGTTGCGGCAGTCAAAGGATATAAACTGATCTTGACAATGCCCGAAACTATGAGCATTGAGCGAAGAAAGCTATTGAAGATTTTGGGAGCAGAGCTTGTATTGACAGAAGGTGCAAAAGGAATGACAGGTGCTGTAGAGAAGGCAGAAGAATTATTAAAAACAACTCCAAACTCGATTATTTTACAGCAGTTCAAAAATCCTGCAAATCCGGATATACACAGAAAAACAACTGCTGAGGAAATATGGAAGGATACAGAAGGTAAGATTGATATTTTTGTAGCAGGGATTGGTACAGGCGGTACAATAACAGGTGTATCCGATGTACTTAAAGAAAAAAAGCCTTCATTGAAAGTTATTGCTGTTGAACCTGCCGGTTCACCGATTTTGTCACAGTGTAAATCAGGACCTCATAAGATACAGGGTATTGGAGCAGGATTTGTGCCTGATGTTTTGGATAGAAAATTAATTGATGAAATAGTAATGGTCAGTGATGAGGAAGCGGGAGACACTGCACGAAAACTTGCTAAAGAGGAAGGTTTGTTTGTCGGAATATCAAGCGGAGCTGCCATGTGGGCATCTATTCAGGCAGCTAGACGTGAAGAAAACAAAAATAAAAATATTGTGGTTATTTTGCCTGACACAGGTGAAAGATATTTAAGTACATGGCTTTTTGAAGATTAATTGTAATATAAAAAAAGGAGTAATTAGTATGAACAAAGAATATAAAATTGAAACAAAAGTCCTTCATTCCGGATATGAACCTGAGAGTACAACACTATCTCAGGCAGTTCCTCTTTACAGGACAAGTTCATATATTTTTAAAAATACTGAACATGCGGCTAATTTATTTGCATTGAAAGAGCCGGGCAATATCTATACAAGATTGGGCAATCCCACTCAGGAAATACTCGAAAAACGGGTTGCGGATTTAGAGGGCGCTAAGGCTGCGCTTGCGCTTTCTTCGGGAACATCTGCGATCTATTATACAATAATAAATTTATGTAGAGCAGGTGATGAAATTGTAAGTGCAAACAATCTTTACGGCGGAACCTATACAATGTTTGATAATATTTTGCCTCAATTTGATATTAAAGTAAAATTTATCAATTATGATAAAATCAGTGAATATGAAAAGGCGATCAATGAGAGGACAAAAGCCATCTATATTGAAACAATCGGCAATCCTAAATTGGGATTTACCGATATTGAAGAAGTAAGCAGGGTTGCGAAAAAGCATCATCTGCCTTTGATTGTTGATGCGACTTTTACGACCCCTTATCTGTTAAAACCGATAGATTACGGGGCAGATATTGTTGTTCATTCCTTGACAAAATGGATGGGCGGGCACGGTTCTGCTATAGGGGGTATAGTGGTTGATTCTGGAAAGTTTGACTGGACAGATAAAAAGTTCAGTTTATTCAATGAACCTGATGAAAGTTATCACGGTTTGAGGTATGCTCATGATCTTCCCGAGCATTTAAAACCTGTTGCTTTTACAATGAGATTAAGACTGGTACCTTTAAGAAATTTGGGAGCATGCATTTCTCCTGACAATGCATGGCTGTTCTTACAAGGTATTGAGACCCTTCCTTTAAGAATGGAGAGGCATTGTGAAAATGCATTAAAAGTTGCCGAATTTTTGAAAAACAATAAAAATGTTGGCTGGGTTAGCTATCCGGGATTAAAAGATGATCCTGATCATAAAACCGCATCAAAATATCTTAAAAAAGGATTTGGGGGAATGGTAGTTTTCGGTATCAAAGGGGGTCTTGAAGCAGGTAAAAAATTAATCGATAATATCAAATTATTCTCTCATCTTGCAAATGTCGGTGATACGAGAAGTCTTATCATACACCCAGCAAGCACA
>JAFGQB010000087.1 GCA_016935915.1 Spirochaetota bacterium
GTAACAGTATCTTTAATCGGCACTGATTTACTGATTGTTTTTTTGGATATTAATTCCCTTAACGGATATTCACTTCCCTTACTTCCTTCTTTTTCACCGATGACTATGAATTTATTTTTTAATTCATTCTCCTGCACATAATACAAAGCCTGACTCGTTAAATCACTTATACTTTTTAAATCGTTTTTAGGACATAGCTTTTCGATAATTTCAATAAGCCTGCTTTTCCCTGCACTCGAGCGGGCAACAACGACAGCGTGAAGCGGGTCGTCCATAAGACGGGAAGTCATGATTAGGTAAGTTAATATTTTATTTTTTCTTTCATTAACATATCCAAGAGTTGTAATATCTTTTTCGATTTCAATTAACAGATTTGGATTTTTTAAAAAGTCCAATACTTTTTCTGTTTGAGCATCTGTAAAAATAATTTTTTCGTCTTTATTTTCATTTTGCTTTTTCTCTTTGAAATTTTCAATAACTTCGATGATCTTAGAAAAATCATTCTCAAGCTCAATATGATCTCTAAAACCGAATTTATCCATAAGATTAAAAATGAAATTTTGCCTTTCCCTGTTTTTATATAAATCTATTGAATTGATAAACACTTCGTTGTTTTTAATAGCCCTGATATTAACCTTTAAACTTATTGAATGTTCATAAAAGTTTCCGATGATTCTGTATGTTATATGTGGGAAAGTGAAAATAAAACCGCTTTCAATTTCAATAACATCTATCGTATTATTATTTTCAACTTTAAAATTTTCAAATAACCTTTCCAAATATTCACCCTGATTTTCATTGTTTGAAATTGAATCAAAATCAATAGCAATCTGATCAATCGCTATATTATTGTTCTGTAATTGATAAATTAAACTTGCCTTACCATCAAAAGTAAAAACTGCGTTCCTGATATTACTGTTTAAAATGAAATCAAGATATTTTTTATCATCGCCAAAAATGAAAGTTGTATTGTGATAATTCTCCTGAATTAAAAGTAAAGTTTCGATACAGGATTTAGTAAAAATAACACTTGAATTATTTTTTAAAAAACTAGAATTAAAAATACCGGATTCATTTAAATATATCGTGTCGTTTTTTGATTTTGTGTTTGGATTATAGAAAGTAATGTTTACAATCGTTTTATTTTCATCATAAATCGGAATTGTAATTAAATTATTGAATTGAGGTGCATTATTTGTGTATAAACATGTTTCATTCAATTTTTCCAAAATTGAATTATTCTCTCCGATGCTCTGATAAACGAAATTATCAGCAAATCCAAGCCTTAGATTTTCAAAGATAAAGCTTTCTTTAATACCTTTATATTTTAACAATTCGATTGTTTCCTTATTTTTCAACAGGTTTTGATGGCATTTTTCAATAAAGGAACTTAAAATATCTTGAGTATTCATTTTAAATCTCCTTAATATATATTATAATATAGATTATATGTAATATATAATATATATAAATATAAATTTTGTCAAGTAAATTTTAGAATAATATTGAAAAAATGTAATAAATAATATATAAAATAGAAATGAATAAAATCGGGGATAATATCAGGGTATTAAGAAAAGAAAAAGGGCTTTCAATCCGGGAGCTTTCTGAAAAAGTCGGGATTTCCCATAATACAATGGCAGCTTATGAACGGAATGTTGTGATTCCGACTGTCCCGAATGCCATGAAAATATGCGAATTTTTTAAAGTTCCGGTGGAATATCTTGTTTACGGTCTGATTGTCATTAAGCAGGAATTTCAGGACAATGAATTGCTGGCATTAACAAAAGAACTTGATGAATTGAAAGATGATGAAAGCTTGCAATTGGCAAAAAAGTATTTAAAGAAATTAATTGAAAATTTTGATGAAAAAAAGAAACTTATTGAAGAAGTAAAGTGATTCATTTGGTTACTTTCAGATCTATTATACACCACCTACTTTTAGCTGGCTTTCCTACAGGCTCGATATCCGTCGTAGCGTACAAATTTATAAATCAATCAACAAGGTATGGATACCAATATTCATTTTTAAAGTTTTTAAGAAATTAAATTGAAATTTATAATACAACCAAAACTCCTTTTGGTTTTGTTTATAAATTAAAAATTGAAAATTTAATAAATTTTTTATCAATAAGCTCTGATGGAATTGGTAATGAATATTTGATATAAAGTCCATTTGGAGAAGATAAAATAACATCTGTATCTTCTGCATTTTTCCAATAAAATTCAATTAAATGACTTTTAAATTCACTAGGAATATATATAATAAGTGCAATACCACCTTTATGATTACTAGGTATTATGAACTTTTCATCTATATTGATATTAGATACTTTTACATTGAAATCAACTACTCCTTTATTTTCACCATTACTAAAATAAAGAAAAATAGAAGTAGAAATATAAACAGGATTAGATGCACCAATACTAAAAAAAGATTGAATTATTTTACCATCAAAATTTGATATATTATTTGGAACACCCGATATATCGAAGTTTTTCTTTATTCCATTAATATTAGAAATATCATTATTTAATATTATTTTTTTCCCGAGTTCTTTTTTACTCAAATTAATTTTATTTATATTATTTAATTTACTATAATATTTTATTGCAGCATTATAATATCCTCTATTAAAAGCATTATCAGCAATATCATTATAAATAATAGACAAATCTTTTTTTGTTTTTGAAAATGAATCTAATGCAAGTTCATAATATTTATCTAAAGTACTAATATGTAATGTATCAAAATTTAATGACAGTTTTGATAATGTTTCCCATTCATCATTTGTTACTAAATTTTCTATTTTTTTAAAATAGCTATAAGCAATTAAAATATCTTTATTATTCAATGCTTCATGAGCAACTTTAGTATAAACATCATTATCATTTTTTCCTGCTTTTATATATAAATCTATTGCTTTATCATAATTTTTCATTTCTAAACTTTTATCTGCAGATTTAATTAATCCGATATTCCCTGATTTTTCATAATATGGTAAAGCGGTATCAGGCCAACCATAATAGTAAACATATTCCTCTGCTACAATATAATAACAATATTTAATTATTTCTTCATCAAAAGAATTACGACATTCTATTAGCCATTTTTCACCAGCTTTCATATTACCATGATGAACATAACATAGCATAGTGTCATATAATATTTGTGGACTCTTACATCCACTTTCTATAGCTTCTTTAAATTTTTCAATTGCTTCATAGTATCTATTCTCACTTATGTACTTATAAGCACCCTTAATGATAAAATCCCATTTCCATGAAGAAAAATTTGAGTTTTTATAAGTATTATAATTCCCAAATTTATTTTCTCCTCCAATAATAAAAAAAGCTACAACAATAAACAGTAAAATAACGACAATTATTTTTTTCATTTTACTACTCCTCTTAAAATATTTTTGCTGACATAGACGTTGGCTCTTTTTACCTGTGATTATAATAATTTCTATCAATTATTGGTTATTTAGTGAATTCTTGTTATTCTACTTTATATTTACAGGATCAGCTGACCATGAATAAATATTTTTCTCTTGTCTATAATTACGTACAGTATAAAATATTAATGAACCGGAAGCATGATTATTTGTTATTTTTCCTTCAACTTGGCAATTATTACCATTAAAATTAAATGCTCCATTAGCTTCAATAGGTATATCATTTTGAATATAAAATGTTTTAGGAATTACACGGGTCAATTCTAGATTATACGAATCCAAATTTAAATATTGGACTGCTATAATCATTGAGCAACTTTTCTCAAGAGGATTTCCTTTTGAAGTAATCAAATCTCCCTGTAATGATATATTAAAAGTAATTTCGGTATCGCCTTTTGAATTTTTTCCTTTCCATATTCCCGGCGTATTTTTTGGAGCACATGAAAAAAAAGATATTAAAATTACTACAAGCATTATTGCAATTTTTATTTTCATAAATTTCTCCATTTTTAATAATACAAAAATCATAATTTATACTTATGAAAATGTCAAATAAAATCTCAAAAAAGTCTCAAGATCAAAAAAATGAAAAAGAAAAAAGTATTATAAAACAATATCGATCCCTGAATTATTATTTTTTCCTATTTTTATGTCTAACTCTTTTTTTTTCTTCTTCCGTCATACAATAAGTACTCAGAATTACCACCTTAAACCTTTTAAACTGGCTTTAGAACCATTATTAACCAATAATTCCATTATTGAGCTATTTCCTGTTTCATAGGCAATATTAAATGCTGTTATTTTCCCCTCTCTTGAAACACTGCCAGTACCCAGTTCAGATTCAATTTTGTAATTTCTTGATTCATTTACATCAGTACCATCATTTATTATATTCTTTACATTATAATAATCTTGATTAACAACTGCCAGCATAAGCGGTGTAGGATTGTAAATTGTGCATATAGAATTTCCGTCCAAACGTATTTTTAAACTTTTACCACAGGAAATTACCATTAAAATAATTACGGCCAAGAAAATAGCTTTTGTAAACAGTGATTTATTCATAAATATTCATCCTCCTCCTTAAAAATTAAAATAATATAATACGCAAATAGTAAATTAAGTTAAATAATAATCATTTTGCTCCTACATTGTTAAGAAGCTTCACAATTTCATTTTGTCCATTATCAGCCGCTATTGACTTGGCTGTATTTCCATTTTTGTTCTTTGTTTTAACATCGGCTTTCGCATCAATATTTATTACCATAATGTATATCGTTTACTGCCAAGAATTATTAAGGAAATAATTCTTATTCCGACAACAATAGCTGTCAATATAAATGCTGGAATTAATGCAAGTAATACATATAAAATCAAGCCTAATAATAATTTTATTAGACCAGGATTCATTGCAGCAATAAATCCAATCCGATGTAATGGTATAAATATGAAACTTAAAACCAATGAAGGAATAAAAGAAAGAAATAATGTTACTTTCGCTAAAGCATTAAATGGGCTAGGTATTTCTAATTTAATATATTTTGTTGTTACATCCTCAATTAATTTTAGTGAAGACGGATTTATATCAATAACATAAATTTTACGACATCGAGAGCACATTAATACTTTATCATTTATTCCAAATGATCTGGCGCAATTAGCACCCCGTTCAAATGTAAATATTTTTCCACAATAAGTGCATGAGGTTTCTTTCTGTAACAATACATTAGCTAAATCATCACCAAAAGCAACTTTTATTCCCAGTTTATTATCATACTCCTTTATTTCAGAAATATCTGTGGAACCACAATTGCCACATTTTGATAACATAAAGCTTATTTTCGTTCCAGCTGAATAGCCAAGTGATTTCGTTGCTACATCTGTATCCATAACAGCACCACAAGAATTACATTTATAAATTGCCATTTTATACCTCCTGCAATAAAAGATTTATTTTATTTTTCCGCAATGTTGCATAGCATTTTGCAAGTTCAGGAAACTATTATGTATCTACCATTGCGGACATTATTCTATTTTATTATAAATTGACATTATAATTATTCAAAAATTGATGTTATTTCATACTTCGATCCATCAAGAAAATTACTAAGATCTGTTTTGCTTTTTTCGAAAGAATCAACGACAGTAAGATTCATGAAAACTTTGTTTTTTCCGGTATAATTAAGATCAAAATCTACTTTAATATCAACATTAAAATCACCCAAATATAATATCTGGTTACTTTTAAGCGTGAAATCTAAAACTTTAATATAATTTGAAGCTGGATACTTAAAAATCCAACCAAAAGCTGAATCTGCTGATGAATAAGATGAATCCTTATAGTAATAACTACCCGTTATTTGAAATATTTCATATTGTCCTGGTGGAAGTTCACAAAAAATATAAGGATTCATAGTATTATTGATTAGATCATTTTCATTCTGTATTTGAGCATTGGATCGATCAGCAAAATTTGAATATTTAGGTCTATGTAAATAAAGCCTAATATCTGATCCTATACCTGGCTTAAATTCAAAAACAGGCTTATATATCTTGAGTATATTGTTTTTATTTTTACTACCAAACCGGCCATATTTGAAACTTTCAGCTTCCATAGATTTAGGTTTAATCCATAAGGCAACAGAGACATCTGGATGGTAAAGCATAGTTATACTTTGACTGCCCTGTTGTTTCATTAAAAAACTACCATAAACATATGATTTATTTTTATCATCTACTTTAATTTCTTTGTTGAATTCATTTATGCTGGTAGGTCTAATTTCGTTATTCATTGTAGCACTTGCTATTGCAAATAAAATGAATATTATAAAGCAACCTATTGTTAGAGAAATTTTTAATTTTAATTTAATCATAATTTAGCCTCCTAAAATAATTTAAAATATTAAATAATATTACTGATAAAATAAAACCAATAATACTTGCAATTAAATCCATTAAATCAAATTGACCAGGGAAAAAATTAATTTTTTGTAATAATTCCGGGAAAATAATAATAAAAACAAATAAAATACTTAAAATTAAATAATAGGATAGAGATTTTTTAATCCAAATAATGTTTAACAATGAAGTTAATGCATAAGTCCAAAGTAAGTTAGGCATATTAAAAATAATAAAATACAATGTTTTATTATTTAATATATAAAAATTTTGTCTTATATTATTCTTAACTAAATTATCTATTCTAATTAATTTTAAAAAAGTAAAAATATATGTACTTTCTGTTCTAAATAAAATATAAATTATAGTTCCTAATATTAGTGGAACAATGATATTGAAAAAAAATATTATGAAAATGTACATTTTCTTTGTTAATATATGCATATATAATTTTTTTTTTATTTATTGCCCGCAATGGCAGATAACAAAAATCATATGAAATTAAATTTAAAAAATTAAAAAATAAATTAAATTAATACAATAAAAAAAATAAAAAAACAAGAAGAATCGTAAAAAAATCGTAAACAAGTCTTGACTTTCAAAAAAATATAGCATTTTCACCTCGAATTTTTTTATCCCGCACATCAGGAGATTTTAAGA
>JAFGQB010000088.1 GCA_016935915.1 Spirochaetota bacterium
TCTTAAAATCTCCTGATGTGCGGGATAAAAAAATTCGAGGTGAAAATGCTATATTTTTTTGAAAGTCAAGACTTGTTTACGATTTTTATTACGATTCTTTTTGTTTTTTTATTTTTTTGTTGTATTAATTTATAAAATAATTTATAATTTTTTTTATTTAATAACTTTTTTTTATGAATTACCATTTTATGATTCAAGGAACGTTATAAACAAGATGGATTTAAGTTTAGAAAGTATTTTAGAATCTACAAATCTACCAGAATCTAAACCATGGATGAATAATGTAATTTATGTATTTATAAATGGGATACCGGATGACTGCCATCAACATTGTATAGCAAAAGGTGAAAATAATGAAATAAAAAAAGAAGATTTAGCTAAATTTGTACGTGAGCGTCTTCAAGTATTAGCAGAGCGGGAATATAAATTGTGGATAAATGGACGTATGCCATATATAACACCTAGAGAACTTCAGCTTTGGAGATTAAGACAATTTGTTCAATATATTTGGTTTTGGAATTTACCAGATGATAATGATTTAGCCATGATATTTAACGAAACTAAACGGAAAGCATCTAACCTAATTAATGATTTTATTGCAAGATTTCGTAAAACTCTTTTATTCCCTATCGCTTTAAGGAGGTTATATGTAATATTAAAAAATGAGCCAATGAAAAAGGAAATTCCTCATAAAGATAAAAGTAATGTAAATGGAAATATATACTCAATAATTAATAAAAGATATATTCATGATTGTAATATGCTGATTCATGAATTAAGAATTAGGTTAGAATCAAATCAAGCTTTATCAGATTCATATTTTTATGATCCAGATATAAACCAAATTTGGGTCGACTCTAGTGTAGTTGAAATAGTATGTAATCATGATAAAATAATAAAAGACATTTTTAAAACTTATCCAAAACCTGAACCGGAGCAAGAAAATGAATGAATTCGATTTTAAAAACTGGTATATAATTTTAGCTATTTTTGTAGCTCATATTTACCGACATTATTCATTACTTGATAAAATACCAGAAGAAAAAGAAAAACTGAAAAATGCTATTAAAGATTATAAATCAGGACAGGCTAATCCTGATGGGATAAATAGTCGATGCAAAAAATTAAAAAAAACTATATTCAATGTTGACACTATTATTTTGCATTTACTTGCATTTATTATTTTGATTGCATTTATTATTATCATATTAGATATCCCTAAAAAATTATTAGATGCTGCTAATTTTGGTCCTCTAGCAGAACCGATTTTACTAGGAGAAAAAGTGATTTACCTTCTGATATCATTACTATTCTTTTTATCATATATTATAAAAGCTGTTGTACCTTCTGTAATTGGTTTTTATTATTTAGGCAAAGTAAAAGAAGTTATTAAGTTTAAATGATTAATAATTTAAATCTTTATTTAAAAACTTTAAATTCTATTAAAGATGGCCCATCAATAAAATTGAGCACAATATTGGAAATTTTAGATGATTTTTCATTTCAGCAAATAAAATCTGATTTTTCTACTGTAGGTATTGAAATAACAGAAAAATCATTTAACCTTGAAGATGCTAAATGGAAAATTAGACAATATCTTAGTTTACATAAAAAAGAAGATTTATTAATTAAAATAGAATCCAATTCAGATAAGCAGATTAAAAATGTGACTAAAGAATTTAATGATGGTAGTGTAATGGATGCAATTATTTGTGATAAGGCATTTAATTACACATTGAATAATCCTGAAGATATTTTGTTTTCCTTAAGTTTATTACCTGATGATTTAATAGCATATAAACACCAAATTCAAACGGTGCAAAATGTAATAAACAATTATAATTCAAGAGCTATTGTTGCAGATGAAGTTGGATTAGGCAAAACAATTACAGCGTTATTATGGCTTCATGAACATATATTAAGATCTGGGCGTATTATAAATACGATTATATTAGTTCCATCCAATCTTATGAAGCAATGGTGTGATGCTTTCTTTGATTTTTTTAGACTAACATTTTCTAAAAAAAAAAAATATAGTGTTAATGAGTTGGAGTCACAAGATATATTATTGATGTCACTAGATCAAGCTAAAATTGGCGATAATGCCAGAATCCTTTTAAAACGTCATTGGGATTGCTTCATTCTTGATGAGTCTCATGATATTAAAAATTCAGAAAGCATAAGATTTAAGTTTGTTTATTCACTAAACGCAACTTATAAACTTTTTTTATCCGCAACTCCCGTTCATAATTCTGCATATGATTTACATTCTCAGTCATTACCAATTTATCCAGGATTGTTAGATAAAGCTAAACAATTTGGCAGCTATTATTTAGAAGATGATAAAAGAGTAATTAATCCAGAAGGTTTGCAAAAAATATTACAAAAAATTATTATTCGTACAAGAAGAGAAGATATTCCGTTTAAATTTTCAGAACGAAAACCACATACTGAATTTATTACGGAATGGACAGAGCATGAGTATAGTATTTATAATGATCTTCTCTTTATACTAATTGGTGTATTTCATAAACATTTACCCAAAGCAATAATATTAGCTAAGCAGGCTGGTAGTGAAGTAGCCGTAGCAGATTTTGTTTTGAAATGTATGTTACTTTTACGTGAAATGGCAAGTCATCCAGATGCTGCATTAAAAACGATAGAAGATTCATTATATCCAAATATATTAGAATATGCCACAGCTATAAATGATTATACCTATACAAAAATGATTGATAATTTTATAAAAAAATATAAAAATAATGAACACCATCTTTCTAAAGAACAATATTTGCTTAAAATTTTAAAACAATTATTAGATAATAAATCACGAAGAATTATAATTTTCGTAAATTTTTTAAAAACTCGGGATGCAATAGAAAAAACAATAAATAAAAACTTTCCTAAGGTTAAAACGTATTTATACTACGGTAAACTTCCAAAACCTGATAAAGAAAGAAATATTGAATCATTTATAAATAGCGATAGTGCTATATTAATTTCAACAGATTCTGGCGGACAAGGTTTAAATCTTGATGCAGCTGATGTTGTAATAAATTATGATTATCCTTGGAATCCAATGAAAGTAGAACAACGCATCGGGAGAATTGATAGATTAGGAAAGCGATATAATCAAATATATATTTATAACTTAATTACTTCAGGAACTATTGAACAATATGTTTATCAAACACTTATTGAAAAAATCAATATCGTTAAAGATATATTTGGAGATATAATGTCACCCATTGAAGTAAAAGAAGAATGGGAGCGCCGATTTATGGTGAGCATTGGATTAATTGTATTATCCTGTAATAACAGTACAGAGCTTAAAGAAAAATTTGAAAAATTAGATAAAACAACATTAAATAGAGCTGCAACACAATATAAAACTTTAATTTTTGATAGGTATAAATATGGATTGGAATAATCATGCTAGATCTTTTCTGGAATTGGATTCAAAAATAAAAGATTATGAATTAATTGATGAATCACAAGCTTTTATACTAAAATTTAATAATAAAAAAACTATTACCATAAAAAAGAGTCCAACAAATAAGAAAGATTGGGAAACTAGAATTATACATCTAGAAAAAATAATTTCAAAATATTTAGCCAAAACTCCAATCTTTTTTTGCGCAAAAGATATAAATTCTAATAGAGAAAATATTCTATATTGTAGATTAAGCGTTGGATTATATATTTATGCAGGAATCCCAAATTATAAACATTATGTTTTTTATAGTAATAATAATAAAATAATCCAACCAAAATTTGATTATTTTGAAGACTTGGTAAAAACTAATAAATTAATTGATTCGGATAAAATTAAATTATCTAAAAATGATATTGACATTTTTTCTCAAATTGTTTCATCATGTGTAGATGATTATATAAAAAAAATCAATGTAAATGAACATTCAGAAACAAAAAAATGGTTTATGAAATACCTTGAACAATTATATTATCCTGATTATAAAAAACACCCTGTCTTATTTGGATTTTACGATAAAAATAAAACATCTAAATTAGAACAAAGTGAAAATGAATTAATTGGAAAAAAAATAGAAATTCAAAAAATGTTTAATAAAAAAGTCATATTAAAAATATTGAGCTTTGGGTATATTTTATCTAGTCAAAAACTTTATAAGTAATAAAGGCTTAAAAAGTAATTACAAATTGCATCTATCGAGTTTTTATGAAGTGTTTTAAAAGGTAATATATTCCAGAATTATGAAGTTTAGGTTTTATAATTTTCGTTTTATTCGATCTCAATCATTTATTGGCAACTTCAAATTGTAATTTATGTTTTCTGCATTAGTCCAATTCTTCAATTAATTTTTTTTTTTCATTAAAATTTTCAATAAGTCTTTTTAAATATTTTTTCGCCAACTGCAAACTTTCATCATCTTTCAATTCATTAAGTTCTTTCGCCAATGCCAAAAGTTCATTATCCTGAAATTCCTGCCTAATGACAATCTGGCCGTAAACAAGATATTCAACCGGAACTTTAAAAAATTCGCATATTTTCATGGCATTTGGTACGGTTGGAATGACAACATTCCGCTCATATGCTGCCATCGTATTATGAGAAATCCCGATTTTTTCAGAAAGCTCCCGGATTGAAAGCCCTTTTTCTTTTCTTAATACCCTGATATTATCGCCGATTTTATTCATTTTTGATTTATATATTATTTATTACATTTTTTCAATATTATTCTAAAATTTACTTGACAAATATCTTATTTATCTATATTATATATTACATAATATGTGTATTATAATATATAATAAGGAGATTTAAAATGAATACACAGGATATTTTAAGTTCCTTTATTGAAAAAAGCCATCAAAACCTTTTAAAAAACAAGAAAATAATCGAATTATTAAAATCTAAAGGTATCAAAGAAAGTTTTATCTTTGAAAACCTTAAACTTGGTTATGCTGATAACTTCGTTTATCAAAGTATCGGTGATAATAATTTAATTTTAAATAAATTGAATGAAACAGGCTTATACAAAAATAATACGCCACAATTCAATGATTTAATTACCATTCCCGTTTATGATGAAAATAAGTCGATAGTAAACATTGCATTCTATAATCCCAACACAAAATCAAAAAACGATACTAAATATTTAAATGAATCCGGTATTTTTAATTCCGATTTTTTAAAAAATAATTCCAGTGTTATTTTTACAAAATCCTGTATCGAATCCTTGCTTTTAATCCAGTGGAATTATCACAATACAACTTTCATCTTTGGCGATGATAAAAAATATCTTGATTTCATTTTAAACAATAACATCAGAAACGCAGTTTTTACTTTTGAAGGAAAGGCAAGTTTAATTTATCAATTGGAAAACAATAATATAGCGGTTGACCAGTTAGTTGTTGATTTCGATTCAATTTTAAACAATGAAAATAAGGATAAATATTTAGAAAGATTATTTAAGAATTCTAAAGTTGAAAATAATAATGCGATAAATGTTATTGAAATTGAAAGCGGTTTTATTTTCACTTTCCCTCATATCACTTACAGAATCATCGGAAACTTTTATGAACATTCAATAAGTCTAAAGGTGAATATCAGAGCAATAAAAAATAACGAAGTATTTATCAATTCAATCGATTTATATAAAAACAGAGAACGACAGAATTTTATTTTTAACCTGATGGATAAATTCGGTTTCAGAGATCATATTCAGCTTGAAAATGATTTTTCAAAGATTATTGAAGTAATTGAAAATTTTAAAGAGAAAAAACAAAATGAAAATAAAGATGAAAAAATTATTTTAACTGACACCCAAACAGAAAAAGGATTGAACTTTTTAAATAATCCAAATCTATTAACTGAAATTGAAAAAGATATTACGACTCTTGGTTATGTGAATGAAAGAAAAAATAAAATATTAACTTATCTCATCATGACTTCCCGTCTTATGGATGACCCGCTTCACGCTGTTGTTGTTGCCCGATCGAGTGCTGGTAAAAGCAAGCTTATTGATATAATCGAAAAGCTTTGTCCTAAAAACGATTTAAAAAGTATAAGCGACCTAACGAGTCAGGCTTTGTATTATGTGCAGGAGAATGAATTAAGAAATAAATTCATTGTTATCGGTGAAAAGGAAGGCAGTAAAGGAAGCGAATATCCGCTTAGGGAATTAATATCAAAAAAAACAATCAGTAAATCAGTGCCGATTAAAGATACTGTTACGGGTATCATAAAAACAGTTACAATAAAAGTAAACGGTCCTATTGCTTTGATTGAAACATCATCTTCGAGTGAAATGAATGCAGAAAATTTAAACCGATGTTTTATTATTTCTATCGATGAATCGGAAGAACAGACAAGAATAATTCAGGAGAATCAAAGACTATCTGATACACTTGAAGGACTCTTACTAAAAAATGGCGATGATAAAATTATTGAAAAGCATCACTCAGCGCAAATGTTATTGAAAAATATAATTGTAATAAATCCATTTGCTCCATTATTAAATTTCCCGACTCATACCATTCAGACGAGAAGGGACAATCAAAAATTTTTAAAGCTTATAAAAGTTATCTGCTTTTTGCATCAGTATCAAAGAGAAACTAAATTTTATAAATTGGAAAATAATGAGGTTTTGGAATATATAGAATGCACACTTGAAGATTATAAAACCGCTTATGAATTATTAATTGACGGCATTCTGGATAATTCTTTAGATGATCTTCCAAGAACAGTAAAGGAGTTAATGGAAATAATAAAAAGTTATTTGAAAAATAAAAGCAATAAAGAAAATATTCCAGTTGAATCAATTACATTCACCCGCAAGGATATAAGAGATTATTCAAATTGGAGCTTTGCTCAAGTCCGTAATAATTTTCAGGTTTTAAGGGAATATGAATATCTCCAAATTATACAATCAAAAAACGGTCTTGCTCAAAGTTACAGATTACTTGGAAATTATTCAGATTCAACACGATCAAATTCCATTCTTACGCCAGATGAACTCGAAGAAAAAATAAATAATTTAACTGACCTGAACAACCTGTACATACCCGAATATTCAGGTAAAAATTAAAAAAAGCCTTATAAATTACATGGTTTTGGTGAACCTGACCACCTGAACACGAAAAATGCTTTATGTAAGGATATTTGAATGAAACAAATAAATGACTTTTTAAAATATTTATCTAATCAGAATTATTCAAATAAAACTATAAAGGATTATAAATATATTTTATCATGCTTTGAGAAATTTTTAAATGAGAAACAAATTTATAATGAGAAAAATGTCAGCGAAACAGATTTTAAAGAATATATTGCAAAATATAAAGAATGCAACTGTCATTCATTTTATTATAAATCAGTGACAATCATAAAAAAGTATTTCAGGTTTTTAAATAAATTTAATTATATTCTAATTTCACCCATAGAAAAGTATAAAAATCCTAAGCAGGTTGTAAAGCATCATCCCGTAATTGATAAAAATGATTTGTCAAATTTTTTAAACAATCTGGACGAAAATAACCCGTTTGAAGTCAGAACACGGGCGATGATTGAGCTTTTATATTCCTCAGCCTTGCGCCCGAGTGAATGTTTAAACTTAAATATCAGTGATATTGATTATTATAATAAAGTTATTCTCATTCGTAAAACCAAGACAAAAACCGACAGGATTGTTCCGGTAACAAATGAGGCTTTATTATGGATAAATAAATATATTAACAAAATTCGATCAAAAAATATCTTACCAAAAAGCGAAAATAAAATATTTATTTCATTTCATTCAAACAATCCCGTGACTGTAAAAGGAATAAGAAACAGTTTAAAATATTTTTCGATAAAGAAAAATATAAAGCGTTTTTCTATGTATTCTATTCGTGCATCTTCGGCTACTCATTTATTTGAGAATGGAATGAGCATTAATTATCTTCAATTGTTATTAGGACACAAAGACCTTCGGGCAACGATTATTTATGTCAGGGTTAGTTTTTTAAGACTAAAGGAATTGCTTGAAAAATATCATCCAAGAAATAAACTCGAAGATAAAAGGAATTTTATAAATGAAGTTTCAGAAATTAATTAATCTTTACATTGATCATCTTGAAAGAAATGAATACTCGAAACGAACTGTTGAAAGCTACATTAATAATTTGAAAAAATTCTTTGTATTCATTGATAAATATTATTCAAGAATTGAGAAGATTTCACAAATAACAAAAAAAGTAATTCTTGATTATTACGATTATTTAAAAGAATCTCAAGATGAAAAAAGAAAATCAATATCAATAAAAACAATCAGTCACAGGTTAGTTGTTTTAAAATCATTCTTCAAATTTTTATATTTTGATGATTATATAATAAATAATCCGGCAATGAATATACGGCTTCCAAGAACTGAAAACAATTTAAACAATAAAGTTTTACCGGAAGAAGATATTTTTAAAATAATTGAGTCTATAAAACCTGTTTCTCCTGAGAATATCAGAGACAGATCAATAATTGAACTTTTTTATTCTACGGGTATTCGCACATCTGAAATGGCAGAAATTAAAACCTTTGATATTGATTTAAAACAACAGGTCTTAACGGTAGTAAAAGGAAAAGGAGCTAAAACCCGTATTGTACCGATCGGTATGCATGCAATTTATTATTTAGATTTATATTTGAACAAATCAAGAAAATATTTTTTAGGAAATAATAATAGTGATTATTTATTTTTAAATAATAGAAGTACTCCATTTAACAGACAGACATTAAATAAATTGATGAATAGACTGACAAAAAATTTAGGATTAAAAATTAAAGTTACCTGTTATACATACAGACATTCAATTGCCACCCACTTAATCCAGAACAAAGTTGATATTCGTTTTGTACAGGAATTACTTGGCCATGAGAGTATTAAAACCACACAACGCTACTGCCATTTAACTATAACAGATTTAAAAAAAGTCCACGCTTTATATCATCCTCGTGAATCTTTGAGCACTTCATCACAACAATCAAATCAAAATTTAAAAGCGGAAAAATAAAAAAACAAAAAGAATCGTAAAAAAACCGTAAACAAATCTTGACTTTCAAAAAAATATAGCATGAACGCATCCTCGATTTTTTTATCCCGCACATCAGGAGATTTTAAGAGTGCGGCAAAGGAGGTGTTTATGACTACATTTTCAGTGCCGGTGCGTGAGCATGACGGCAGATTTTTTTCATTCAGCGTTGATGCCGGAGCAGTTCTTTTTGCAGGAGGCAGGGACAGGACAGTGCCTTTTCAGGTCTGTTCCGATTTAATCAAGGCATTCAGGGGTCTTGGCTTCGCCTTTATGACAGGGTGCGCAAGCGGAGTTGACGAGAGTTTCCGCAAGGCTCTTGTTTTAACAGGCAACAAGGACGTAAGCCTTATCGCCTGCGCCTTCCGTGAGAGGCAAAAAAGGATTAATGAGATTTATTCCCTATTCGTTGTTCCAGACGGACTTTTGCCAAAGGTCGCATTAGCCAAAAGGACTTTATGGCTTACTTCAAAGTGCAGTATCCTGATACTCTTCCCCTCTGATCCGATGGGCAAGGGGTCGGCTCTTGCCTTCAAGTCTGCGATTTACAACAGCAAACCCGTATTTGTCGTATCAAAGACATGCCCTAAAGAGAGCAATTTATACACTCTTTTACCTTCAAACCTCTTCGGAGTTGTTGACGGCTTCTGGGCAGTTCCGCCCGTGTATCAGTTAACAGGTCTTTGTCATGAGGCGGTTTAACCGCCTCGAATTTAAAAAAAAGGAGAATAAAAAATTATGGAAACAAAACAAATAATAATCAAATCCATTGAAACGGGAGAGAAAGAATATGTTGCATATTTTACAGACGAGTTCATGCAGGCTTCATACTGCGTTATATTCAAAGACTCAATTCTCGGTGCAGTGTCATTAAACCGCTTTATCGATATGATAAAGACATTTTTTGACATTAAAAAATTGGCGGTCTTTATCTCGGAAGAAAAATTTGAAATTAAAAGCAAGGCTTTACTTGATGTATTAATAAAA
>JAFGQB010000089.1 GCA_016935915.1 Spirochaetota bacterium
CAATTGTCGTTAAAAAAGCAATTTGTTGTACTCTACGATAGGAATTATTCTGTTGTTTTAATAAAATTACTAAATTGAATATTACATTATTATTGAAATATTCATTTAAGAAATATTTGCAGTGCTACAGATACCCTAGTTGTCCCCAAAGTGTCCTTGACAAACTGCAAATTATAAAATATAAAAGAAAAAACTTTTGGGAAATTTTTAAATGAAAATATTAAGCTGGAATGTTAACGGCATAAGGGCAATAGCTAAAAAAGGTTTTCTTGACTGGTTTGAAAAAGAAGACTTTGATATTTTATGTTTGCAGGAGACCAAAGCTCTTCCGGGACAGTTAAGCAGTTCATTAAAAAATCCTGACGGATATCTATCCTTGTGGAACTATCCAAAGTATATAAAAGGATACAGCGGAGTTTCAGTTTATACAAAAATAAAACCCGAAAAAGTTGAAACATATCTCGGAGTCCCGGAGTATGACGATGAGGGAAGAACTTTAATACTCTATTTCGATAATTTTGTACTTTTAAATGTATATTTCCCAAATGGACAAAAGAACGAAGACAGACTGATCTATAAATTGAATTTCTATGATGCTTTTCTTGATTTCTGCAATAAACTTAAGAAAGAAGGCAAAAATCTCATAATGTGCGGCGATTATAATACTGCCCATAAAGAAATCGATCTTGCACGTCCTAAGGAAAATGAAAAAGTTTCGGGCTTTCTTCCTATTGAAAGGAAATGGCTCGATAAATATGTAAACAACGGATATATTGATACATTTAGAATCTTTACAAAAGAACCAGGTCATTATACATGGTGGGATTACAAGACTAAAGCCAGGGAGAGGAATATCGGATGGAGAATTGATTATTTTTTTGTTAATGAGGAATTTAAAAATAGTATAAAAAACTCTTATATTTTAAAAGATGTTTACGGTTCAGATCACTGTCCCATTGTTCTGGAGGTGGATTAAAATAATAGCATGATTATAAAAGCAGTAATATTTGATCTTGACGGCACATTGTTAAACACGCTGGATGATCTTGCCGATTCGGTAAATGAGCTAATGAATAAATATGATTTTCCTGTACATCCTATTGAAAACTATAAGAAATTTGTCGGAAGCGGAGCTGAAATGCTTGTTAAAAGAGCAATTCCAAAGAACTTGACGGATAAAATCGATATAAAAAACCTGACAAAAGAAGTAAGGGAAATATATTCTAAAAGACTATTAAATAAGACAAAACCGTATGACGGTATATACAATATGCTTGATGAACTTCAAAAAAGATATTTACCTTTAAATGTTTTATCAAATAAACCTGACAGGGAAACCAATATCCTTGTTGAACATTTTTTTAAAAAATACAATTTTCAAAATGTTATCGGTGCATCCGACAGGTTCCCGAAAAAACCCGAACCTGCCGGAGCTCTATTTATTTCAGCGGCAATAAACATTATTCCTCAATCCTTTGCTTATCTGGGCGATTCAGATGTCGATATGGAAACCGCTAATAATGCCGGCATGTTCCCCATCGGAGTTTTATGGGGATTCAGGGATAAGGGAGAACTTTTAACAAACAATGCTCAAAAATTATTATCAAATCCAATGGAATTAATTGATTTTTTGTATAATTAATTTTATAACTCAATAACTTTGATTTTTTTGGTTAAATTATAATGAGATATGCTATAATTTCTGACATTCATTCAAATCTTGAGTCTCTAGCTTTATTTTTTAAAATAATAAAAAATTTAAAAATAAATAAACTGATCTGTCTCGGCGATCTTGTTGGGTATAATCCAAATCCAAATGAATGCATTAAATTTATTTCAAGCATCACCAATCTTGAAATAATTAGAGGCAATCATGACAGGGCTGTTGTTTATAATGATTACTATGATTTTTCAGAGTATGCAAAAGAAGCGGTCAAATGGACAATTAAAATCTTAACAAAAGAATCAATGGATTATTTAAAAAGCCTTGTTAGGGGCCCAAAAATAATAGATAATATTTTCGCGATCTGCCACGGTTCCCTTGTTGATGAGGATAATTATCTTTTATCAAAACATTATACTACCGATGATTTTAACTGGCTGATAAAGAATAAAATACAGCTTTCATTTTTTGGGCACACACATTATCAGATTGCATTTTCACTGGAAAATGAAAAATCGATAAATACAATAAAAGATAATGTGATCATGCTTGAAAAGGATAAATATTATCTGATAAATCCAGGTTCCATAGGTCAACCCAGAGATAATAATCCTAAAGCGGGTTTCGCTGTTTTTGACACAGAAACATCGCGGATCGATATAATAAGATATGAATACCCTATAAATCTCACACAGAACAAAATTTTAAAAAATCATCTTCCCGAATTTTTAGCTTACAGACTTGAGCTTGGAAAATAATTTTAATCTTTTAAAAAATTTTTATTGGCTATTTTCAACTAATAATATAGAATATTATTAATCGATTATTTTGTTTTTTTATATCAAGTAAAAAGGAGAAGCGGCTGACTCAAAAGTCAATAATTAACCACTTCAGATCACAGAGAATTAATAAAAATTAGAGAATATAAGTATAGAATATTCTAATAAATATAAAAAACTTTGTGCTCTTGAGTGTACTTAAGTGTTTAAATTTTTACTTTTGAGATTGTCCCAATATTCAAAAGTTATGACAAGAGAAAAAAAGATTGAAATTATAAAAAAGACCGAAGTTTTTAAAAACTTGTCGTATGAAGACTTCCGTCAGATTGCGGAAGTTTCAAAAGAGTTGAATTTTAAAAAAGGTGAAATAATCTTTGAGGAAAATTCAAATGCTGACGGATTTTATATTATCTGTAACGGTGAAGTCGAAATATTAAAAAAAGTAGAGGATACAGAACAGAATGAAATCCTGGCAGTAAAAAGAGACGGCGATGTATTTGGAGAGATGGCAATCATTGATGATCTGCCCAGAAGTGCGACCATAAAAGCCAAAACCGACATAACCCTGCTTAAATTAAGCAGAGATATATTCAATGAATTACTGAAATCATTTTCACATATCGCATTGGAAATCGCAAGAAATGTCTGTTCTACAGTAAGAAGTACAAACATCAATTATATAAGGGACCTGGAAAAAAGGAACAAACAGCTTAAAACAGCTTACCAGAAGTTGAAAAAAACACAAAATGAATTGATTCAGGCAGAAAAACTGTCACTGGTCGGTAAATTTGCTTCTCTAATAATACATGACATTAAAAATCCCATGTCCAACATCAAGGCTTATGCGGAATTAATCAGCATGAACTATCCCAATGATCCAAAAACAAATAAATCCACAAATATAATTGTAAAAGAAGTTGAAAGACTGAATAATATGGCATCCGAACTTCTCGAGTTTTCCAGAGGTGATATGCAGCTTAATAAAACGCCTGTAAATATTTCTGCATTCATCTCTACAATGATCGATATAGTGAAGGAAGATTTAAAAAACAAGGATATAATCATATCTTTCAATGACAACATCGACAGTATTGTTTTAGTTGATATAGAAAGGATGAAAAGGGTCTTTCTGAATTTAATCACTAATTCTGCAGACGCCTTGTTGACCGGAGGAAAAATAAGCATTAAGCTTAATGATGAAGACAACTGGATAAAATGGTCCATACAGGACAACGGCTTTGGGATGGAAGAAGAAACATTGAACAGAATATTTGAACCATTTTTTTCATATAACAAAAAAGGGGGAACAGGATTAGGCATGACCATAGTAAAAAATATCATAGAAAAACACAGCGGTCATATAAAATGTGCAAGCAAAAAAAACCATGGTACAAAATTTGAAATTTTTCTGCCGAAGGCATAAATATATTTAATTTAAAAAAAATATCAAATAATATTTTCTATTAAAATATCAAGATTATCTTCAAACTCTATCATGCTGTTTATTAATCTTGCCTTCTTAAAAAATTTTAAATCTTTTAATGAGATTTCATCTTCAAATATGATTTTTTGATCAAGCAGCTTTTCCCTTTTTGTCCCTTTAAATAGCGGTTTATCGGGAGTAAGCCATTTGCTGTTATCAAAAAAGACTATATTTGAAAAAGAAGTATCTGTAATCCTGCCGTTTTTTACTATTAGAACATCATCGCAATTTTTTTTGTTTTTTAATAGTTCATTTAATCTATCCCTGTTTTCATATTTAAATGAATATTCAATATCATCAGTATGCACAATCTTCAATGAATTGATCAGTCTTATTGAATAAGGCAAAAACTCAATCTTTTTTATTTCAGTGTCATAGACAATTCTGCATTTGAACAGTTCATTATTGACATGCTCAGGGATTTTAATTATCTTATTTAGTTCAATAAAATTATCGCTGTTGAACAAAATCTTTCTTGAACTGTTCATTCTCCTGTTATGATAATCAATATTATGTAATTTTCTATCTTTTACTTTAATCGTTTCCAGCAATAGGCACATATATCTTTTCCAGCATTTCATTATATTCTTTTTCAGCATCGCTGTATATGGTAATACCGCCACCGCTTTTATAATAAAATTTGTTTTTTTCCTTTTCAATAAATCTTATCATCACTCCGCTGTCAAGTTTTTCCCCGTCATAAAGTCCGAAAATCCCGGTATAAAATCCTCTCTTATAATTTTCAATATTTTTTATTATATCAACACATTTATTTTTAGGGGCGCCTGTAATTGATCCTGCAGGTAAAAGAGAGTAAATTATATCTCCGAGTCTTTTTCGCCAGTTTGGCTCCAGTTCACCGCTTATTTCGGAACTCACCTGAAGCAGATCTTTATTGTTTGTTTTGATTTTATCAAGATAACGGAATTTATCAACCTTTATATTCCGTGCGACCATACCAAGATCATTTCGAATAAGATCAACGATCGTTATATGTTCGGCAAACTCTTTTTCATCATTTATTATTATTTTTTCAGCATCGCATATTGAAGCATCTATGGTACCTTTCATAGGGTATGAATAAATTTTATTGTCTTTAATTATCACAAACTGTTCCGGAGAGAAAACGACAAATTCATCCCTATAATAAAGCTTGTATTTCGCATGGCTTGAATAAAAAACTTCTTTTAAGGATGCATTTAATTCAATTCCGGTTTTAAAAGTAAGATTAAGTAAAAAACTGTTGCCTTTTTTCATCTCTTCAACGACACTGTCAAATGCTTTTTTGTAAAAATTAAATTCAACAGGATTTTTCTTTAACTGCAAAAATTTTATTGGAAATTGATTGTCTTTGAAGTTTTTTACTCCCCTTATATCAAACATAATTTCCTGATTATTAATGTTATCAAGCGGTAGAATGATATTTTTATCCATGTCGAAATCTATGATGAATAAAAAGGGAATTCTTTTTTTTGCAAGTAAGTTCATTTTTTTTATCATAAGTATATTTTTATTTTTATAAATTAATATTTAATGAAGATTATTAATAAAAATTTATTATTTTTTCTTTCTTCCAAATTTAAGAGCAATTACAATCATGTTTGCAAAACCGGAAATTATACCTAAGAACAAAAAAATTATGGTCATTACCTGTTTTGTATTGAACAGCTTATCCAAATATATCCCGATAAAATATCCGGCTAAAATTGAAAAAATAAAGGAGAAACCGATGGAACTGTATTCAAGAAAATTAAAATTATCCTTCTTTTTATTGCCGTTATCCATTTTTACTCTTTAAATTATTTAATAATTGTTTATTAGTTCCTTATGAATGATTACTTTGCATAATAATTATTAATGAATTACCTGTCATTTCGAGAGCTTTTATGTCCGAGAAATCTCAATTTTAATTGTTTTTTTAAGATTTCTCTCCCGATTTGTACCTGGGTTTGAAATGACAGTAATTTATTTATTGTATCATTCTCCATGAACTTATTAACTATTTTATAAAAATTTTATCTGTTTTGTCTATTTATTTTTGATAATCATGTAAAAAAAGAAACAAAAAATACAAGTCTTTAAACAATCAGAAAACTTGTTTTTTCCGATAGTCTTTTGCGCCAAAAAAAAGCGGATGAAATAAAATCAGCTAAAAATACTTGATCCTCAAATAAATAATCCATTTTTTAATCAATGGATCAAGCAGATAAAAATAAATGATCAAAAAAACAAAAAACAAAATCGAAAAATATTCAGGAATATCAGGCATTATTACCGATGGGATTAAATCAAGAAATGAAATTAATTTTAAAAACATAGAGCATATAAAATCAATGATCATGTAAATAAAGTCAAAGCCAAACAAAATGTTAAAAATTATCAAAAAAAACAGGGTGATAAAAACAAGAGAAAAAAAAGGGACAATTAAGATAGAGCTTATCACCGAAAAAAATGGTATGTTATTAAATACTGACCATTGCATTATAAAAATGGATAAAAATGCGGAAATAGTAACAGAAATCAAATCTTTGACTTTTTTGGGCAGTTTTTCAGGGAGTTTTTCAAAAATATTATTATGAAACAATATTATTCCGGCTGCTGCAAAATATGAAAGACGAAAACCGAGATCAAACACAAAAAAAGGATTATAGAACAATAAAACAACGGCAGATAATGATAAAATAGTTATGCCTGCGGAGCTTAATCCGAAAATGAAAAACATGGCAGTAATCGAATACATGCAGAAGGCTCTCATGCTGGAAGCAGACTCGGAAATCATCAAGAAATAAGCTGATAAAAATATAATGCTCAATACCAATGATTTGGATCTTGATAACAATAAATTTGAAATTTTAAAAAACAAAAGACCGATAAATCCGATATGTAGTCCGCTCATTGCTAAAAGATGCATCATCCCCGTGTTGCTGAACTGCCTGCTGGTTTTTTTATCGATTTCACTTCTGATCCCAAAAAAAATCGCCTGAACAAATGAAAAATTATCATGTGCTAAATTATTCCTGAATAAATCAATTGTGTTTTTCCTGATCTTCCATATAGTATTATGCAAAAAATCATTTATAACTGATTTGTTTATTTTTTTTTCTGTTATTTCTAAATCATCCGGCTGAAGGTTGATTGTCCCGTAAATATTTTTATAAAATAAATTTTCCCTGTAATTATAATTAAATACTTTTATCGGCGGAAGAATAAACCTTTTGTTGATTATGATTATATCGCCTTTATCAACAGGACAACTTAAATCATTTATTTTGATCAGGATCTTAAACTTTTTAATTGCTTTTATATAATCTGTAATATCTGTTTTTTTTACTCCGATTACGCTTACCACGGTTTGTATTTTGGCGCAGTGAATAACGGAAAAGCTTTTAACCTCGCCTATTAAACCGCAATTGTCTTTAAGCATTTCATTGAAATAATCGTAATCACTATATATATTCTTCAGTTTCAAAAAAAACAAAAGTAATACAATCCATATTATAATAATACTTAAATAAACCATTTCCTTATGAAACAAAAGGCTTAAAATAAAAACAATTAAAGATAATGATAAATATATCATCAAAATAACGGGAAACGAAATATTAATCCCGAATTTCAAATAAACAGTTATGATCAAAACTACGGATAAAACCAAAGGCAGAGAAATAATGTTCAATAAATTTTTCATGTTTTACCTGTAAATACTTTTTAAAAACTTATGATTAAAATTATTAATATCCTCAAATGTTGTTTTTCTTTACGTTTTTATATATAAATTTTAATTTTTAAAATCGATTTATTAATTCATTTCATTGTCATTTTGAACAAAGTGAGAAATATTTTTTTAATCTTATACTTTTCTTAATAATTGTAGCAGGGACGCGATTAATCACATCCCTGCTTTGTGCGTCAAATTTGAAAGGTAATTTATTAATAATTCTTACTTATTGTAATTATTCATCAATAACTAATCAAATAAAACCTTGACCCTTACGTTCTTTTTTGATATTTTCTTTAGGAATTCCATAATTAAAACAGAGGAAAAAAAATGTACTCGTATCCTGTAACAGTTGAGTTTGAAGACGTTGACAGCTACAACATCACCCATCATACTAAATTAATCGCTTACCTTGAAAGAGCAAGAGTTCATTTTTTTGCGGACAATAATATTGACTTGAACAATTTTCAATACGGGCTTGTACTGAGGAACATGAACATACAATTTAAACAGCCTTTATTCTTGATGGATAAGGTAAATGTTGAACTGAGAGTAAAATATATTGATAAACTTCGGTTTGAATGGGATTATAAAATAGTGAAAAATGCGAAAACAGCAGTCTCTGCGGCAATTGAACAGGTAGTAATCGATGTCAACACAAAAAAAATAGTACCGATCCCGGAAAAAATAAAATCCATGCTTGAAAAAATACTGATATAAAAATGAATGTAGATATTAATAACATAGAGTATGTTTTAAAAATATTAAAAAATGCTTATAAAAAATCAAAAGCACCTTCCGTAACTCTGATCGCAGACACTACAGGCAATCCTTTCAATATATTAATTTCGACATTGATAAGTTTACGCACAAAGGATGAAGTGACGATCCAATCTTCAAAAAGGCTTTTTGAAAAAGCAAAATCGTTTTATGATATTAAAAAAATACCTTTAAAAGATATGGAAAAATTAATATATCCTGCAGGATTTTATAAAGTCAAATCAGCCAGGATCAAACAGATCGCAGATATAATAACAGAGAAATATAATGGTAAAATCCCCGATGATATCGATGAACTTTTAAAGCTGCCGGGAGTCGGCAGAAAAACCGCCAACCTTGTAGTTGCACTGGGCTTTAACAAACCAGGCTTATGTGTTGATACGCATGTCCACAGGATAACTAACAGATTCGGCTGGGTAAAAACTAAAAATCCATTTGAAACCGAAATGGCATTAAGAAAATTCCTGCCTGTAAAATATTGGGAAATAATAAATAATTATCTTGTAAGTTACGGTCAGACCGTGTGCAAGCCAATATCGCCATTCTGCTCTTTATGCAAGCTGAATGAAATTTGCCCGAAAAATGGTGTTACGAAAAGCAGATAATAATTTTTATTGATAAATTCATCAATAAAAGATATTATATAGACAGTCATTAAAATAATTTTATAAGTAAGGTATTGGGATGCCAAAACAGTATAATAATATACTTCTGACAGCCGGTGTTATTACAGACTTTTTTATATTAATTTTTGCATATCTATTGTCGAAATATATTATTTTTCATGATATAAGCATCTCTTCATGGTCATTAAGAGAATTAGTTATAACCTGTTTTATATTGTTTATACTGTTTTTATTGCTTGAAAAGTTTGAATTTTCTCAAAGTGACAGATTTAAACCTTTAAGCCAGATCATTGAAAATATTGTTCTTTTTGAGCTTTATCTGGTTGCCCTTTTTTATTTACCGATTTTATTCAATATCTACCACTACAGAAATGAATTTATATTATTATACCTGATAATCACTTTTTTTATCTATTTTACAGAAAGAGTAGTGATAAAAATCATTTTGATATTGATCAGAAAAAGCGGGTATAATTATATAAAATTTCTGATAATCGGCGCGGGTAATGTCGGGATAGGTTTTTTTAACCTTATTCAAAAATCAGAAAAATACGGTGTTAAAATAATCGGCTTTCTGGATGATGACGTTTCATTGACAAAATCCAAAGACCTTAAATATACCGATGAAATCAAATCAATGATAATAGGCAAAATAAGCAAACTTGAAACAATATTAAAAACTCAGGATATTGACAATGTTATTGTTGCTCTACCTATGGACAATACAGAAAAAATAAGCGATATTTTTTTAACTTGTGAAAGTTACGGTGTAAAGGCAGAATTAATACCCAGATATTTAAAAATATTATCTGAAAGACCATCAATTAGATATATAAAAAGATTTGCGCTTATCGGGATGCACAATGTGCCTCTGGACAATTTATTCAACAGATTCATAAAAAGGCTCTTTGATATATGCTTTGCTGTTTTCTGTCTGATTTTAACATCTCCATTATTTTTGATTATCACAATATTGATAAAGCTTGAATCAAAAGGTCCTGTATATTTTACTCAAAAAAGGACAGGATTCAATCAGAAAGAATTCAATATCATAAAATTCAGAACAATGCAGGTGAACAAGGAAGCGGATATCAAACAGGCTACGATAAATGATCCTAGGAAAACAGTAATCGGAACAATCTTAAGAAAAACAAATTTAGACGAATTACCCCAGTTAATCAATATTCTCAAAGGAGAAATGTCATTGATAGGTCCCAGACCCCATATGATAGCTCATACGGAAGAGTTTAAAAAGAAATATAAAAAATATATGATAAGACACTGGGTAAAACCCGGATTAACAGGATGGGCTCAAGTAAATGGCTGGAGGGGTGACTCGGATATACAGATGAGAGTCAAATATGATATTGACTATATTGAAAACTGGTCATTATGGTTTGATCTCAAAATTGTATTTTTAACTTTTTTCAGTAAAAAAGCAAAAATACATGCTCATTAGCATAAATAAACTTAAAGGAATATTTTATTATGACAAAAAAAATTAATTTTACCTTATTGGTAATAGGTATAATCATTTTTTTCAACTGTTTTTCGCAGGAAGTTAAACAGCAAAATTTAAGAAGACCGGTGTTTGACTTTCAAAAGACATATTTATTACGACAGGTTCCTGCGGAATTCATAACCAATTACAATGTATGGAAAAATGTTCCTCTCAATCTGTCCGAATACCCAGATTTAAAAACAATGCTTAATGACAGGTATTTTACTGCAAGGAAAAGATTTACATTGGATTACAACAAATTTATCATAAATGATAAAGTAAATAAAAAAACATTTAACCTTGAAGAAAGTGAAACAATTGAAAACAACATCAGACTGTTGACATATTCAATCAATGACAGCAAAGAAACGGTCTGTACAATAAAGCAGATTGAAGAAAAGGATTTTTTAAATTATGATATTTTATATAAAACCAGAAAATATCAGTTTAACGGAGTGATAAAAAAACTGGACAACAACATTCACAGCTTTGAGTTTTCAGTTAAAAATCAGGATAAAATACTTGGTTTTATTTTCAAAGAATTCAGATATTCATCAAACGAATATGAAATAATAATAAATCAAAAATATAATGATTTCGAGGATTCTTATTTTATTTGCTTCGGTGTTTTTGTTGATCAGATTTTAAAGCAGAACGGCTATAGATATAAAGGCGAATAATTATTTTAACAGTCTTTTAATGCCAAGCCTCTTTTCCAACCCAAGATTTTTCATAATGCCGAGTCTCTTTTGTATCCCCAGATTTTTCGCAATATTCAGTTCAGTATGAAAATTTATGGACCTGATATAAATCATAACTTGATAAATTATATATGCAAGAATAAACAA
>JAFGQB010000003.1 GCA_016935915.1 Spirochaetota bacterium
TAAAGAAAATTAAAAAAATAATCTTCTTGAAAAAAAATAAATAATTATTTAAACTCCATAATATATAACCAGGGTTTAAGGATGCCGTTTTTCAGGCGGTTTCATCGATATTCAGGCATCCATGCCAATATAGATGCCTGTACGTCCATGGACAATGCATTCAACTTAAAAAAGTATCTCAAATTTGAAAAGTTTAAGATACTTTCCTAAAGGTTAAGTGTAATGCTCGATTCGGTTTTTTTTATTTCGACATCCGCGGCTCGAGAAAATTAGGATTTAAGATAAGTTTACATTTCTAATTCTTTAACTGAAAAAAGGCGGGCAGTATATGTTTTGCTTAAGATTTTATGCATTATATAATAGAGGTATTTAGATGAGTGAAACCTTAAATGACAGCACGAAGTATATTTTCGGGATTGTCGGATCCATTTTGATCATGCTTGGAACGATCTTTCCGTCATTATTCACAATTGTTCTACAGCCAAAACAACCGTCATGGTATAGTGTAGATGTTTTTGTTCAGCATTTTCATGGGATTCAAGGTCTGCCATTTTACTTTGGATTCCTTCTAATCGGCGGTAGTCTAATGCTCTTGACCGCAATGTATTTATTGGCCAGCTCGCCATCTCGGCCATTAGTAGGATTGATATTTGGAATTGTCGGCAGCGCAATTATATGCATTAATTACATTATACAGACAACATATATTCCTGCAGTAGTTGCTGGATATACACCTGATCACGCAGTTATTCTAGAAGTTTTTTCGATGGCTAATCCTGCCTCCCTTGCGTGGGCGTTTGAGATGTGGGGGTATGGATTTCTTGGCCTTGGGACGTGGTTGGCTGCCTCTTTCTTTGGGACCACCGGTATTGAAAAATTTGCAAAAGTTTTGTTCATTCTTAATGGAATCCTCAGTCTCATTGGTGCTATGTGGACCGCATTGGATTTAGGTTGGGTATTAACTCCACCAGGTTACATTAGTTTTGGGCTCTGGAACTTATTGTATCTTGTACTGGCAGTGGTTACCATTCGTGTGTTCCTCCTGCGAAAGAAGGCCTCTGAGTGATCAAGAACCACGTCTTAAGCTTAACATAGCATTGTACCGAACAGTAATCCCACAGAACTTTATAGTTAGCTGTAAGCTTGATTGTTAGTATTGAATATCTATAATACAGGCCCCAAAGTACTTCCATGTACTTTGGAAAACATTGAGGATATAAAATGGAATATAATATACATGGGATGTCTATTTATTATGAAATAATCGGTTCCGGTCTGCCTGTTTTCATGATCCATGGTAATGGTCCTGATAATAGATCACTGAAAGGCTGCATGGAACCTTGTTTCAGTCAGGTTGATTATAAGTTCCAAAGGATATATTTTGATCTTCCCGGATATGGTAAATCCATTGGTAACAACTGGCTGTCTAATGCAGATAAATTAATTGAATTAATACTCTCTTTTATTTCATCGCTGATTTATGATCAACCGTTTGTTTTGATTGGTAATTCATATGGTGGTTATTTAGCACTGTGTATCCTTAATAAAGTGCAGGAACGTGTAAAAGGATTATTTTTGTTATGTCCATCCCTTCATATGGGCGGTCCAAAGCCGGATTTCATTGTTCTTGAAAAAGAACCTGATCTTGATGGTATTCTGTCTTTAAAAGAAAAGTCTTATTTTAACCCTATTGTGGTTCGCCAAACTAATCAGGTTTGGTTAAGATATAAAGAAGAGATAATCCCTGGTTTGGCATTAAAAGATTCTGATTTCTATAACACTTGGGCTAAATCAGCTTATTCTGTTGATGTTAATGTTATGAATAATGAATTTTCTAAACCAACACTAATACTCTTAGGAAAACAAGACTCTCTTGTCGGATATAAAAATTCTTTAAATGTATTTCAAAATTTTCCAAGGGCTACTCTGGCATTACTTGACACTGCCGGTCATGCTTTGCAATTAGAACAGCCTGAATTATTTACCAGTTTGACTAAAGAATGGCTGGAAAGAATAATAAAAGCTGAAAGCACTGGGGCATGAGGACCAGGTCTTTGTGCCCTCCGAACCCCTTAGGTAACTCTGTTCTTATCTTTCAAAGTTTTAATTGACATTTTAATCCTGATTTAATATAACTTTTAAAGAATAATCTTTTTATTTAGTATAAATTTAATAAATTCTATAAGTTTGAGATAAACATGAGTAAAAAAATCCTTTTAGGGGCAATAGATTCCATAATTGAACCCCTTGCACTGTTTCACCTTTCCGCTATCGCAAAAGAGGAAGGCTGGGAAACAAAAATCGTGCTCTCAAAAGGCCCTAAATTTGAAAAATGGGAAAAAATACTTGAAGAATTTAAACCCGATCTATTCGGTGTAACAATCTATACAGGCAACCATATTGAGCTGGGTGAATACTTCAATAAAATAAGAATAAAATATCCTCATTTAAAGATAATTTCAGGAGGCCCTCATGCAACATACTTTCCCCTTGATGCAAAAAAATATGCCGACTATGTTGTTGTAAGCGAAGGATTCAAAAGTTTCAGGAACATATTAAGAGGTAAAGAAAAACCAGGTATTGTTCATTTAAAGGAGAGAGAACCTTTTCCGATATCAGACAGGGAAAATTTTTATATAGAAAATCCTCAGTACTTAAAAAATCAGATAAAAAACATCATTACCCATACAGGCTGTCCCTATGCCTGCACATACTGCTACAACAGCAGTACCCTTGATTTCATAGAACCTGCTTTAAATAAAAACCAGCTTAAAGACATGGAAAATAATCTTGCCAAAAACAAAAGACTTTTTCCGAACTGTAACAGAAGCGTTGATGATGTAATAAATGAAATTGACAATATTATAAGGATCGCCCCTGAAACCGAGCTTCTCTATGTTCAGGATGATATATTCGGCATGGATATAAAATGGATGAGGGAATTTGCAGATAAATATAAAAACAGATTAAAATACCATGCTCAGTTAAGATTTGAATTTATCAATCCCGATAAAGATGAATGCAGGGAAAGAATCGACCTGATGTTAAAGACCGGCTGTACCGGATTAACCATGGCAATAGAATCAGCAGATCCCGTGATTCGGGAAGAGGTTTTAAACAGACACATGACCAATGAACTTATGTTCAAAGCCATGAAATACTTAAGCCAGTTTGATCTTACTGTAAGAACTGAGCAGATGCTCGGGCTGCCCACAGGTGCAACAGCAAAAGAGACCAAGATCAATCTAGATGCAGACCTTGAAAACCTTAAGTTAAATGTAGAACTAAAAGAAGCAACAGGTCTGCCGACAGTTGCATGGGCGTCAACCCTTGCTCCTTACAGGGGAACAATAATAGAACAATACTGTCAGAAGCACGGTTTTTACAGCGGAAACAACAGCGATATTTCATCGGAAGGTTACAGAATGAGGTCTGTTTTAAGATTTCCGAAAAAATGGATCGGCCCTTCCTTAAGACTGCAGACTGACGACTGGCTTGCAAGAGAAGATCAGGAAAGATACAAGGATCAGCTTCATATTTTAATGGACTGGTTCAGTATTTTTGCATCCATCAAAAAAGGTCACCTTCTTGCAAAAGAGCTGTTAAATGATCCCAACATAGCATATCATCCGGAATATCATCTTGTAAGCAGGTACACAAGATATCATCTTTATAATTATGAATTATTTAAAATAAAATAAAATATTTTGATAAGTAAGGAGCATGAACATTTCAAAAGAAAAAACATTTATCACAAAAGATAAAATAACAAAATCAATACCCGTAGTGATTTTAATAATTCTTTCCTTTATAATATATTCAAACACACTTCAGAACGGATTTGTTTATGATGACTCTCTTCCGATTACAGACAACAATTTTATCAAGATCTGGACAAAAGACATTTTTTTCTTTTTTGATTCTTCATATTTTACAAGATCGGGAGAGGCAAGTTATCGACCAATAGCAACGCTTACCTACTTTGTTAATTATCTTTTCTGGAAATTCAATCCGTTCGGCTATCATTTGACAAGTGTGATTCTTCATATAATCAATGTTCTTCTGGTCTTTTTTTTAATCAGGCTGATTTCAAAAAACGGAACAACTTCTTTTCTTACCGCTCTTTTTTTTGCGAGTCATCCGGCGCTTTCCGAAGCTGTAAACTGCATAACATACAGTGAAGATCTTTTAACTACAGTGTTTTTTCTTTCTTCATTTATAGTTTATATAAAATATAGATACGGTAAAAAAATAAATCATTTGATTTTCTTACTGTCAGTTATATTATTTTTTATTGCTTTATTGTCAAAAGAAATGGCTGTTACGCTTCCTTTAATGATAATGCTATATGATATTATATTTGCAAAGAAATCCGAAAATAAAATCAGCATAAAATCAACGGCAGATTTAATATGGAAAAATAAGTTCATTTATTCGGGTTATTTTCTGATATGCATCTTTTATTTGTTCATAAGATTTTACCTTATGTATTATCCCATGGAGATAACGATTGTTTCTTACGGAGATTTATTAACCAGATTGATCTATGTTCCTTATAATATTTTTAATTTTTTAAAGATCGCATTTTTCCCGTTTAATCTAAATGCTGACTATGTTTTTTCCTATCCAGAAAGTTTCTTTTCATTTATTAATATTATTTCATATATAACTGTTATTCTCTTTATTATTTTAAGTTTTTTTATCTATAGATTTTCAAAAGAAGCATCATTTGGCATCTGGTGGTTTTTTACAGCATTATCCCCAGTATTAAATATCATACAAATTTCAAATCCCATTGCAGAACGTTATCTTTATCTGCCACTTATCGGCTTATGCTTTTCAATTTCTGTTTTAATCGGCAAGTTGTTTGAAAAAATCAGGATTAAAATAAAAGGCAGGGAAAAGTTCAATTTAAATATAATTTTAAAATATTCCATTATATTGATAATTGTTGTTATATTTTCATATTCAACGTTCAACAGGAATAAAATTTGGAAGGATGAATACAGCCTGTATAAAAATATGGCAAAAACTTCACCCAACAGCTCAACTGCCCGCAACAATTTGGGACGCATCTATCGTCAACGCGGTGATATAATGAAGGCTGTTAACGAATACACAAAAGCAATCGAGCTGGAACCTGAAAACTATGATGCATATAATAATCTCGGCAACATATATAATGAAATCGGAATGATCGAAGAAGCAATAATGGAATATAAAAAAGCCATACAATTAAATCCTCGATTTATAAAAGCTTACAACAATCTGGGTTCGGTCCTTTTTGAAAAGAAAAACAAACTGGATGAAGCATTAATTCAATTTAAAAAAGCTCTTGAAATAAATCCGGAATATGCAGAAGCTTACTGTAATATGGGTATTGTGTACAGCAGAAAGGGTCTTTATCAGGATGCTTTAAACTCCTATAAAAAAGCAATTGAAATAAGTCCTGATTTTATTGAAGCCCGCTATAACCTTGCTATACTCTATGAAAACCATAATGATATAAACAGTGCAATAGAAGAGATTAAAGAAGCAATAAAAATCAATCCTTATTACATTTCTTCCTATTACCTGCTTGGTAAATTTTATTTAAAGGAAAATTTAATTGACGAAGCTGTCGCGGAATATAAAAAAGTCATTGAATTGATTCCGGATGCTGCTGAGGCTCATATTAATTTAGGCAATCTCTATGAATATCTTGGAAGAACCGATGAAGCGATTGAAGAATGGCAAAAAGCCTTAAAGATCGATCCAAATGATGAAAATGCCAAAGAAAAAATTGAAAGGGTAAAAAAATAAAATTATTAAAGCATGAAATCTTTTAAAATAAGTTCTTTCTTAATAATGACAATTTCTTTTTCTTTATTTATTAACAGCAATAGAAATAATATCGAAAATTTAATTGTCATACCAAAAGATAGATCAGTAAAATTTTACCCGGACCCTGATGATTATCAAAAAAAAACCGGCAAAAAAATATTTTCATTTAATGAATCTCCATCCTTAAAAAAGGCATCATCAAGGGGTATAATACCAACCCTGAAATCAAGGCTCCCTGATAAACCCATGGTGATTGAACCTGCCCAAAAAACAGGCAGCTACGGTGGCATTTTACATCACGGATGGAAAGGATTTTCCGATGAATTAAGCGTAAGAAAACTTCAAGGAGAATGTTTTCTTCAATGGGGATCAAATGGAGTAGTTTTAACAGGTATACCTGAAAGTTTTAAAATATCCGATAACGGTAAAATCATAAAATTTACATTAAGAAAAGGAATGAAATGGTCTGACGGACATCCACTGACTACAGATGATATATCTTTTCATTTTGAACATGTACTGAAAAATAAAGAATTTATGACTAATATCCCTGATTTCTGGACCCCCGGAGGCTTTCTTCCAGAACTTAAGATCATTGACAAATATTCTTATCTGTTTGTATTCAGATATCCCTCAGGCTCATTCTTATTTAATTGTGCCAGAAGGAATTACAATGAATTCATTCAGCCGGCGCATTACCTGAAGCAATTTCATCCTGATTTTACAAGCAGAGACAAGCTCAATAAAATGATTAAAGAAAAAGGTTACAAAAAGATACTTGACCTTTTTTATGAAAAACAGGATTTCATACGGAATCCTATGCTGCCGACAATTACAGCATGGATAGTACAGAATGATTACAGAGAGTTGGAAGTTATTTTTAAAAGAAATCCTTATTATTATAAAATCGATTCTTCCGGTAATCAGCTGCCTTATATTAATGAAATAAATAACATTTTTATTGAAAATAAAGAAGATCTTTTAGCAAAAATTACAAACAGTAAAATTGATTTCCAGTTCAGGAGTTTGTCATTATCTGATAGCAGAACTTTACTCAAAAGAAAAAAAAATTATTATGTCATGCTCTGTCCCTCATCTCACGGTTCAAATGTCTGTATCTATTTAAACCATACAGTACAGGATGTAGTAAAAAGGGAATTATTTAATAATAAGAACTTTAAAAAAGCCCTTTCTTTAAGCATTGACAGAAATGAAATTAATAGGATCAATCATGACGGATTTGCTGTACCGCGTCAGGCGTCTTTCCCTGATGGAGGACTTTTATATGACAGGGAATGGGAAACTCTATATGCTGATTATGATTTAAAACAGGCAAATGAAATACTTGATATGCTCGGACTTGCTGAAAAAAATGCAGACGGCATAAGACTCTTAAAAAACGGCAAACCATTGGAAATCACATTTGAATATTATTCAGATTACACAAAAGATATTGATCTTTTAAAAAAACAGCTATTAAAAGCAGGTATCGAAATCATTGATAAAAAGGAAGACAGAGAGCTCATGTATAAAAGATACAGGGTTGATAATGTTCATGAAGCAATTATCGGCACTTTTGACAGAACAGTCAGACCCGATATTGACACAAGACATCTAATACCTTTTGACAGTAATAATTTCTGGGGAACAGGTTGGGGAATTTATTATGACAATAAAGGTAAAAAAGGAATAAAGCCTGACAATGATATTTTTGAACTTCAAAAAATTTATGAATCGCTGCAATCCGAAGGCGATGATTCAATGCGCAAAAAACTCCTGCAGAAAGCAGTTGATATACATAAAAAAAATATTTACATCATCGGCATTATAGGATTAAAACCGACAATTGCAGTTTTTAATAAAAAGCTGAGTAACATACCATATTTTATTAATGAAGAAATTTACAGAACACCGGGGAATGCATACTGCTGGCAGTGGTTTTACGAATGATATAATAAAGTCAATATTTGGATGTCTTATAATAGATCCTGTTGCCTAAAAAATTAAGATATCCCTGAGGCTCAATTAAACCACCTCTATATTCGATACCATAATGAAAACAATATAGATCATAAATAATACCGTTATCAATTAATGATACCTGCCCCGGTATACCCAGTATATCACCCTGTCTGATTTTGCGGTTTAATTTAATCTTGGTCAAATCAACTTCATCTATTCCTGTATAAATACTTACTATTCCAGATAAATGTCTGACTGTTACCTGATATCCAATTTTTTTTTGATAATTAATTTTTTTAATTACACCATCTGCATTGGCAATTACAAAACTTTTTTCCTTATCCATGATGAACAAACCATGCATTATCCTTTCTTCGGTAAAATCGATATCTAAATTATTCAAATCCTGATTATTGATATAATAATTTTTTAATTTTTTATCAAATATATTATATTCAGCATCACTTATTTTTGCACAATCTATCATGGGCCAGATCACAGGGAAATCACTGATAACCTGCTTATAAACAGGTGGAAAATTGGACAGGTTGACCAATCCGTTAAAATTTTTATATTTATGGATTATTAAATTAATAATTTCATTTTCAGAAGAAATATTAACAGGATTAACTAAACTTAAAAACAAAAA
>JAFGQB010000090.1 GCA_016935915.1 Spirochaetota bacterium
GTATTTATCTATAAATCCCTGATAACCGTGTTTAATCCCGTATATAATCTTATTGTTATACCTGTAGTAATTCATCAAAACCAGCGCCCTGATAACTGCATTTAATCCCGGGCATAAACCTCCGCAGGTTACGATTGCAGATACGGTACTGCCTGATTTAAAAAATATCCTTTTCCTGGGACCTGCTTTTTCAAAAGTAGGCACATTTTTACCGCTTTTAATATATGTATCAAACTGATCTTTTGTATTTATTACAAACACTCTTTCATTTTCATTTATATAATTGACTACATTGTCGCCGATTATCTCTGACAAATTTAACGGTGAATCATAATTGCATTTGCCTAAATTCTTAATGTTCAAATCAAATTTTAATAAATCATCATAGTTATCAGACATAGATTTTATCCTTCATTGTTTATCTTTTTTTAATATTATAAAACATTGAAGGATTTTAAACAACAGTATTTTAATTTAAATAATAATTAACTCCTATCCTGACACCGAAACTGCCTGTATAGAATGTGTTGAAGCTCGAATTTCTTATGTCTGAAAATATCAAATACTTATAAAGATCAAAGTTATAAAGAAAACCGGCTTTCAAATTGAATTTATAAAAATTATAAATAAAACCGAATTCAGGAGATATTCCCAATGATAAATATAAGGAATCATTATTATAATAATTTATATCAAAATCATACTTTCTCGAATCGATTACCGCTTTACCGCTTATTCTTTCGGTGAATCTGTTATATGATAATGAAGCAAAAAATCCGCTGCCTGCATAAAAGCGAAAAGAGGTGCCCGAAGGGGGAAAAATAAAAGAGGGTAATATGCAGAGATCAAAGATCAATGAATACTTGTCAATAAAATAATTGCATGTCAAACCTTCAACTTTTTCACCGTTGATTTCAATGTCTAAGCGATTATTCAGAGAAAAATTCCTGAAACATTCTCCAAAAATAAATGAAGCAATGCCTGATAAATCAAAATATTTAGAACTTACGGAAAAATTTAATCCCATTCCGTTTAATGATGAAATATGATATTTATTATTTAAATCACTCCTTTTATTATTAAAAAGTTCGTCACCGGTAAAATTTAAATTTTTTGAAAAAGGTATTTCCAAATTATCATCAAATAACGGGTGAAGCATGATCCTTGCAGTATAATAAAGCCCAATCAGATACTTTATTTTGGACTCCCTTAATTTATTCTTATTGTAAGGAAAAATATTAACAGCGGATTTTTTTACCCAGTTTTTATAAAATTGAATATCAACATCATTGACAGACACAGGTAAAATCAAATCTTTTTGAACTCCCCTGCCCAAGAAATGATCATTGCAGAACATATCATTATTATTATAAAATGCATCAATAAAAACTTCACCGGTCTTATTCCTTTCTTCAAAAGTCAAAAGACACATAAGGATATTTTTACTGAAAGTTCTCATAATATTATAGATGTAATTGATTTTTAATGTTTTAAGCTCAACGCATTTTTCATAATAGATTTTATCCCTTCTAGAACTTAATACTTTGATATATAAAGTATTAATTGTATTTGACAAATCAACTATCCCTTCAATTAAATAATCTGCTGAAGTATTACTATTGATATTTCCGTTTTTTTTTGACTCATACTTTTTTTCATTTTTAATAATACTTTTTTTTACATTAAAAATTCCTGATATATATAAATTATAAAGCAGAAGATCTGAAAAGAAATCATCTGTTTCCCTGTAATTGACCCTGTCGATTATGATTCCGGGTACATTTACCTCCTGAATCGCCCCTTTTTTATCCTTTTCAAAATTTTTTAATATTATTTTAAAATCATTTATAAAAACTTTTTTATTTACAAGCACGCTTTTGTTTTTTTCCAGTCTTTTATTTACTTCAAAAGCAATCTGATCCGTGATCTTATTGAAATTATTGAAAATGTCAGTTGTTCTGAAAAAATAATGACTTATTTTATCTTTTAAAGAATATAAATCTATCCTGATACCGTAACCGGGTCCGGATTTAAACACATATCCATGACAAATATAATCAACCGGTAAAAAGTCCTTTTTGGCTTTTTCGGCAATTTCATCAATATTAATATGCGTGCTTTTTTTTTCGCTCTTGTTCTTTATAAAACTTTCGTTATACCACTCTTTAGCGCTATAAACCTGAAATTTTCTGATTGAGATCAAACTTAAAGCAGTTTCATTGAACACAATTTCAGCTTTCTTTTTACCTGCATCATAGGTATAGCTAAAGGGAAGCAATGCAACAACAGGACCTTCCTGACCGGCTTGTGTATCAATGTTTTTTTTAAGCTTAGTTATTTTGCTGATATCTTTTATTTTACCGATATCAAAGGCAGAAATATCTTTAAAAATAAAAATAAGAAAGAAAAAAATAATCAAAATTACTTTTATATTTTTCATTGGAATCTCCTATACTTTTTTTTAATTTTTAAAATAAAACTTTTTAAATAATTATTTTTATTAAATATTCTAAAAATATTTATTCAATCAAATGTTTCGGATCAATCTCAACCAGAACAAGAGCATTAGGATTGACTTTATAATTAAGTTCAATGATCTGTCCCTTTGAAAACTCCCTGTAAACCTCAATAAACTGGAACTTGCCGATTTTTTCTCTTAAAGCAGGGTCATTGAAAATATATCCCTTTAAACCTGTTTTAATTCCTCTGTTTTTTGAACCAAGCTTTATGTATATATATTTCTGCTCTCCTGACACCTCTTCGATCTCAACAATCATCCCTGATACAGGCGGGATAACATCCTCTTTTTCACTCTTTGATTCTTCCGGTATAACCGGTTTGATTTCCTTTAAGGAAATCATGTCATGCAGACATGAAAAAAAAAGAAAAGAAAAAAACATTGAGAAAATACTTTTTTTGATAAACATAAAATACTCCTATAACTTTTTTAATATTTTAACATTTCATGAACCATGAAATTAATCAACACATACTATCCAGACTAAAAAATTAATATAAAAAAAATAATCTTTTAATCCTGGATTTTTTTTAAAAGCCCAAGAGCTGGCTTATTCGCCATAATTGAATAAAAATAATTGTAAATTTTAAAAAATTGTATATTGAGCCATAAACTTTTTTACTTACTTAAATCAAATTTTTTAAATCATGTTTTACTTTTTAATTATTAAATAATAATCATAAATTAATTAAAATATCAACAATTATTTATTATTTTTTTCTAAATCTTATTACAATAAAAACTTTAATATATATAAAGTGCCATGAATAAACGGCCTGGTGATTCGTTTTATTATTTAAATTGACTTTTTACATCTTAAGGATTATAATTTTTCCTGCATCTAAAATATAAGGATATTAAAAAATAAAAATAATTCATTCAACTTGAGTATCATTTATTTATCATTTAAATAAATATATTAATAAATTATAAAATAAAAATGAATAATAAAATTAAATCAAGTAATATAACAAACAATTCTTTAATTTCTGATAAAAACTTTCAAGAAA
>JAFGQB010000091.1 GCA_016935915.1 Spirochaetota bacterium
AAAAGTTGTTTATCCTTCTAGTAAAATGGGAGGCTTCTATGTCAGATAAAAAAGAGATTTCCAACGCCATTATTTTCGATTTTATAAATAAAATTTTTAATGTTAAAGATGTCGATAATATATTTGATTTGGTCATTGATACACTTAAAAACAGCATCAGGTGTTCAAGGATTTCAATAATGCTGATCGATAACAATAAAGAATATATGATCTTAAAAAAACATACAGGTATAGATTATTTTATAACCGACGGTACTAAAATAAATATTAAAACCAGTTATGCAAGTCAAGTTATTAAATCTGGAGAACCGTTGATAATCAACAGTATGAAAAAATTCGGTTTGATCAAACAATATTCGGATTTTGATGCTTTTATTATATATCCATTAAGGGTTGAGGATTTAATAAATAAAAAAAATATAATCGGAGTTGTTAATTTAACCAATAAAATCAACAACAAACCATTTTCTGAAGAGGATCAAAGGATAATTCAAAATATATGTGCAAATGCATCTCTGGCATTACAAGAACGTCTGCTCAATTAAATTATTTACATTTTATAAAATGTAAAAAGTGTAAAGAATTCTTTATTAATTTTTAAATAATTTAAATCTATGTTATATATTTTTGATTATAAGATATTTCTTAATACTTGTTTTTAAGAAATATGATAAAAATTTTTTCATCTTGTTTTTTTATTAAAAAGAGAAATCCTAAAATTAGCAGATATTTATGAATATTATTCAAAAAAGCAATGAATATGTTTTAAACACCTATAAAAGATACCCTCTTGTATTTGATTATGGCAAAGGTATGTATCTTTATACAGAAAAAGGCAAAAGATTCCTTGATATGGCTTCGGGTATAGCTGTTTCTTCATTAGGGCATGCCCATCCCGAGATTATAAAAGCTATAAGCAATCAAACCAAAAAACTAATACATACAAGCAATCTTTACTATTCAATGCCTTATACAGAACTTGCAGAAAAATTAATAAAAAAAAGTGTATTCAGCAAAGTATTTTTTTGCAATTCAGGTGCTGAAGCAAATGAAGCTGCATTAAAACTTGCAAGAAAATACGGAAACAGCATTAAAAATCATAAAAAGGTGGAAATAATTGCAATGAAAAATTCCTTTCACGGAAGAACCATTGCCACTGTTTCCATTACAGGACAAACTAAATACCAAAAAGGATTCAGCCCGCTTTTAAAAAACATTAAATTCACTGAATTCAATAATATAAATGACCTGAAAAAAAAAATAAACAACAACACATGTGCTGTTATACTTGAACCGATCCAGGGTGAAGGTGGTATAAATCAGGCTGATATGTCATTCATAATTGCAGCAAGGGATCTTTGCGATAAATATAATGCATTACTGATCTTTGACGAAATTCAAACCGGAATCGGAAGAACAGGAAAACTTTTTGCCTACGAACATTTCCAGCCTGTAGAGCCTGATATAATTACTGTTGCAAAAGGTCTTGCGGCAGGTCTTCCGATCGGAGTCATGCTTGTAAAAGAACAGTATTCAAATGTATTTGAACCAGGCAATCATGCATCTACTTTCGGAGGCAATCTGGTTTCATGCTCATCGGCAAATGTTGTTATTGACACCATAACAAAAGATAAATTCTTGAAAAATCTGAATAATACTGCAAATTATTTTAAAAACAAATTAATTGAGCTGAAAAATAAATATAAACAGATAGTTGAAGTAAGAGGTACAGGCTATTTAATAGGTATAGAAATTGATTTTGAAGCTCCTGATTTAATTAACAAATTAATCGAAAAAAATATTATTGCTGTACCAGCAGGAAATAATGTCGTGAGATTTATTCCACCCCTCATAGCCGATAAAGAACATTTTGAAATAGTTATTAAAGCGCTGGATAAAATATTTAAGGGAAAAAAATAAATTGAACAATAAAAAAAAAGCTTATCTGGTTTTACAGGACGGAACAATATTACAGGGATATTCTTTCGGTTATGAAGGATATACTGAAGGCGAAGTTGTTTTTAACACAGGGATGACCGGTTATCAGGAGATATTGACAGACCCTTCCTATTATGGACAAATCGTAACAATGACATACCCTCAGATCGGTAACTATGGAGCCATCACGGAAGACAACGAGTCAAAAGGGATACAGGTTAGAGGGTTCATCGTAAAAGAATATTGTGATTATCCGAATAATTACAGAAACAAAATGCCGATCGGAGATTATCTTGAAAAAAACAGGATTATAGGAATAGAAGGAATAGACACAAGAGCCCTAACAAAAAAAATCAGAAACAGCGGAACAATGCTGGGATTTATAACAACAGAAAAGTTTGAAAAAAACAAATTTTTAAATCAGATTAAAAATATAAATGATATCAATCAACTTGATCTTGTAAATGAAGTAACCTCAAAAAAAGAAATCGTTTACGACGGCAACAATCTTAATATCGGAATACTTGACTTCGGGATGAAATACAGCATAGCAAAAAATATAAATAAATTAGGTCATAAAGTAACTGTAATACCTGCATTAAGCAGTTCAGAGTTGATTATTTCAAAAAAATTTGACATTGTCCTGCTTTCAAACGGTCCGGGTGACCCGAAATTTTATCAATACGCAATAAAAACAGCCGGGGAATTAATAGGAAAACTGCCCCTTGCAGGAATTTGTCTTGGGCATCAGATATTAGGACTTGCATTAGGCGGCAGAACCTACAAATTGAAATTCGGACACAGAGGCAGCAATCATCCTGTAAAAAATTTATTGGATGGAAAAGTATGGATAAGCACTCAAAATCATGGATTTGCCGTTGATGTCTCATCTCTGCCGAAAAATGTCGAAGAGATTTATATCAACTTAAATGATAATACAAATGAAGGACTAATGTGCAGAGAAAAGAAAATATACTCTGTACAATTTCATCCTGAAGCAGGTCCCGGTCCTTATGACTGCCATTACATTTTTCAGGAATTAATAAATAATTTATTGAATTGATCCGGAGATAAATAATAAATGCCTTTAAGAAAAGATATAAAAAAAGTTATGGTAATAGGCTCAGGTCCCATAGTAATAGGTCAGGCTGCAGAATTTGATTATGCAGGTACTCAGGCATGCAAAGCCTTAAAAGAGGAAGGACTCAAGGTAATATTGGTCAATTCAAATCCGGCTACTATCATGACAGATATAAATATGGCAGACAGGATTTATCTGGAACCCTTAAATTCCGAATCGATCGAAAAGATAATTTCAAAAGAAAAACCCGATGGATTACTTCCGACTTTGGGTGGTCAGACCGGCTTAAATCTTGCAGTTGAGCTATATGAAAAAGGAATACTCGAAAAATATAAAGTCGAGTTATTGGGCACATCTTTAGAAGCAATAAAAAAAGCCGAAGACAGAGAGCTTTTTAAAGAACTTATGCTCAAGATCGGGGAACCTGTTCCTGCAAGTAAAATAGTCAAAACCATACAGGATGCCATTGATTTTGCTTATGAGATTGGATTCCCGGTGATTGTCAGACCTGCCTATACTCTGGGCGGAGCAGGGGGAGGTATAGCAGAAGATGAGGAAATCCTTGTCAAAATTACAGCCAGAGGTTTAAAACATTCCCGCATCGGACAGGTCTTAATAGAAAAATCCGTTGCAGGCTGGAAAGAAATCGAATACGAAGTAATGAGAGATTCAAATGATACTTGCATAACCATCTGTAATATGGAAAATTTAGATCCTGTAGGCATACATACAGGCGACAGCATAGTTATTGCGCCAAGTCAGACCCTGTCCGACAGGGAATACCAGATGTTAAGAAGCGCTTCATTAAAAATCATCAGAGCTTTGAAAATAGAAGGGGGCTGTAATGTTCAGCTTGCCCTTGATCCTTTCAGTGAAAATTATGTAATAATAGAAGTAAATCCAAGAGTATCCCGTTCATCGGCACTGGCTTCAAAAGCGACAGGCTATCCCATTGCAAAAGCAGCAGCAAAAATCGCTGTTGGTTTATACTTAAGCGAAATTGAAAACTCTGTTACAAAAAAAACACTGGCAAGTTTTGAACCAGCTATTGACTATTGCGTTATGAAAATACCACGATGGCCTTTTGATAAATTTCAATCAGCGGAAAGACAATTAGGTTCGCAGATGAAGGCAACTGGTGAAGTAATGGCAATAGACAGAACCATTGAAGGATCAATATTGAAAGCTATACGATCGCTCGAAATCAAGGTTGACGGTCCGTATATGAAGGAAGTCGAAGATTTTAACGATGAAGTTTTATTGAAATATCTTAAACATGCAGATGACAGAAGATTATTTGTTATTTTTGAATTGTTGAGAAGAGGGTATACTATTGAAAAAATAAATGATCAAACAAAAATCGATCTGTTTTTTTTAAAAAAAATTGAAAATATTATTAATCTTGAAATGGAAGCAAGAAATGTTCTCAATAAAGATATTATTATATCAAAAAAGAAGCCTTCCGAAGAAATTATATCATTGCTTAAAAATTTAAAAAAATATGGATTCGGGGATACATATCTTGCAAAAATACTGGATGTAAAGCATCTTGAATTCAGGAATTTCAGAAAGAGATGCGGTGTGATCCCGGTTTATAAGATAGTTGACACCTGTTCTGCGGAATTTGAAGCAGTTACACCATATTATTATTCCACTTATGAAGAAGAGGATGAGGTAGAAGTTACCGATAAACGCAAAGTTGTTGTTTTAGGATCAGGCCCGATCAGAATAGGGCAAGGTATTGAATTTGATTATTGCTCGGTTCATTCGGTCTGGGGACTTGATGAAGAAAACATAGAATCAATAATCATTAATAATAATCCCGAGACAGTAAGCACTGATTTTGATACAAGCGACAAGCTTTATTTTGAACCTTTGAATATTGAAGACGTTTTGAATATCATTGATAAGGAAAAGCCGGAAGGGGTAATTGTACAGTTCGGCGGGCAGACAGCTATAAATCTGGCAGAATCCCTTCATGAAGCTGGGATTAATATACTGGGAACATCCATTGACGGGATTAATGCAAGTGAAAACAGAAAATTATTCAATGAAGCTTTATTTTCAATCGGGATCAGACAACCTGAAGGAAAAACTGTATTTTCATTTGAAGAAGCCCGCGGAGTAACTAATATGCTGGGATATCCGGTTCTTGTAAGACCTTCTTTTGTAATCGGCGGTCATGCAATGGAAATCGTTTACAATGAAGATGAACTTTTTCAGTATATGAGATTTGCAACAAAAATAAGTCCAGATCACCCTGTTCTTGTTGATAAATATATTACTGGCAAAGAAGTTGAAGTTGATGCAATATCCGATGGAGAGGAAGTACTTATTCCGGGTATATTTGAACACATAGAAAGAGCGGGAGTACATTCTGGAGACTCCATGGCTGCTTTTCCCCCTTTTGATTTAACTGAAGAAGAAAAAAACACATTGGTTGATTATACGATAAGAATTGGGAAAAAAATTAAAATTATCGGTTTGATGAACATACAATATGTGATAAAAAAAAATAAAATCTATTGTATTGAATTAAATCCAAGAGCAAGTAGAACAGTACCTATATTGAGTAAAGTTACCGGGATCCCTATGGTTAAAATTGCCACAAAGATAATGATAGGTAAAAGCTTGAAAGATCAGGGGTTAAAAGGTGGCCTGGCAAAAGAGCCCAATTATTCGACTATAAAAGCTCCGGTGTTTTCATTCGACAAACTGAAAATGGTTGAAACAAGTTTGGGACCTGAAATGAAATCAACAGGCGAAGTTTTGGGTTTGGGTAACAATACCATGACTGCCTTATATAAGGCAATGGTAGGAGCCGGATTGGAAATACCAAAAAGCGGAGCCGTACTCTTATCAATCGCAGATAAAGACAAAGAAGAATCGCTTAAAATCGTAAAAAAACTTATTGATCTTGATTATAAATTGTTGGGGACATTGGATTCATATAAATATTACAGAGAAAATAATTTACAAATTGATTTGGTTGAAACATCAGAAAATATAAATCCCAATGTTTTTGACCTGATGAGAGACTGTAAAATAAATTTGGTTTTTAACATCCCGACAAAAGGTAAAAATCCAGACAAAACAGGATTTAAAATAAGAAGAGCTGCTGTTGAGTTTAAAATACCCTGTATAACCTCTATTGATACTTTTTTAAGTGCTATTGAGGTTTTAGAAGAAGAAAAAAAAGGACATGACCTACTGCCTTTGGCTCTAAATGATTATCTGTCAATTAAAAACAATTAAGAATAATTTTATAATTTTTTTGCAAAATAAGATACTTTTTCAACTACATTGGAAAAATCTATATGCTCTACATAGATGCTTTCAGCAGTTTTTATCCTAATAGGAGCAAAATTAATTATACCTTTAATACCTGCTGAGGTTATTTTATCAGCAACTTCCTGTGCTTCTCCGGCTGGCACTGTAATTATAGCCAGATGTATATCAGTATTTTCAGCAATTTTTTTCATATCATCAATGTGATAGCATTTCGCATGTGAAATGAACTCCCCAATTTTTTCCTTATCAATATCAAAACAGGCAACTATTGTATATTTAAAAGCCAATTCTGAATAATATCTTAAAATTGCTTTACCCAGATTTCCTACACCAACTAAAATAATATTTATTGTCTTACTTGGCATTATAAAAGATTGGATTGCATCTATTAATTCAATAATTTTATATCCGATCTTCTGATTTCCGGAATAACCTACTTCCATTAAATCCCTTCTTACCAGGGATGCTGTACTGTCGGATAATTCCGCAAGCTGATGTGAATAGATATATTCATTGCCACTGTTTTTAAACTTTTCAAGAAGCGTTTTATATATAATCAGCCGTTCAACTGTTTTTTTAGAAGTCATAATATACCTGTTGATTTATTATTTATTTATACATAAATTTATACAAAAAAACAAGAATATGTTTATTATACTTTATTTAACAATTTTAAATCATCATTTTCTATAAAAAAAGAAATCATTGCAATCTTTTGGTTTTCGTTTTAGATAACAAGCCGATTTTATTAAAAATGCAAAATGTATAAAATTAAAGCTCTGT
>JAFGQB010000092.1 GCA_016935915.1 Spirochaetota bacterium
GAACCCATGTCTTCAAGATAGAACTTGCCATCATCATCCCTGATTATCCTGCAATGCACTTTACTTATCAGCGGGTCATTTATAACAATATCGCAGGTGTCCTGCCTGCCGATAACAGTTTCCTGTTTGTTTACAACAAATGTTTTTCCTAAAAAATTTGATGATAGAATCAATAATACAGCTTTGTTTAATAAAAGCGATGTTGGTTTAACTCTGTTTTTTTCTGAACTTATAGTGCTGTTTTTATTCATTTCATTGTTCATATATAAATTCCTGTATGTTCATGTCGAATTAAGACTAATTGTATTATAATTGAACATTAAAAATTTTTGATTAACTATTGCATTATATCATAAAAATAAAATTTTCAAATAAAAAAAAATAAATAAACATCTTATCCGCTTTTAATAAATTTATCTTTTCCTGCTCCACAAATCGGACAAAGCCAACTGTCAGGCAGATCTTCAAATTTTATTCCCGGTTTAATATTGTTTTCTCTATCTCCTTTTTCGGGATCATATACATAGCCGCATATTTTACATTTATATTTATACATATTATTTATTTTACGATCGTATATCCTTCTTTTACCCAGTTTATTATTCCTCCGAAATCATATACTTCCATAAAACCGAGTTTTTTCATCATTAAAACTGCTTTCCCGCTTCTGTTGCCGCTTCTGCAGTATACTAAATATTTCTTGTTTTTATCAAGTTTATCAAGTTCTTTTTCAAAATTTTCAGAATTGAAGTTAATGTTTTGCGCGCCTTCTATATATCCGCCATTAAATTCGCCAGGAGTTCTTACATCGAGTATAATCATGTCTTTATTGTCTTTATTTTTATTAATAATTGTATATGCAGTTTTTGATGATATTTTTTTTATTATCTGTTTTTTGTTTATTTCAGGAAAAACATAATAAGTAATAATCAATAAAAAAAATATAAATAATATTCCTGTTTTTTTGTTCATAAGCTGCCTCCTTATAACTATTAAAATATAAAAAAATAAGTAAGGATAGTTAATTTACAAAAAAGATTAAAAATTAAACTTTTTTTAATCTTTAAAAAATTTGAGCATTTCTTCATATTTATTTGTTTCCTTTTCAAAAATTTGCATGATCTTATCAAGTTCTTCATATTTCTCATTAATCTTTTTTTCCAATTCATGCAATTCTTTTGAAATTTTTCCTATTCTTTCGCCTTCTCTTTTTTGTGATGCTGTAATCAGTTCGTACTGAAGCTTCTGGTTTTTCTGTTCATAAATTTTTATTGTATTTTCAAGTTCATTATATTTTTTTTCAAGCGGTTTTATAATCCTTGATTTTTCTTCAATGAGAAGAGCTCTCTTTTTTCTTATTTCTTTTTTATTTATAACAGATGTTTTTTCATTATTATTTACCGATAAATCTTCTTTTTCTTCAATCCATCCGACTTTATTTAAAAACTCATTATAAGTACCTTCAAATAAAAATATTTTATCATTGTCAAAAACTATTAATCTTGTTGCCAGAGCATGAAGAAACATCTCATTGTGGGTAACAATGATGACTGATCCCTCAAAATCATCGATTGCGGTTAGTAAAGAGTCGCATGACTCAAGGTCAAAATGATTGGTCGGCTCATCCAAAAGGAGCAAATTTGTCGAGCTTATTAAAATTTTTCCAAGTATTACCCTGCTTTTTTCTCCGCCAGACAACACCTTTATTTTTTTTAATGCATCATCGCCTTCAAATAAAAGAAGTCCGCATATATCCCTTACTGACTGCATATTATGATCAGGACTTTCAAGTGATATTTCTTCTTCAATGGTATGATCTGGATGGAGTTGTATTTTATTTGTCTGACCGAAATAACCGTTTTTAACATTTGGATTGATTTTTATTGTTCCGCTCTCAGGTGTTATTTCATTGTTCAAAAGCTTCATCAAAGTTGATTTGCCTTTTCCGTTTGGTCCTATTACAGCAATTCTGTCCCTGTTGTGAACCGTGAAAGAAAGGTCGTTTATTAATTTTATGTTTTTATCATAGGAAAAAGTCAAGTTTTTTACATCCATTATTATATGTGAATCAATTGGTTTATAATTGAATTTAAAATCAATTGTTTTTAATTTTTCGAGTTTTTCTTTTTTTTCTTTTTTTTCGATCTCCTTTATCCTTGACTGGACCAGACTTGCAAGCCTGGCTTTTGCCCTGAACCTGGAAATAAAAACCTCAATGTTTTTCCTTTTTTTTTCGTCATTTATCCTCTGTCGCTCATATACTTCTTCATCCATTGCTATTTGATTGTACATGTCAGATGTGTTACCCTTGATCTTTTTTATTTTTTTTCTGTGAATAATTGCCGTATGGGTTATGACCTCATCCATAAAACCGCGGTCATGTGTTATCAAAAGAATTTCTTTTTTCCAGTTTTTTAAAAATTTGACCAGCCACCTGACTGAAGTTATATCAAGGAAATTTGTAGGTTCGTCTAGAAGAAGCAGATTTGACTGACTCAATAAGGTTTTAACTAGATTCAGTCTTACCTGAAAGCCGCCGGATAAAACAGAGGGTTTTTTATAAATTGTTTCTTTTGTAAAACCCAGTCCAAAAAGTGTTTTTTCCACAAGCCATAATTGATCTTTCATGTCAGAAGGTAAACCTAGAGCTGCTTCTTTTAAAATAGTTTCTTCCTTAAAATCCAGATCCTGCTTTACATAGCCTATTTTATAATTTTTAGGAATTATTATATCTCCGGAATCAGCTTCATCTTCTTCTGTGATTATTTTAAATAATGTTGTTTTACCGTTACCGTTTCTTCCAATTAGACCGAGCTTTTCTTCTCTGTTTATCTGGAGGTTAACTTTGTCAAATAAGATTTGAGGACCGAAAGTTTTGGTTAAGTTTGAAATCTGGATCATTTTAAATTATTTATGAAAATATTTATTTTATGTCAACAGTTATTTAAAAAGAGGGGCTGTCTTAAAAAGTCTCTCATACC
>JAFGQB010000093.1 GCA_016935915.1 Spirochaetota bacterium
AACAAAAAAATATTTCGGATTAAAACCGCACGTGTATATAAATGCTGAGGTATATCATTTTGTGCAAAAGGCAGATATAATTTGGAATAGAAAAAAAGAGCAGAAAAAATTAAAATAATTGATATTTCTATAATGTTCCAGATTAACTTTTTCCTGTCTTTAAAATTAATGATCAGATTTCCGACTGTACTGATAAAATAAAGTATGTAAATGATGTAATCCAGAACATTATTTAGGTAATAAATAAATTTATACTTAATTATTAAATCTTCTAAAAATAGTGATATAATTCCCAGAATAATAATTAAGTTTATTATTAAATTCAGATTTATTGTTTTTTTCATATTTATATATGTTGTTAAAAGTTTTTAATTTTTTCCCTCTTTTACATTGTCATAGTATCTGACAGTCGGATAAGCAAAATCAATATTTTTTTCTTTATGGAATGCATTGAGAATCTCTTCCCATATATGTTCCTCCGAACCTCTTCTATGTCTGGGATTGCATAGATATCTGATGGTTAACAGCACTCCGCAATCTTTTACTGAAGTATAAATTATTGGATTAAGCTCTTTATAATATATCATATACTTTTTACTTGCTTTTTTTATTTGATGCTGCATAGGTTCTGAGAGATTTTCCGGGAGATTAGAAATTATTTTATGGAGAATATTTTTTGCCTTTTTCCAGGCGCTTTCAAATGTTAACAGCACAGGTATTTCGTTCCAGATATATTTAAAGTCCTGTGTATAATTTGCTATATTTTCTGTAAAAACTTTTCCATTGGGGATATGGATCACTCTTCCTGTGCTTTGATCCGCTTTTATCCAGTTGCCGATTTCTAAAATTGTAAACTGAAAAGCTCTGATATCGATAACGTCCCCTGATGTGTTATTAATCTGGATCCTGTCACCTACTATAAAAGGTTTTTTTACTATAATAAAAATCCAGCCCGATATATTGATCAAAAGATCTTTTAATGCAATTGCTACGCCTGCGGATAATAATCCTAAAAATGTATCAATGGATTTGAATACTCTTATCCATATATTTCCTATTATTAATATCACTATTATATAAAATGCATAACTAACTGATTTTCGCCAAAAATATTGATTCCTGATATCCTTGATTTTTCGATGAATAAAGATGATCAAAATTGTCTTGAACAACCAGAAAACAATAAAAATTATTACAGTCAGAATTATTTTTTCAAGAATTGATGCATTAATATTTATATATTTTTGGAGAAAGTCTAAAATATTTTTCATAATAAAATAATCTCTTTTAACATAGATTTTTAATGAATTATTATAATAAATTATTATAATATAAATAAACTATTTTTTCAGTAAAATATATTAATTTATTAAATAATTTTATTCAAGTTTAAAAAAATTTAGAATTAGAAAATCATTGCTTTATATTCAAAATTATAAATTAATTCCTTGACTTTTGATTTTCAGAAAATTATACTTAAAATCGTTCGGATTTTCAGTATTTACCTAAAAATTAGAATTGACAGATTTTATAATTTAAAGATGATTCGTCAATCTGTACATTTTTAAAAATAAAAATTTTAAATATATATCGATAAAAGGTAAAAATATAACTTTTAAGGATATATATTTATTTCAAATAAATATTGTTTTTTTTAAAAAAGTTTCGGGAGTAGGCATGGCTGAAAAAATTCAAAATACCAGCATAATCATACCTGTTTATAATGAAGAAATAACAATAAACAGAGTGATCTCAAATATCAAAAAAGTGATGAATAAAACCAAAATAAAGTATGAGATCATTGTTGTCAATGACTGTTCAAGGGATAAAACAAAAGAAGCTGTTGAAAAGCTTGATGTCACTCTTATTAATCATTCCATTAATCGTGGATACGGTGCATCATTGAAAACAGGCATATTGAGCGCCAAATATGAGAACATAGTGATAATTGACGGTGATGGAACATATCCCGAGGACAAGATACCGGAGTTTTTAAATGAGCTCAATGATGTCGGGATGGTTGTCGGCGCCAGAACAAAAAAAGATGTAAAAATCCCGTTGATTCGAAGACCTGCAAAATGGTTTTTGAGAAAACTGGCTGAATACTTAACAGGTGAAAAGATTCCTGATCTTAATTCGGGATTAAGAGCATTCAGGAGAAGCATGCTTTTAAATTTTTTAAATATACTCCCAGATAAGTTTTCATTTACAACAACGATAACCCTGGCATGTTTAAGCTACAATTTTGATGTAAAATTCATTCCGATCGATTATCATGCCAGAAGAGGCAAGTCAAAGATACATTTCAGTGACTTTTTTAATTTTTTATATCTTGTCATAAATTTAACGATACTCTTTAAACCGATTAAAATTTTTCTTCCTCTGTCCCTTGTATATCTTGCAATAGGAATAACAAAATTCACAATTGATATTTTATTTAATATGATTTTGGTGCCAAATCTTACTTTTATACATCTAGTTAAAAAGGAGATAGTTTCAGCTACATCGGTATTGTTTATTCTTTTCGGGACCCTTTTACTTCTCTTCGGCATAGTTGCAGAAGCGATAGTTTTAAACAGGAATATTTTATATCAATATCAAAACGAGAAATTCGCAGGTTTTAGGAATTTAAACCAGGAACAAAAAAAGTTATTAAGAAAAAATAATAAAGGTAAAAAGTGATATAAATCATAATTTAAAAATTTTAATGTCTTTTTTTAAATAATTTTATTTAAGGAAAATTTTGATGTGCGGACTGGTCGGATGGATTCAGAATAAAGAATCGGATCTCAAGGGTAATAAAATACTTTTGGAAAAAATGAGCCTGCCTCTGAAACACAGAGGTCCTGATGCATATGGAGATTTTATTGACAAAAACTGCAGTATGGCTCATTACAGATTGAGCATTATCGACCTGTCAAACAACGGCATTCAGCCGATGAGCGATAATACGGGAAGCATAAGGATAGTTTATAACGGTGAAGTTTATAATTTTAAGGATATTAAGGAAACTTTCAATCTTGAAGATGATGATAATGTTTTTAAATCCAAAACAGATACCGAGGTAATATTATATCTTTATAAAAAACTGGGAACCGATTTTGTAAAGCATCTCAACGGGATGTTTTCATTGGCTATCTGGGACACCAGTAAAAATGTTTTAATACTTGCAAGAGATCCATATGGGATAAAGCCATTGTTCTATATGAAAATAAACTCAAGGCTTTATTTTGCATCTGAGATCAAGGCGCTGCTTCAGGTTCCGGAATATAAGCCGTCATGTTCATTGGAGGGGCTGTACCATTATCTGTCGTTTAACTATGTTCCAGGCAGACTTACAGCATTTGAAGGTATTGAAGAGTTTCCGTCCGGTTATATTGCCGAGATCAATGCTGAAAGTTTAAAGATAAATTTTACCAGATATTTTGATATTAACTATAATATAAATAAAAATTTAAGTGAAAAAGAATCAATTGAGCAGACGCTGTTTTATTTAAGAAAGTCCATTAAAAGACAACTTATTTCTGATGTACCTGTAGGTGTTATGCTTTCGGGCGGTCTGGATTCGAGTACACTGACAGCATTAATGTCTGAAGTCAGAGGCAATAGTGATTTTCATACATTTTCAATAGGTTTTGACGATAAAAGTTTTGATGAATCGGAATATGCCCGGATAGTAGCGTCGCATGTCGGCACGACCCATCATAAAATATTTGTAACTCCCGAAAAGGTGAGGGAACTTTTAAAAAGGTATATCTGTTATATTGACGAGCCTTACGGGGACGGTTCTGCAATACCTACCTATTTATTGGCACAAACGGCAAAGGAATATGTCACTGTTCTGCTCTCAGGTGAAGGCGGGGATGAGTTTTTTTCAGGTTATGATACTCATCTTGCATATAAGATCAGGAACATTTATAACAGCTCTGTCCCCGGATTGATCAGAAAAAAACTTATTCCCTATTGTGTAAATCTATTGCCTGTTTCCCACCGGAAGCTCAGTTTTGAGTTTAAAGCCAAAAGGTTTATTAGAGGAGCAGGATTAAATACACCGTATTCACACTTTTTCTGGAGGGTTGTTCTTGATTATGACTTTAAAAAAGAAATTTTAAAAAACTTTGAAAGATATGAAACCTTCAGCATGTCTCAGGATTTTTTTGAAGAAAAATATGTTTTCTGCAATGCAGAGGATGATCTAAACCGACTTCTTTATCTTGATTACAGTTTTCATCTGCCTGATGATCTAATGATCAAAAACGACAGAATGACAATGGCGCATTCCCTGGAAGCAAGAGTACCTTTTACCGACAATGAACTTGTGCAATTTCTAGCTACTGTTCCTGTTAAGTACAAACTTAAAGGTTTTAAAAAGAAAAATCTTTTAAGACAATCCATGAAAAACTATCTTCCCAAAAAGGTGAGAAATAAAAAAAAGGTTGGACTTGAGATGCCTTATTCAAGATGGCTAACTGTTCAATTCAGGGATATTGCCGAGGCTTATTTCAGCAAAAAAATGATTGATTCTGTTAATTTTTTTAATTATGATATAATAAAAAAAATGTGGGATGAACATCTGGCAATGAAATTCGATCATGGAAGGTTTTTCTGGGGTTTATTGAACTATATGATCTGGCATGAATCATATATTAAAAATAAGGATTATTTATCATACTTACAGGATGTAAGAAAGCCTAGGGGGTGATCCAAAATGAAAAAACAGATTGCAATACTGGGTGCAGGTCCGGCAGGACTTTATCTTGCCTATCAATTATTAAAAAGGCAGGATTTGAATCTTGACATAACCATATTTGAAGAAAAGGGATATACAGGAGGGCTTTCTGCTTCGTTTTTTATGGGCGACAAACCTCTCGACTACGGGAGCCACAGACTCCATCCTTCGATAAATTCGCTGATCTTAAATGACCTTAAAAATTTAACAGGCAATGATCTAAAGTCAAAGCCAAGAAACGGCAGAATTTATCTTCAGGAAAAATTTATTAAATTTCCCTTGAATTTATTTGATATTCTCCGTAATTTATCATTTGGGTTTTTTATAAAAATCATTTCTGAAAATATTAAAAAAATATTTAAAAACAGCAAGGCCAAACATGGTAGTTTTTCTGAGTACCTTTCAGCAAAGCTCGGAGAAACGATCTGCAGTAATTTTTATTTTCCATATGTAAAAAAAATATGGGGACTTGATCCGGATAAAATATCTGCGCGGCAGGCGGAAATGCGGGTGTCGGCAAACAGCATATTTAAAATTTTGCAGAAAATAATGTTCACCCTTTTCAATGTCAAATCAAAGAATTTTTTCTATTATCCTAAAAAGGGTTTCGGCGAGCTGTTTGACGATATGACAAAAAACATCATTGGAAAAGGAACAAAAGTCGAACTTCATTCTATTATAAAAAAGATTAGGACCAATAAGGAACTTGTTCATCTGACCGTTATGAAGGATAACAGGACAAAGGATTATAATTTTGATTTTTTATTCTCAACGATCCCGGTAACGTCATTAATTAATATTCTGGAGCCTGTTCCTTCCGCAGATGTAATATCAGGATCTTTTAATTTAAAGTACCGGTCAATGGTTTTGTTTTATTTAACTTTAGATCAGGAAAAATTCAGCGGGTTTGACGCACACTATTTCCCGAATGAAGATGTTTGTTTTACAAGGATGTCCGAGCCTAAAAATTATTTTAAGGTGCCTGATAAAAGCAATAAAACAACTCTATGCTTTGAAATCCCATGCTATGATTATGAATATATCTGGAACTCTTCAAATGACGATCTTTTGAACAATGTTTTAACTGATCTTAATAAAACCGGTCTTGAAATAAACAGAAAAAATATTACGGATTATTTTTCAAAGCGATTGAGTCATGCATACCCGATTTTTGATCTTGATTATGAAAAAAATTATAAGACCATCGACGGATATTTAAAGGAACTTCATAATATCATTCTTTTAGGCAGGCAGGCACTTTTCATGCATGACAATGTACACCATGCACTGCAGATGGCTTATGACGCATCGCAATGTTATAAAACCGACGGCACATGGGACACTGACAGGTGGGAGATGTTCAGAAGGAAATTCAGGGATTTTAAAGTGGAGGACTGAGATAGATTAGGAAAAATTGTTTTTTTAATATAAAATTTTAATTAGTTTTTAATATTTATTTTATGGTATTGCCCATGAAGAAAAACTTGAATTATCTAAATTTTTAATTCTTGGATCATTATAAATAATTGGTATTAATTCTTTTAATCTATTTTTAGAGACATTTGGTATTTCACCTAAATGTTTTGATTTAATTATTGAAAAGATTAATTTAGCTAATTCATAACGTTTATGAGTATTTATTTTATATATTTCATAATGTTTATCAGACAAAAAATAATGAGAAATATTTGAAGTATTTGGATTTTTTTTATTTTTAGTCCTAAGCTATTAATAGTTTTAAAAGAAATATCAATATAACAAAATTTTTGTAAAGAAGTTCTTACACTGGCAGAAAATAAAAAAGAAATAATATCTAAATCACTTATTCCATTTTCAATATTATTTTTTTTTATCAAAAAAACTGAGATATTATTAGAGTTAATATCTAAATTTTTTACAGCTTCATCTAATGATTGATTAGAGTTATTAGTATAACTATCTATATTCCATCTACTTTGAGTTAATAAAAATCTAAATAAAATATCGTTATCATTCAATCTCATTAATTGAGTTGAGAATAATTTTTTGTAATACTTTATTATTTTCTTTAGAATAAGCATCTTTTAAATCTTGTTTCCTTATTTCTGATTTTATTTTATCCCAACATGGTATTGCTTCAATTAAATAAGAACGAATATAATTGTTAATTTTTGAATTTTTAATATATATAATTACCCGTTTATATTTATCTATATCAAACATACATAAACAAGAAAGTAATAAATCTAATTTATAAGAATCCGGAGATTTATTAATTTGATATATGATAAAATCAAACGATAGATTATCTAAAGGAATTTCCTTCATTAATTTTTCCTTTTCTCTAGCACTTAATTTTTTATAATTTGTTAATAAATTACTTAAAGCGGAATAATTTTTTTTTAAAAAAATATCAAGTTCTAATTTTTGAATATCTTCAATTTTATTTATAATATTTTGAGAAAATTTTTTTATTTCTACATCATTAAATTGTTGATTTTTTTCTTCTTTTTTAAAATGTAGTGACTGTAAAGTTAATGTATTATCGAGCGTAAGCGCATGCATATTTATGGATCTCCTTAATATTATTGATAAATTGATCTATTTCTTTAGAAATATTGTCGTTTAATAATTTTTTTTCAATATTAACACGAATAGAAATTTGATTATCTTGTTTTTCATTAATTATTAATACAGTGTAATCTTTCCATAAGAACTTATTATTAGTAGCAAAATAAATTGAGTTTTTGTTATAAAAATCTAAATTGTTATTTTTTAATTTATTGAAAAAATCATTATATAATTCTTTTTTTTGTTCATCAGGAATAAAGTGTATATTATATCCAATAGCTTGTATTGGCGTATATTGAAGTTTATTAAAAATTTCTTTTATAAATCTTAATGAATTATTATCTAATTCTTCAAATGGATTTATTCTATAAACTGATAATTTCGTTGGATTTATTTCCTAATAAACACCTATATCTTTCATTAAATATCTAAAGTTACCAGTTAAAATATCAAATTGAGGTATAATTTCATTTTCATAAATTTTTTGTTTCTTTAGCCATAAAGGATTTATAATAGCAATATTGAATGAACCAACTATTATTAAGTTATGATTTATTATTTCCATGTTTTTTTGTTAACCTTTTGTTGTTTTTTTTTATATTATATTAATTTTCAAAAGATTTAAATTATAATGAATTACAATTTATTAATTTTATATTATATCTATTTAATAATAATTACAACAAAAGAAATTACTTTTTATTTATATAGTATTTTATATAATTTTAATAGCATAGAGGTACTTAAATCAATTACTATCATTTTCAAGTTAACTTTTTTTATTTTTTTTTACTAAAAAGATCATTCGCCGGGTAGTCTGATTCCTTCTTTATGAAGTATAAACAGATCAATGATACGCGGATAAAACTGTTGTCGAAAATATTTAAAAATATTGATAACAGCAGGACAATTAATATAATAAAATTAAATTTTAAAATTAATAGAACTATTCCGGTTATAAAAGGTATCAGTGACACTAACATATCAGGGATCATATCTTTCCAAGTCATTTCTTTTTTCGCAAAATTTGGATAGATCCCCTTTTTTGAAGAAAAGCGAACTGAAGATCCCTCTGCCGAATCTGCAAATTTTTCCCCAGTAATAGCAGTTAGTGCAATGATACCTAAGCAATCTAAACTCAAATGCCAAAATATAGATCATGAATAATATTGAAAGAATTAATCCGAGATGATGTATTATATAAAAGCTGAGCCCGTAGATCAACAGTGAAACAAGGTTTGATGATAATACTATCCACACAGGATAATTTTCAAAACGTTCTGTGTTTTCCATATATAAGCCTCCATGACAGGTTCTCAGTGAACAGGGCTGATTGAATAAAAAAAGCATTTTTTATAATAATTTTGTCACATCTTTTTCATTGAGTTTTTTCACCTGATTATAAATATCATTCATTGTCAGGCCGAGCTCTTTTTTGAATACTTCATCCGGAGGATTTTTGCTCAGCTGGATATCCTGGTACAGTCCTTTTATTTTTTTTAAACCGAATTTATTTATAAGATAAAGAACGGTTATCAATGTTTCATTGTAGATCAGGCCGCGATTGCCATTATCATATTCGTACACCCATTGCCTGCCGGAAGAGATTGATTCTAACGGTATGTAATTGTTCTTATATAATGAAAAATGGCGTGGTATGGATTGTTTCATGGATATATATTCATTTTTGTATTTATTATTATCCCTGCAGAAATTGTAATCAAAATACTGAGCAAAACCTTCATTCATCCAGCTTAACTTCAGACTGCCGCCGCCCATATACATTTTTAAATATTCATGTGTTATCTCATGGGCGATAGTTGAAAAGGAACTGTGGTGAGATATGTGAAATTTATTGTTTATCGGAGCCGCACATGCGCCGTTTATAAAAAAAGATGCATACTCTATATTCATATTGCTGAATTTCGTGAGACCTTTGACCATGTTTTCATTGGAGTCATATATATAAAGCGTGTATCTTCCATGATCGTAATCCAGTAAATTTTTCCTGAGATATTTGACTGCTTTTTCAAAAGCTTCATAATAAATTTTTGCAACGGTTTCCTGCCCGTAAAAAATAATGGACATCGGCAAGCTTCATTTTCATCACCAGCATCGAATCCATGTCTGTTGAAAATTTATTTTTATCTGATGCTATAGTATCTGTGACTGGAGTGTTTTTTTTTGAAACAGAACATGAAAAAAGAGAGAGAAGTAATAAGACCAGTAATAACTTTTTATACATATTAATTCTCCTTTTATAAATTATAATAATTTACAGCCATAAAGTCAACTTCAAACAGATGTTTTCCATTTATAAATGCTTTATAAGAATTCAATTATTTAAAAATCCGAATCAAGAATTTGAAGAATTATTAATGAAATTATTTAGTTTAATGAGTTCATATGGTTTAGCATAATTTAATAAATTGATTTTTTTATAATCTGAAATATAATGATTAAAATATAAGAGATAAATTTAAAATCAGAAAAAAACCGGAGTACTCCCGTTTGACGCTGACTCTTCCATCGCAAGTTCGGTTTCTCTATCGAGTCTAGCGTTCAATGCGCCATAGGGCAGCATTTTATCATCTTTTATTGCCTCCATTAAATCCCTTAAGCAGAGTGCAACTCCCAGTTTTCTTTCATCTATTGCGCTGTTGCAAAAAGGATTCTCCCATTCGATATCAAAGTCTGCTTGCGCTTTATAGGATGTTACCACTTCAGTGTTGTTTATGATTTTTGTGTTTCTCTGCACAGGGATAACCACTCTCTCATCCATGCCCCTGATAACCACAAGGTCATGTCCCAGTCCCATGCCTTTTTCTGCATAGAAATTAACCTGATTTTTATTACGTTCAACCCTCATAGGTGAACCATAAGTAAGACTTGTAAAGTTGAATATACCCATGGAGCCATTGTCATACTCTATTATGGCATGCTGCCATTTTTCACTGTCCCGCGGCGGTTCTCCCTCTCTCCATGTGTGATTTTGAACAGGAAAGGTTTCTATAAAACCTGTGATTTTAACAGGTTTGACATTAAACCCGAAAAAACTTCTCATTAGAGACATTCCGTGACACCCATGCCCCATGAAATTTGAATA
>JAFGQB010000094.1 GCA_016935915.1 Spirochaetota bacterium
AAATTATGCTATTATTCAAAAATTAACCTTTAAAAATGCTTTATAATAGTTAAAATTTATGAAATTATATTCATTATTAAATGAATTTACAATAAAACGGGAATTATATGAACAATTTTGAACAAGCAATAGAAAAATTAAACAAAATGGAAACAAGATATAAAGAACTCACTGAAAAACTATCAGATGCAGGCATAATCAATAATCAGAAATTATATAAGGAGTTGTCAAAAGAGTTTTCTTATCTTGAACCCATAATGGAAAATTTTAAAAAATACAATGAATCGATAAAGCAAAAAAATGAATCCGAAGAGCTTCTCACATCTGAAAAAGACCCTGAAATAATCAACATGGCAAAAGAAGAAATAAACACTCTAAATATTGGCATAGAAAAGCTCGAAGAAGCATTGAAAAAACAGCTTATTCCTCCTGTTAAAAATGCTGATAAAAACATCATTATGGAAATAAGAGCAGGTACAGGAGGCGATGAGGCTGCCCTTTTTTCAGGCGATCTATTTAAAATGTACACAAGATATGCTGAAAAGAAAAACTGGAAGGTTGAAATAATCACTTCAAGCGACACAGGACTTGGCGGATATAAAGAAATAATATTCATGATCTCTGGTAAAAATGTTTATGACAATATGAGATTTGAATACGGCGGACACAGGGTCCAGAGAATTCCGACAACCGAGTCGCAGGGAAGGGTGCATACATCGGCAGTAACAGTTGCCGTAATGCCGGAAATGGAAGACACCGATATAGAAATAAAACCCGATGAAATAAGGATAGATGTGTTCAGAGCTGGAGGTTCAGGAGGTCAGCATGTCAATAAAACGGAATCTGCTGTAAGAATAACCCATAATCCCACAGGTATCGTTGTTCAGTGCCAGGACAGCCCAAGCCAGCATTTAAATAAAAATACAGCAATGAAAGTCTTAAGATCAAGACTATATGACTATTATGAAGAGCAAAAAATGAAAGAAAGATCAAATATGAGAAAAGAACAGGTGGGCTCAGGAGACAGATCGCAAAAGGTAAGAACTTATAATTTTCCGCAAAACAGGGTAACTGATCACAGGATAAATATGACTTTGTACAAACTGGACATTTTTATGACCGGTGAAATTGAAGAAATGATCGAGGCATTGAAAATAAACGATGCGGAAGAAAGAATGAAATTGAGCTGACTATTTTGATTTTAGATGACAATTAATGATGCATATAATAAAGGCAAAAAATTACTGCAACAATCAAATATCGTAAATCCATCACTTGAATCAGAAATACTTCTTTTGCATGTTTTAAATATTGATAAAAAACAGTTCATTCTTTACAGAAAGCAGTCTAAAATACCATTTTTAAAACTGCTTAAATTCCTATTTCTTATTAAAAAAAGGCAAAAGGGAAAAAATTTATTCCATTTGATCAAAAAAGTAAATTTTTACGGTCTTGATCTTATCGTAGATAAAAATGTACTGATCCCGCGTCCTGAAACCGAAGAACTGGTAGAAATACTTTTAAAAAAAATGGATCAAAACAAAAAATATTCGATTCTTGAGATCGGCACAGGTTCAGGCTGTATTCCTGCAGTAATCGCCAAAAACCACGGAAACATAAGAATAGATGCTATTGAAAAAAACAAGAAAGCCCTAAAAATAGCAAAAAAAAATCTACAATTACATTATATAGGTAACCAGAAAGTAAACTTATTAAATATTGATATTTTTAAATTTAATTCAAGTAAAAAATATGATATCATTATATCAAATCCGCCATATATAGCATCGGATGAAACAAAGATTTTGCTGAAAAACAAAACAGTGTCTGATCCATATATTTCTTTAAACGGCGGAACCGATGGACTTGATTTTTACAGACTGTTTAAAAATATCTGCATAAAAAACCTGAATAAAAGAGGATTTATGATTTTTGAACACGGCATGGGCCAGCGAAGTAAAATATTGGAAATCTTCAATGATGAAATTTTTAACATTGAATTTTATAATGATATGTCGGATATTGACAGGGTGATCATTGTTAAAAGGAAGCTTTAATTAAATGAATACTAAGGAAGATCTATTAAACATTTTAAAAAATGAGCTTTCTAATTATAAAAAAGAAGAAGTAGATCAAATTTTTAAAGCATATGAAACGGCATATTCAGCTCACAAAGATCAGAAAAGGGCGTCAGGCGAGGAATTTATAGTGCACCCTTTGTGGATCGGCATTATTTTGGCGCAGATGAACGTCGATTACGAAATGATAATCGCCGGCATACTGCATGATGTTGTTGAAGATACTAATATTAAACTTGACGATATCAAAAACCAGTTCAGTGAAAATGTAGCAAACCTCGTTGACGGCGTCACAAAAATAAGCAAACTTAAACCAGAAAATAAAAAATTGATTAAAACAGAAACAATAAGAAAAATGCTCCTTGCAATGATAAAGGACATGAAAGTAATTATCATAAAATTTGCAGATAAAATTCACAATATGAGAACTCTTAATTTTCTGCCGCCGGAAAAAAGAAAAATAATAGCCAATGAAACCCTTGAAATCTATGCTCCACTGGCAGGAAAAATGGGGATGCAGTATATCAAAGATCAACTTGAAGATCTTGCATTAAGATGGATATATCCCGATATTTACAATATAATTCACTCTTATTTCAGCAGAACTGAAAAGGACAGGGAAAGAACAAAACTTATTATAACAAGAAAACTTACGGAAAAACTTAAATCCAATCCCATTCCCTTTATAATAAAATCAAGGACAAAGCACTATTTTTCGATCTATAAAAAAATGAAAAAGTATAATAAAAACATAGATGAAATTTTTGATCTTTACGGTGTAAGGATCATAACAGATACAATAGAAAACTGCTATCTGATCTTCGGGCAGATCCATAGCATCTGGCAGCCGATACCATCACGTTTCAGAGATTTCATAGCACGCCCCAAAAAGAACGGATACAGATCGCTTCATACTACAATTATACTTGAAAGAAGAAAAGCTGTTGAAATTCAGATCAGGAC
>JAFGQB010000095.1 GCA_016935915.1 Spirochaetota bacterium
TCAAAAGGTTTGATCATTTTATTAAAAACATCAAGTTCATGCCCCCCCCATACTGCAAGCACTGAAACAGTTCCTCCGATCTTACCCTTTTCTGCAGCTTTCTGACTCTTTTTACAGCTCAAAAAAAACAATAAAATAATAAATAAAAAAAACATCAACCTTACTTTTTTCACTTTTTAATTCTCCTTATTAATAAATAATTTATTAAAAATATACTAACATAATGAAATGATATATCAAGTGGAAAAGCAAAAAAAGGACAATAAATATCGGCTTTAAACAAAAAATATAATAAATAAAAAAATTTTTAAATCAGCTTAATATCAAAATCTATCATAATCAAATCATCTATTGATTTCTGAATAAAATCCAGACAGATCATTAAAAAAACATAATTCAGGGACACCTAATTCGATAAATGGCAAGTCAGAAATAAATTTATCATTTATTTTATCCAAGAAACAAACAGCATCCAATTTTTCTTTTTGATCAAGTTCAATAATTTTATGGGCAAGTGTAATGTGATATTTATAAGTGTCATGATTAGGTTTTTTAATTCCCGATTTATCTGAAAGAGCATCACGATAAAATTTCAGTTTATTAAATTCTTTTTCAGAAAAAGGTTCAAGATCAACACAGATAAAATCTGTAATATAACAGCCTTTTACTTTCATCTTTATTTTATTCGGTTTCTTTACTTCGTTGAATTTTATTTTCATAAAATTGTCGATTTCATTCAGCGGGCTATCTAATTTTAAAAATTCGGACCAGTCTTCCTTTTTTCTGTCCTGGTCTTTTAACAAGTCAAAAACTGTCATATGAAAGCTCTCTTGCGGCAAAAATGCAAATTTATCGGCAAAAGGTAATTTCATAAAATGACTCTGCTGCTCTTTTAAAACAGTGCTTTCAAAAGATCCTTTTTTAATTTTTGATATAATAGTAATGCCTGGATATTTTCTAAATGATCCATCATGATTGAATTTTTTACCAACTGCCGATGTATAAATTTTATCTGTCATAATTCATTCTTTGTTTTTCATAATCGAATTAATATATATTGATTTATAATATAAAAGTCAAATAATTAATTAGCTAAAAAAACAATAAGGCTGCCTTAATTAAATTTAAGACAGCCTTATATATAAATCCTATTTTATCATTACGGATTTGGTTTGTCACAGCCGGCATAATTTTTCAAGTTTTCTTTTATCCAATCAGCAGACCATGCAGTATATGAATAATATTGAGAAGGAGTCTGTGCCCAGTATCCTGCAGGTGTATTTTCCTGTCCTGTTCCATTGTCTCTTTCAAATAAGCTTCCTACATCCTGAACATATCCCGGATGATTATTATCATCATAAGCTGTAAAAGCATCTTTTGTATTCAAGAAATAATTACCTTCAGAATATATATTTACATTATCGCCTCTTCCTATTATAATTTAATGCTTATATGTCCTATATAAGCCACTGTTGGATTATCACCATTAATATTAACAGTTCCATCCGAAAAAATTGAAAGGGTTAATACTATTCTTCCTGTGCCTATACCTGAAATAGTTGCATGGTTTGTCAAAGAAGGCCTGTATCCTAATGGTAATGTAAAAACAGCTTGATTAACAGCAACAGGTGTTGTATCTTCAATAGTGCCGATTATATGAAGAATTCCGTCATTGTCAATACCATACTGGAGAGGCTGAACATTCGGATCAAAATTTTGCCAGCCGTTTTGAAAATCAGCAATTTCTACAGATTTCCAAGATATTTCTTTATATTGTTCTGCCACTTCTACCACTGATGTACAATTAAATAATAAAATAAGTAAAAAAATTAAAAAAATAACTAAATATTTATTTTTCATAAATTTCTCCAAATTATAAATATAATATTTTATTTTATAGCATAATTCTATTTATTAAAAAATATTTATTTTTTAATAAATTTTTAAATAAACAGAAGAATTTTAAATATTTTAAACTATTTTCTTATAATAAAAATTTTATTTTATTATAAAATGTTAAATTTTTATTAAATTTTAACAAAAAATTTATTGATTTTTTACAAATTAAATTCTATAATTAATACAGAAGTTATTTAAAAAATTTATTTTTTATAATGGGATGTAATTTATAAAGTTATTCTTTTACGTTTTTTTGTCTACATCCTCAAAAAATTTTTTATTTAAGAAGGAAGACATTATGAAAACAAAAATCTTTTTTTTATTTGCTTTTCTGTTCATTTTCTCTCTTTTTTATTTCGGATGTCCACATCACATCACACCGGCTTCCGAAAATGATAATTTATGCAAAAAAGTTGCAACTCCGACATTTTCTCCCGAGGGAGGGATTTATGATGAAGTGCAAAATGTGACAATAAGTTGTTCAACAAAAGGAGTTGTCATCAGATACACTGATGACGGAAATGACCCTGACAAAACATCGACAGTTTATACAAACCCCATCACTGTAGATTCTTCAATGACCATTAAAGCAATAGCATACAGATCCGGATGGAAAGACAGCGATATAGCAATAGCTGAATATGTTATCGGAGAAAAAGTATCAACACCGATATTTTCACCGCCAGCCGGAACTTACACATCAGCTCAAAACATAGAAATAAATTGTTCAACAAGTGATGCGGTTATAACTTATACTATAGACGGAAGCGAACCGGAAAAAACCTCAACTGAATATACAACTCCTGTTGCTGTAGACACCTCAATGACTATCAGAGCCCGGGCATTTAAAGCGGATTTTATTGATAGTGAAGTTGCAGAAGCAGTATACACAATAACCGGAAAAATTGCAGCGCCGATATTTTCAATATCAGGCGGTACTTATAATGAGGAGATGTCAGTAACACTGAGCTGTTCAACTGAAGAAGCAGTCATACGGTATACCACAGATGGAAGCGAACCCGATGAATTATCAGGAGAATATTCAACTCCAATCAATGTCAATGTTTCAACAACGATCAAAGCAAGAGCATTTAAAACGGATTGGGAAACAAGCGAAGTTGCCGCTGCTGTTTATGAACTTGTAGTTTTGGCACCTGAAACGAATTATCAACCAACTTTGTTGTTTAAAAACACAGAAATTATATTAAGCTGCCAAACTCCCGGAGCAACAATTAAATTTACTACAGACGGCTCTGATCCAAAAGAAAGCAGTACAGCTCAAATCGGTAATTCTTATTTAGTCGAATGTATAACATCAATTAAAGCTTATGCTTTTAAAAATGGATGGTCTGACAGTAAAACAATAATCAGAAATTATTCTTATCAGCCAGATGTTCCAACAATTGAACCCAAAATTTTAAATCATCAAGAAGAATTTATATGCAAAATCTCTACTATAACTGAAGATGCATACATCAAATATACAACTGACGATACAGATCCAACCTTTAGTCCAACAGCCATCGAAGGCGACACTATATTGATTGATAAATCCATGAATATAGCTGCCTGTGCTTATAAATTGGGTTGTGCTTTAAGCTGTATAACCAGTCAAAAATATAAATTAAAGGTCAAAACACCCATAATAACACCAAACAGCGGAACTTATACATCGGCACAGACAATAAATATAAGCTGCGGAACAATAGGTTCAACTATAAAATATACCACTGACGGTACTGATCCAAAAACCAGCGATACAGCTCTAATAGGCAATACTTTCACAATAGACATATGCAAAACCATAAAAGCCTATGCATTTAAAACAGGATGGGATGATAGTGAAACTGTAGTTGCTACTTATTTTATAGATATGGTACCGTCAAACATAGCCTACAGAGATATGGTCTATGTCTCGGGTGGAACTTTAATGCAGCTGGATACTTTTGAAAACACAATATCTCCTTATTATATCGGGAAATATGAAGTAACTTATGAACTCTGGTATACTGTCAGAATATGGGCACAGAATCATGGTTATTCTTTTAAAATGTTAGGTTCCCCTTTAGATTATAATGATTATGGGGATCCTCCAAATGAAACAACAAAATATAAACCTGTCGACTATATTTATACTCCAGATATGGTAGTCTGGTGTAATGCTTACAGCGAGATGTCAGGTCTGACACCGTGTTTTACTGATTTTTATGACGGGCAATTGGCTAAATCATCTATTAAATCAGATTTTTATAAATGCAATTTTAATAACAACGGTTTTAGACTTCCAACTGAAGGAGAATGGGAATTTGCCGCAAGATATCAGGACGGTACAAATTGGACTCCTTTAAATTATGCATCAGGTGCAGCTACATATCATAATGATATCAATGATATAAACCTAAACGGTATCCCTGACGGAAAAGAAGCTAATGATGCAGTTGCTGTTTACCATGAATATTGGAACGGAACCTCATGGTGCACCACAGGCGTGAACAAGTCAACATATGTTGGCACAAAATTACCTAATCAATTAGGTATATATGATATGTCTGGGAATGTAGTGGAAGTATGTTATGACAGATTGAATGGACCGGATTATTCAATTCCGACAACTCCTCAAATAAATTATCGTGGGCCAATTGATTACTTTAGTCCAACACAATCTGTAGCAAAAAGCTGTTTTCCACAATTCAGCAGCTTTGCAAGAAGTGAGAGGATTCAAATTCGCTTCAGATATGATTTGATACAACTATATCCCAAGGAAAACGTCGGTTTGAGAGTAGCCAGAAATGCTCAATAATAAATTTTAATTACTGAGCAGGTATAAATTATTTTATGCCTGCTCAGTGTTTTTAATGATATGGCACCTATAAATATATAAAGAAATAATAATGAAAAAAGTCATAATATTATTTTTTTTAATAATACTTTCAGTTAACTGTTATACTGAAGAAAATACTAATTCAGATAAATACAAAGCATGGCATAATTTATACTGGTCAATGTATTTTTCTTCAATCGGTTATACAATAACTTACACATCCACATGCTATATTTATCAGATGATTGATTCTTCATTAAATAATACATTGACAGATAATGTAATATTAAATAATACACTTTTTTTTGTGCTTCAATTACTTCTCATTGATCCATTGGTTGCAATACCAACTGTAGGAGCTTATATTTCATCTTCATGTTATTTTACAAGCGGAGTGCTACAATTAATATTTTATTCATTACAGATAAATAATGTAAAAGGTATAAATGAAGGTATTCCTCCTGAAAATATTCTGACAGCGGGATTAATGTACTTAATTAATAGTATAATATTGGTTCCATTCAGTATAGTTCAGCAGGTATCTAAACATAAAATGAAAAAAATTAAAAAAAATAAGATAATCAATTTAAATTTCAATATTTATTATAATTTCATAAATAAAAATGACCTTGGTTTAGCAATAAGTTTTAATTTTTAAAATATAAAAAAATAATGTTATAAACATCCTGAAAGTAGGCTTTACCCCCGGTTTTTAAGCGCAAAAAAAATTCGTAAGTTCTGCCTTCAGCAATGTATAAAATTATACCAAGAATATTTCCCATTGACATAAATAATCTTGTATATTATAAAATCATATGCGTATTTTAATTTACGGAGCAGGAGCAGTCGGACTGGGCATTGCTTCCTGTTTATATAAAGATGGTCAAAAACCGGATATATTAACAAGACCTGAAACATGCAAGGCATTAAAAAGCAAAGGGCTAATACGATCTGGAATTTTCGGTGATTTTAAGGTTTTACCCAAAAAATTATCGGTTTACTCCTCGATGGATGAAATCCCTGACAATAAAAAATATGATCATATACTTGTTTCGGTAAAATCATACGATTCAAAAACAACCGCAGATGATATATTAAAAAATAATAACAAACTTGATAAAACATGTAAAATCATATTGTTCCAGAACGGCTCAGGCAATGCGGAAATTTTCGGTGAGAAATTTTCAAAAAGTATGATCTATAATGCAAGAGTGATCACAGGTTTTATCAGACCTCAACTTAATCATGTGAATATTACAGTCCATGCCGATGCTATTCATATGGGATCACTGTTTAAAAAATCAATTGCAGAAATTGAACCTGTATGCAGAGCTATTTCAAACGGAGACATCCCTTGTATAGCAGTTGAAGATATAAACAGGGACATCTGGGCAAAAATGCTCTATAATTGCTCACTCAATCCATTGGGTGCGATCTTTCGGGTGCCTTACGGTATACTAGGTGAACATATTGAATCACGGCAAATAATGAATGCTGTTATAGATGAAATATTTTGGGTGTTGAAAAGGTGCAAATATAAGACACACTGGCAAACTGCTGATGAATACAAAGAAATTTTTTATAATAAATTGATCAAATTGACAAAAGATCACGAATCGTCAATGCTTCAGGACCTGCGTTCTGGAAGGAAAACGGAGATTGATGCTCTTAACGGAGAAATATTAAGATTAGGGAATAAATATAATCTGTCAGTTCCGGTAAACACTACAATTTATAATATGATAAAATTTTTTCAAAAACAATAATTTAAATAAAAATCAGGTAAAATCATGAAACAATGGAAAACATTAAAAAAAGAAACTATTTTAGATCACGGAAAATATCTAAAAGTTGAAGAACACACAATAAAACTCCCGGACGGTAAAATCATAGAAAAATGGCCGTGGGTCATTTCAAATGACTTTGTCCTTGTAATGCCTGTAACAGACAAAAAGACAGTATTTTGTTTTCAGCAGACCAAATATGCAATCAAAGGAACAACTCTTGCTCCGGTTGCAGGAATGATAGATCCCGGAGAAAACCCCCTTTCTGCAGCAAAACGCGAAATGGAAGAAGAGATCGGTTATAAATCCTATGAATGGATAAATCTCGGTTCATATATTCAATGCGGAAACAAAGGAGCAGGTACAGGTCATCTTTTCATTGCAAAGGATATAAAAAAAGTTTCTAAAAAAAAATCCGATGATCTTGAGGAACAAAAATTAATAGAATTAAGTATTGATGAGCTTAAAACTGCACTCTTGAAAAAAAAGTTTAAAGTAGGATCATGGTCGCATCTTTTTTCCCTAGGGATTTTATATCTTAATTATTAATAAAAAAAGCCATCCTTGAAACAGATGGCTTTTTTATAAGATAAGCATTATCACTTTCCGTTGCCTTCTTTATTTACAAAATAAAATTTATTAATTGCATTTAAATATGCTTTTGCACTTGCTTCAATGACATCTGTTGAAGAGCCCCTTCCGTTAAAATTTTTGCCATTGATATCAAGCGACAACTGAACTTCTCCCTGGGCATCTTTACCTGAGCTTACTCCTCTTACAATATATTCCTTTAATTTTGTCTGAATACCGGTTATTTCGTCAATTGACTTAAATATTGCATCAACAGGTCCGTCACCTGTGCTTGCTGAATTATAGACTTCATCACCTTTTTTCAATCTTACCGTGGCAGTTGGTATTATGGTATTTCCGGAATTAACATTATGATATTCCATTATATAACCTTCAGGAATCCTGTCAATCATATCGCTCAATATTGCCAGAAGATCATCGTCATATACCTCTTTTTTCCTGTCAGCTAATTCACTGAATCTCTGAAATGCCTTATCAAACTGATCCTGATCTTTAAAAACTATACCTAGTTTTTCAAGTTGTTTCTTAAAACCATGCATTCCCGAATGCCTTCCCAAAACCAGAGTATCAGAATCCCTTCCTATCATGCTGGGATTCATTATTTCATAGGTTTGTTTATGCTTTATAACACCATCCTGGTGAATCCCGGATTCATGCATAAAAGCATTTTCTCCGACAATAGGTTTATTTCTTGCAAGAACAAGACCGGTCAAATGTGTTAAAAGCTTTGAGGTTGGGTACAATAGTTCAGTCTTAATATTGGTCTTTTTATTCACAAGATCTTTCCGCGTATTCAAAGTCATGACAAACTCTTCTATTGCGGTATTACCTGCTCTCTCTCCGATGCCGTTTATTGTTGCTTCAACCTGAGTTGCTCCGTTTGCAACAGCAGATACAGCATTGGCATTTGCCAAACCAAGATCATTATGACAGTGCACGGAAAGATAAACACTTTTATCCTTAAACTGAGGCACATCTCTTATCAATTTGGATATTAATTCTCCAAACTCAAAAGGAAGAGCATAACCTACTGTATCAGGAATATTTATAGAAGTTGCACCATGTTTTATTGCTGTTTTAACGACTTTCACAAGAAAATCATATTCAGTCCTTGATCCATCCTCCGGACTGAATTCTATATGATCAAATAATTTCTTTGAATATATCATCGATTCTTCTATTGTCTTAATCACTTCATCCGGGGTTTTTTTAAGCTTATACTGCATATGTATAGCAGATGTAGCAAGAAAAATATGAAGCATTCTTTTTTTACTCGGTTTTGTAGATTCATAAGCAGCATCGATATCTTTCTGAACACATCTTGCTAATCCTGCTATATATGGTGTTGTTACCTGTTCTGCAATTGAATAAACAGCATCAAACTGAATTTTAGATGAAACCGGAAATCCTGCTTCTATAATATCAACTCCTAATCTTTCAAGGGCTTTAGCAATTTCAAGTTTTTGATGCAAATTCATTGAAGCGCCCGGAGATTGCTCCCCGTCTCTTAAAGTGGTGTCAAAAATTCTAATCATGTCCATAAAATCCTCCTAAATATTTTATTAAATAGCCAAAGGTCCAGTTCTTAATAAATCCTGTATGCCAAAAGCCCTGATATTATCAATGAAGTTATTAATAATTTTCGGTTGAGCAGTAAGTTCAATACTGAATGTCTTATGGTTGACATTAATGATTTTAGCATTAAAAATCTGAGTCAATCTGAACAAACTCTCCTCGGTCTCCTTTTTCCTCGCAATTTTAATTAAAACCAGTTCCCTCTCTATGCTGTTATTTTCATCAATTAAAAAAACCTTGATTACATCAATCAGTTTATTCAATTGTTTAACAACCTGCTGAATTATTTTTTCTTCACAGTCAAAAGCTAAAACCATTCTTGATGTATCTTCATCATGCGATGGTCCGACAGATAAGGTGCTTATATTATAGCCTCTGCCGGTAATTACCTGTGATATCTTTGCCAAAACACCATGCTTATTTTCAACTATTAATGATAATAAATATCTCATAAAGTCATTCCTCCTTTCATCATATCTTCAAGACTGGCACCAGAGGCAACCATTGGCCATACATTTTCTTCTCTCTCTGTTATTACATCTATTATGTAAGGACCTGTTCTGTCTTTGATTGATTCCTTTAATGCTTTTTCAAGTTCATCCGGATTAGTTACCCTTGTACCTTTTCCTCCGTATGCTTCAGTAACTTTTACAAAATCAGGTATCAGTTTAAAACATTCTCCTTCAGTTCCTCTGCATTTTTTAGGATCCTTTATACATCTCATTAAACATGTTGAAGAATACCTGGACTCATTGAACAACTCCTGCCACTGTCTTACCATGCCCAGATATCCGTTATTCATTATCAATATAGTTATAGGCAGTTCATGGATCACTGCTGTTGCAAGCTCCTGAATGTTCATCTGAAAAGAACCGTCACCTGAAATTATAAGTACGTTCTTATCAGGATTAGCAAACTGGGCGCCGATCCCTGCAGGAAAACCGTATCCCATAGTTCCCAATCCTCCTGATGTCAATAATGTCCTTGGAAACTTAAACTTGTAATATAATGCGCTCCACATTTGATGCTGACCTACATCCGTTACAAGTATGGTATCATCTGGTACGGTTTTATTTATTGCTTCAAATACTTCTATTGCGGTTATTCTATTTTTTCTCCTGGGTATTTCATGTGTCATATTCTTTAATTCTTTAATCCTTTTCATCCATTCTGTATGTTTCTTCTCGGTCAAGATCGGAAGCAAGTCTTTCAAAGCTTCTTTTAAATCTGCAACAACCGGTACATTTACATTAACATTCTTACTAATGCTTGCACTGTCAATGTCTATATGTATTATCTTTGCATTGGGTGCAAAAGTTGCAAGTTTGCCTGTAGCCCTGTCATCAAACCTTGAACCCATTGCTATTATTAAATCCGACTCCTGTATCGCATGATTTGCCGCAATTGTCCCGTGCATACCATGCATGCCTAAAAAATATTCACTGTCATACTCTATGCATCCTAAACCGTTAAGTGTAGCAGTAACCGGAATATCGCATTTATTAACAAGTTTTTTTACCTCATCAGCAGCATTACTTATTATTGCACCGCCTCCTACAATTATCACCGGCTTATTTGCTTTCTCAATAAGTTCACTTGCATTTTTCAGCTGATTAATATGCGCTTTTATGTGCGGCTTATAACCTCTCAAGTTAATATCCTTATCATAATTGAAATCTGTTTTTGCCAATAATACATCTTTGGGTACATCTATTACCACAGGTCCGGGTCTTCCGGTATTAGCAATATAAAAAGAATTTTTAACTGTCTGTGCAACATCCTCAACCGAATGTATGAGATAATTATGCTTTGTTACTGCATTGCTTATACCTGTAATGTCCGCTTCCTGAAATGCATCTATTCCTATCATTGATGTAGGTACCTGTCCGGTTATGCAAACAATAGGAACTGAGTCAAAGTTTGCAGTTGCAAGACCTGTCACTGTATTTGTGGCTCCGGGTCCCGATGTAACAATTACTACCCCTGTTTTCCCTGTTGATCTTGCATATCCGTCTGCGGCATGGACAGCAGCCTGTTCATGCCGCGTCAATACTAATTTAATCTCCTTTGCAGAGTATAATACATCAAATAACGGAATAACTGCACCCCCCGGATATCCGAATATTATATCAACCTTTTCCATTTTCAAAGCTTCCACCAATATTTCTGCTCCGCTTAATTTCTTCATTAATAATCCTCCTTCTTTTATAATAAAATATCCAATGGACAATAAAAAAGCCATCCGCTGCGGGATGGCTTTTTTAAATCCATAATAGTTTTATCCCTATCCCGCATTTTTATTTAAGCATAATAAGACCACTAGTACTAATAAGACAACGAGATTAGATAGAGATAAAAAATTTCTTGAATTTATTACGGACTTCATTTTAATTCCTATATATATATATTTATAATAAAATCATCGGATTTGTCAAGAAAAAATTTAAAATATATTTAATAATTTTTAGGAAGAAGCGCCTGCCCCGGTATAGCGAAAGTCTTTTTCGCAAAAAAAAACCGTTAAGATCCAGGCGAGTTGTCCTGCCGGAATCCTAACGGCTAAATTAAGTGAAAAAATTATAAAGATTTTTATGTTTCAGCTATCTTTTTCTGAAAAATACCTTCAAGCAATAATCCCCAGCCTGTACTTGCAAAGAAGATCATTATCAATATATTGATAAAAGGGATCATTGATAATATTGCAAACGGTATCAAGCCGAATAAAAAATAAAGAAAACGGTTTTCACTTTTGAATTTAAAAAGTCTGAACAGCCATTTTCCTATCATTACCACTCCAAGAACATTTGCAAGGAATAACAGAGGAAGCCCCAGCATTATGGTTAAAAATGCAAACGGTATTGTAACAACAAGCACAAAGAGTACGATTATCAAAATCGGATAGATAAAAAACGGTATAAGACCCCAGACCGAATATAAGAACATATTTTTATCTACCGGAGCATTGTTTACCTTTTTCATAACCGGAAACAGCAGCAAAAGCAATCCGCCGATAAGAAGAATAACAGTTTTAAGTAAACCTGTTATTAAAGCAAACGGATACATGCTTAATTTTACATCATTGTCTTTCGGCATCTTTTTAATGTTTTCCTTTTTAAACACTATTGTTCCTTTAACTTTATTTTTGTCAATATTCCTTTCTTCCTGCGTCATGTATAAAAGATCGCCGTTTATTAATGCATTGTCATAGAGATTGATCTCGCCGATTGCAGCTTTAACATTGCCGTATATCTTTCCGTCAATATCAAGTGAAGCTCCTGTCATATAAAGATCAGAATTAAGCGTACCTTTTATTTCCAGCCCCTGGCAAACTGTAAAAACTGCTCCATTGATCAGAGCATCTTTTTCAATTACAACATCCTGTCCGACAATTAATGTTGTTCCCTCAATTTTACCTGTTATGGTGATCGTCCTTCCTACCCCGAAATAATTATTTTTTACTTCCCCGTTAACCAGGGCTTTTTCACCAAGGCTGTAAAAACTGTTCTTTACTGAACCGTTAAAAACAATTTTCCTGCCGAGCGTGAATAGATCGTCTGCTTTTCCGTTGAATTCAATATCATTTGATGAAGCAAAATAATCATCATTAAATTCCCCGTTCTCGATTATTTTCATCTCTTCTTTTTTCAATACTGCCGAAAATATACTGCCTGCCGTAAAAATAAAAAGAATAAATAAAATTAAAATTCTCTTGTACATATAAATCTCCTTTAGATTTTTTTTCAAATCATGCAGAATTTCTAACATGATAATATATTAAATAAAATTTAAATTATTTAAACGGTAATAATAAAAGATGAGCGGCTTGTTATTCAGGTTAAGCGGTATATTTTTTTAAATTCACTTTTTTTCCTTCTGGATAAGTTCAATTGATCCCCATTCTCAAGCTCTATAATGTAATTTCCATTGAACATCGGATGTATATTTTTGATAAATTTTAAATTTATTAAATCAGTCCTGTTGATCCTGAAAAATTTCTCACAGTCAAGATTTTCTTCATAATAGTTCAGATAGCGGTCAAGCATATATTTCTGATCTTTTGTAAACGCAAAAGTCAATCCGTCAAAGCTTGATATCTTTATGACATCTTCAATATTGATCAATATTATCCTTCCCTCTTTTTTTGCAGCTATTTTTTGAAGGAATTTTATCCTGCTATCTTTTTTATGACTGCTTTTTTTAATACCGATTGCTCTTTTGATCTTTTCAACGCAGGCAATAAGCCGTTCCATGCTAACCGGCTTTAACAGATAATCAACCGCTTCAACGTCAAATGCCCTTGCCGCATGTTCCGAATAAGCAGTATGGAAAATGATCACCGGAGGATTTTTCATTTTTTTTAAAACTTCAAAAATCGACTGCCCGGGCATATTAATGTCAAAAAAGGCGGCAGATATATCCTCTTTTAAAATAATTTTCACGGCTTCATCTGCATTTTCAGTTTCAAAATATTCCGTGAAAAAATCAAGCTCTTTTAAAAGGCCGGAGAGCCTCTCCCTTGCATGTTTTTCGTCATCAACAATCAATGCCTTCATAACCTGTATTTTATTATTATTCCTCCGTCTATGATTATAAAACTTCCGTTTATAATTTCAATTCTTTTTTTTGTTATCAGCAATCCTTTGCCTTTTCCCATGTCTTCTTCTTTAATTTTTCTTTCAGAATCATTTATTTCTATTATTATTGAAGTATCTTCCTTATATATATTAAGTGTGATTATTAATTTTTTCACTTTGCTCATGTTATGCTTAATGGAATTTTCAATTAATGGCTGCAGAATCATGGGAAGTATTTTACCGTCAGTATTACAGTTAACGAAATATTCAAGTCTTTCATTGAATCTTAACTTCTGAAGCCAGAGATATTTCTTAACGACTTCAACCTCTTTGTTTAAATCAATAAAAGTCAAAGGATCTGCATCTGTACTGTATCTCAAAATATCAGATAGATTTAATACAGCCTCTTCCGCCATTTTTTTGTCGCCTAACAGCGATATGACGAGATTCAGCGAATTAAACAAAAAATGAGGATTAAGATTTGACAGTAAAAGCTTTTCCTCTATCTCTTTTCTCAGCTCGGTTTCATCGTTAAGCATTTTATTTATCTCGATAATCCTGTTTGTATAAAAAATATAGCCGTTTGTTATTACGGACAATATAATGATAAATAAAAAATTGATGAACAGGTATGTAAAAAGAACATTTCCCCTGTAAAAAAAAAACAGAGGTTCAATTAAAAACAGGTAGATAAATCCCACTACCGATATACCGGACAATAGTGAAAAAGAAAGCAGACCAAGTATGAACTTGTTAACTTTTTTATAAAGGGTATTTATGAAGAAATAATTTAAAAAGAGACCTATGCTTAAAAAAACAGAATTTATGCTTGATATCTTCAAGAGTCTTAATGAAAAGCGGTTCAATAACAATGCAATCAATAAACTTAATAATACTCCGGTTAACAACAATATTATTATGAGAATTATACTGCTGAAAATTACAGTTTTGTTTAAGTTGTTTTTATTGTTCATAATGATCTTGTATTTAATGAGTTATTATAACATTATTATTAATTTTTGAAATATAATTATTTATTACACACGCCCCGCGTCAGTCTTTTGCGTAATAAAAAACGTAAGCTTTGTTTTTTTGGCGCAGAAGACTATCGCTCTACGGAGACTGCGTAATGGGGGTTTGAAGAGCCAGCAATGTCGCCAGTGTGCAAGTATTGTTGTTTGGGTATATGGACTGTGTGAGGAGGTGTGTGTGTTTTATTAGAAGACGTCAATAAATTTGTTTAGGAGGGCTTTTTTTATCAAAAAATTGAAGGATCACAGTTTTATATCGACTGTTGTACCAAGATATTTGGTTAATGCATTGGCTTTGCAATTATAGCAAAAAAATCTAATTCTAATTTATTTAAAACAACTCCATTTTTAAATACATAATTTTTTAAAAATTTTTAGCTCTGATCCTGGAAATCTTAGACCTAAAATAATTCCATTAATACAATTAGTAATTAAAAAAAAGTCAGACAAGATATGGAATATAAAGCCGAAGGCTCTTATATTCCTCTATTAATAGTTAAATTTGAAATTTTATTACTTGTAAGAAAAAAGCGTTTCGCGAAAGTCTTCAGCACCTAAAAAAGCCGTAATAAAAAATCAGGAAAAATTCTTCGCTGAAACATACCGAAATACATATATGAAAAAAAATTTATTTTTTATATAATATGATAAATATTAATTTTAAGACATCCTATAATAAGTAAAGTAAAATTTTAGGATTTTATATGAAAAAGAAAACCGCGATTTTTATAACGGCTCTTTTTTTAGGTACATTCTTTTTTGAAAGCTGTCTGACTGTTGTCCATGTAGAAAAGCGACATAATCCGCCGCCGAAAAAAATGATTATAGTAAAGCAGAAAAAACAAAGACCAAAAAAAGCAATTATCATTAAACCCAGACCGCCCAGACCCAAAAAGCCGAGACACTGGTGATCATAATGCGGCAGGCGATCTTTTTGTACTTTGCCTGATCCCGATTGATTTAATCTTTAAATGTTTTTCCCTTCCCTGCTTTTTTGGAAAGCTCAATCATTTTCATTAAATAGAAATACATATCACGATTTTGATTTTTATATTTTTCAAGATATTTTATATTTGCACCGTTTTCAATTAAAAATTGCGCTGCTTCCTTATAATTACCCTCAATTGCCAGAATCAAAGCTGTACTTCCGTCATAAGATTTTACATTGACTTTAGCCTTGTTTTTAACAAGTAATTTTACTATATCCAGATGTCCATTTCCGGACGCTTCCATCAATGCCGTGATGCTTAAAAAATCCTTTTTGTTCACATCAGCACCATTTTCAATTAAAAAATTGACAATATCATAATTTCCCTCAAGAGCAGCATCAATTAAAGCGGTTCTTCCTCCGGTTTCAGCCATATTTACATCAGCACCGTTTTTTACCAGTATCTCAACAATGTTGAAATTACCGATCTTAGATGCTTCAATAAGCGCCGTACAATTATCCTTGTCTCTGGCATTGATTACAGCTTTTTTTTCTATCAATAATATAACTGCCTCATAATGCCCCTTTTCCGCTGCTTTGATTAAAGCCGTCCGATCCCAGTGATCCCTTGAATTAACATTGATATTTTTATTCAATAACAACTTAACTATCTCAATATTGCCGCTGGCTGACGCTTCAATCAAAACACAGTTTTTATCAATTATTGAAACCAATTCCACGCTTTTATATTTGTCCATCAAATATTTTACGATCTCAATATGACCGTTCAAAGCAGCAAAAGTCAAAGCAGAGTAATTCAAATTATTAACAGGATAAAAATCAGCTCCATTGTCTATTAAATATTTTACAATCTCCAAATGTCCTCTTTTGCATGCTTGCATCAATACCGTTTCATTATTGAATCCCTTAATATTCAATTCCGCTCTATTATTGGCCAAAAGCTTCACGATTTCCAAGTGTCCTTTAAAGGCAGCATTAAACAACGGAGTATCTCCACGTTTATCACAGGTATTTAATTCAGCCTTATTATCTATTAATAATTTAACTATATCCAAATTTCCCATTCTGGCTGCCGGATGCAATGCCGTAAGATTATAAAAGCTGTAAAGTAAATTAACATCAGCTTTATTGTCAATTAATAATTTGACGATTTTAAAATGATTTTTTTCGATTGCTTCGACCAACGGAGTTCTGTTTTCACTTTTAATATTTATTTCAGCGCCATTTTTCACCAGGATTTCGGCTATATCATAAAATCCCAGCCTGCAGGCAAAAAATAATGCAGTCTGCCCGTATTTATCGGCAGCATTAACATCCGCTTTCTGGTTTAAATATTCTTTTACCTTATCAATATTATTATTTTTAACAAATTCAATTAAATTCACATTTTCATCACAATAAAGCATTATATTTGCAATCAATGCAGTAAATATTATAAAAATAAATTTTTTTATCATATATTATCCTCATATAATAAAAATCAAGTCATTTATTCAGATATTCGACTAATTTCTTTTTAATTTTATCTTCAAATTTATTAAGATCGTCCTGATTTTTAATCCATGGATCCATCCCGTCAAACTTATATTCCTTAAACTCCGGACCATTTAAAATTTTCAAGAAAAAATTAAGGGTATTTTTCTGCATCTCATTTTTAACAATGTTTTCAGGCAGTTCCTCCATCTTACCCCAGTTCGATATTACAATAAAACAGCCGTCTAGAAAATCTTTTGCATAAGCCTCTATCCTTTCTTTCTTAGTAGATGGATCTTCCTTCGCATTGCCCCAGACAATCCAGAGCAATGTATCTGCAGAAAAATGTTCAAGCGGAGCAGTTTGAGCTGGATAAAAATTATAACTCCCCTGATTTCGGCTGTCAGTTACCAGCTTCCCGTCTTTATCATACACAGCTTCCCCGTGCCCGTCCTTATGAACATAAACTTTATTTGTTGTTAATCCTCCAAGATTATGGGAATAATGCTCTCCCGTATTAAGCAATACATAAAAAATAAACTGTAGCTTATTTTTATTTTCAGGCTTTAAGTACTCATTTGAATCCAGATCGTATATTTTAAATAATATCAAATCATCCTGTGAAAATAAATTACAGGTAATAAATAGAATTATAAGAATAAAATTTAATCGAATAGTTTTCATTTTATCCTCCATAAAGGGACGCTCAGTTGACTGTTATCTTTTGAAATTTCCTTTTTAACAGTTGTCTGACCATTGTAAATATAGAAAGACGCCATAATCCGCCTCCTCCATGTAAATAATTATGACAACATGAATTCAATACCAGCAGTATATGTCCCAAAAACATCACAAAGCGTAAGAGTTTGCGACATAATTAAGCAGCTTAAAACAGATGCCTGAATAAAATATTCATAACTTTTACTGTTATGAATATTTTATCATCATTAATTCCCAGCTGATATTTATCAAGAATTTTCCCGCATGTTTTATTGATTAATTTTTTATAATTTTCATTCATCTTTCTGGGAAATCTAATGAAACTATAAAATTCCTTTTCTGTGGTAAAATCATACTTTTTAAACAAATTATCAATTTCTTCCCTTCTGTAAAAATGAACATGACCGTCCGGAATCATTGACTGAAATTCATCTATAAAATTTTCCTTATCATTATCATAAGTTAAAGGATCCGAAAGAATAAAAAAACCTCCATTTTCTATCAAAATTTTTAACTCACTCAATGTTTTTTTGATATTCGGAAAATGATGGAATGCATATCTTGAAATTGTGCCATAAAACATTTTATCATTATAAGGGAAATCTACTCCACCAAAACAATCAAAATATATATTTTTTAATCCCTTATTCAATTTTATTATATTATTTTTGGCTGTTGAATTTTTAGCAATATCCAATCCGTATACCGTGATATTTTGAAATTTTTGAGTCAATTCAAAAGCAATGTAGCTGTTGCCTGTTCCTAAATCCAGATACGATTTGTTTTTTTTTATATCAAATAATTCAATTAAATTTTTCAAATGTTCAGAGTCTGAATGTACTGCCTTATAACCAACTGTATGAAGCTGCTCATCAAATCTTTTCCTTGCAGATTCAATGATTTCATCATTTTTCATTTATGTACCTCAATATAATCAATGACTTTTCTGCTATTTTCAAATTCTTTATACTGTAATTCTTTTCCCGTACTGTCTGATGAAAAAATCAGTAATTGTATAAATATTAATAAAATAAAAACAACACTCTTTTTTATAAAATTCATTTTGCCCGCTTAGTCATATTTTCATAAAACCAAGTAATCACATTAAGCATACATTAATATATCAACCTATAACAATTATAAAATTTAAATTATTTTATGTTTTTTTTCAAGAATAATATTTTAATTAAGTTATTTTTAATCAAATTAATTTAAAATTTTTTTTTAAAAATTTTAAACTTCAATTAAAATGATAATTCGAAAGCTTTATTTAGCGAAAGTTTTTTTAAGCCAAAAAAAAACATCATTATGCAAAATTTATAAGACTTTCTTAAGAGTTTGAAACATAACTTGAAATTATTAAACATACTCATTGTCTGTCCCATTAGCCCCTTTTTATAAAAAAAATTTTAAAACTATAAAAGATAATTACATTTTTGGATATTTATATGGATAGCATCAA